>JAAZKX010000088.1 GCA_012799605.1 Bacillota bacterium | reverse complement strand
TGCGCCGTCGTTAAAGATCCCAAGACGGGCCGCGTCATGACGATCACAACGACGGAGCCCGCCGTCCAGTTCTACTCCGGAACCGTCCTCGACGGATCGACCGGCGTCGGCGATTACAAGTACGAACAGTTCTACGCCTTCTGCCTGGAGACGCAGCATTATCCGGACTCCCCCAACCAACCGGACTTCCCGTCGACGATTCTCAAGCCCGGCGAAACCTATCGTCACACGACGGTTCACGCCTTCACCGTTGAAAAGTAAAAAGTTCGCTTAACAACCGTTCGCGCCGAGTCGACGACGAAAGCGGCGCAGAAGGCGCGGCGGCGGGTTCGGAACGTCGGTTCTGTATCCGCCGCCTTGCTTTGGGTCGTCAATGGCGCGATAACCCTCTTCCTTAACGCGTCGGTCGGCGTCTCGCGACGCTCTACGACGCAATACTTTCCGCAAGAGCGTTCAAACCGTCCTTGCGCCAATCAATGTTCAGACGTCGAACCGCGACGCCTGATGAAAATAAACTCAACCCTTTTAGACGAGGGAATTTTATGGCTCTATTTGAAATCGAAACGCCGTCGCATATCGTAATCACCTGGGCGGACGACGAAGACGACGCCCGGGCCGCGCTCGAGGAAAATTATCCCAACGAGGAACCGATTCGCATTACGAAGCGTCCGCGCGACGTCTGGGTTATCTCCAAGGCCGTGCTCGGCGTCACAGGTAATGCGCGCGCGAGCGAGCTCGCGAGAGACTGCCTCGCGAAAGCCGCGGGAGACAAGCTCCACGCCATCAGACTCTACATGAAGGAAACCGGAGTCGACCTCGACATGGCGCGTAAAACGATCGAGTCGAACATCGTCTACGGCTGGTGACGCCAACCGAATCGTGCGGCTCGACGCCGCGTATCATATAAACTCATCACGCAAGGACGCGACTCGATCGGAGACGCGTCCTTTTTTTTAAAAAAATACGCCGGCCTTGACGTCGCGTTCAAACTTCTGGAAACGCCCTTTGAAAATGCGTCGCGCGTCGCGCTGACTTCACTCCTCTTTCATACGCCCCCGTTCAAATCTTACGTAAGTCTGGTATAATTTACTCTTTGTGAACGGATGGCGCCGAGGATACGAATCAGCCGCGACAGAGACTCTGTTTTCGCCGGCAGCATTCGGTTTGCGACGCGTCCTTCCGACGATAACTGAAAGGCGTCGGACGTTCCGCGTTTTCATTGGTCGCGAACGCGGAAGGTCCCGATCCTACGATCGCGCTGGACGTCGGCAAAACTCAGGAGCAAATTTCTTCGATGGGCGAGTTACATGAAGAATGCGGCGTTGTCGCTGTTTACCACTTCCTTGGCGATAAAGATCATCCAGTAGAACGATCGCCCATGTGTCCCGACGGCGGTCCCCTTGAAGCGACGCGTCTCATACCGAGAATGCTGCTTGACGTACAGAACCGCGGCCAGCTCTCGTCGGGAATTACCTCCTACAACCCCGTAAGAAAAAGACCGCTCTTAACTTACAAGGACGTCGGGTCCGTCTCGGAAGCGTTCCACCAGAATCACCGAG
>JAAZKX010000004.1 GCA_012799605.1 Bacillota bacterium | reverse complement strand
GCATCGGCAACAACAATGTCTGAGGCGGAAATAATAGTTGAAATTGCCCCGGATGGGCTTTCGGCTACAGTCCAAGTTAAGCCGGCAGTATTTGGCGATTACCGCATTTTAAAGGAGTTTCCTTTTATTTGCAACCTGTTTGAGGATGTAGTGTTAGATGAATGTCCCCCCAGCGTCGATCCCAGCCAAGTGTTAGCAGCGCTTAAAAAAGGAGGTATCAATCAAGGGCTTGATATGGGTGCTATTGCGGCTTTTGCAGCCAATCCCACCGTGGAGCCGCAAATTGTTGCCCAGGGAACGCCGCCGGTCTGTGGCAAGGATGCGTATATTGAGTTTAAATTTGAACAAGAGGCTCGCGTTCAATTGCCAACTGATGAAACAGAAAAGATCGATTGGCGCCAACTCGTCCAAATACCTTCAGTCAAAGAAGGGACCGAGTTGGCGCTAAAGCACCCGGCTCAGCCGGGAAAACCCGGGCTATCAGTAACGGGCCAAGTTATACCAGCGCCGGAACCGAAGGATATAAAGTTGAGGGCCGGTGAAGGGTGCGAATTGATCGAGGATATGAGGGTTGTAGCCAGGCGAAATGGACGGCCAGCTGTGATCAATGGGCGAATTGAGGTGCTTCCGGTACTGGTACGGGAGCATGGTGTAAATTTAAGCACTGGCAACATTAGATTTGACGGCGATGTGGTCGTTAGAGGAAACGTCGACGAGAATATGGCTGTGGAAGCCGGCGGTGACATTAATATCATAGGAAATGCTCACCATGCTACGTTAAAAGCCTGGGGGCAAATAGAAGTGCATGGTAATTTGATCGGCGGTTTGGCGCGAGCGGGTGGTTTTGCCCTGTTATATCAGGAACAATGGGCTAATTGGAGGAATTTGGCCAAGGACTTAGCTAAATGTGTCGATATTATGGCCCAAATGAGCTGTTATCCACGCTTGGTCGAAGCAATTACCCGTGAAGGTTGGACTAGGATTTTCCGGAAGTTGGTGGATTACAAGTTACCCGCCATTAAGGGACTGACTGAGCGTTTATATGCGGCCTACAGCGGGATTGATGACGCATCAGTCCAAGATGCGCTGGCTGTGCTCAATCCGTTGCGGGAATTGCTGTGCTCTGATTGCCGATCTGAGGATGTGGGAATTGATGATCTGATCGGGATCAATCAAATGATCCAGGCCTATCTGGAAAGTTTGCTGGAACAAAAAGAAAAGGAGAAACTAGAACAGAAGGAAGAGCTGTCGTTTAAGGCTTACTATATTCAAGGTGCGAATATTAAAGCCACTGGCGATATAATTGCCTTCGGCCCGGGGTGTTATCAAGCCAATTTGAAGGCCGGCCGTATGGTAAAAGTGCAAGGAAGGCCGGGAATAATCAGGGGAGGAACGGTATATGCCAACAAGGAGATAGTGGCCAATGAAGCTGGCTCTCCGGCAGGCATACCGACTGTTCTTAAAACAAACGCCAAGGGGATAATCAAGATAAAAAAGGTATATCCTAATGTGACCATTCAAGTTGGCAGTTTTCAGCACAGATTCGAAAGCGGTGACAGTTATGTTGTGGCCCGGATCGATGAACAGGAACGATTGCGGATACATGCCGTCTGGTAAAATTTAAAAATCGGCTCGTGGGGACAGCGGAATTTATTTCGACCGTTGCAGTGGGCCCTGGCGAAAAAAGCGTCGGGGCCTTTATTTTTGAACAGGAATTAGGGCCGATAACTGGAAGAAGTATAAAGCCGGGCGGTTTTGTTCTCGAGGCGGATGGTAAGGATAATTACAACCAGGAGGGATAATATGATCTACGAGATCAAGAGGTTGGGTCTTAAAGCTTTTTTAGCCGAAAAGAACAGGCAGGAATTTGCAAACGATCAAGTGCCGGATTTTTTGGATCTAAAAACAGCCCAAAAGGCTTGTAAGTTTCACCAATCGTGGCCAACCTACCGGCCAACACCGCTTTTTAATCTGGTTAATCTAGCCCAGAAGCTGGGTGTTGGGCATATTTATGTAAAAGATGAATCGAGCCGGTTTGGCCTCAATGCGTTCAAGGGGTTAGGCAGCTCTTACGCAATAGGAAAGTTCATCGGGCGGCAGGTAGGATTGCCTGAAGAACGATTGTCTTTTGCCAACCTTAATTCCAATGATGTGCGGCAAAAACTAGGGGTAGTTACCTTTGCTACCGCTACTGCTGGAAACCATGGGCGGGGGGTGGCGTGGACGGCGCAGCAGCTGGGACAGCGGGGGATTGTATATTTACCCCGGGGGGCAGCCCGGCGGCGGGTGGAAGCCATTTTAGAAACCGGGTCTGAGGCGGTGGTTACAGATCTTAATTACGACGATACTGTAAAGCTGGCTCGACAGAAGGCTAAAGAAGAAGGTTGGCACTTGATTCAAGATACTGCTTGGGCAGGCTATGAGCTAATACCGCGCTGGATAATGCAAGGGTATACTACGATAGCGGCGGAGATCAGTGACCAACTCGAAAATAAAGGACTCCCGCAGCCAACCCATTTGTTTTTACAGGCGGGAGTAGGATCATTTGCCAGTGCAATTTTAGGCTATTTTGTGAACCGCGATCGGGAACGGTACCCAAAGACGATAATCATGGAGCCTGAACGAGCGGCTTGTATATTTGAATCGGCTGTTGCCGGCGAAAAAGAGCCTCGGCTGGCAGCCGGGGATTTAGGCAGTATTATGGCCGGGTTGTCCTGTAAGGAGCCCAGCCCAATCGCTTGGGATATCATCCGCCCATTTGCCGATGGCTACCTGGTCTGCCCCGATTATGTTGCGGCCCAGGGTATTCGTATTTTAGCTAATCCACTGGGGGATGATCCAATTGTGGCCGGCGAATCAGGTGCAATAGGTACCGGGCTACTTGCGCTGTTATTATTACAACAAGACTGTAAGCAGTTGCGGGATAAACTGGGGTTGGATGACAAGGCTAAAGTGTTGCTGATCAATACGGAAGGGGATACAAATCCGGTAAACTACCGCCAAATAGTGTGGAACGGCAAATATCCGTTACCGTGATTTGTAACCGAATAGAACCTTTCTCAATTCAGCCCCGGCAGCTGGGAGGATAGCCGCCGGCAAAATTAGGCGCCACATGGCCGCAGTAATAGGTGTGGTATGAAAAATAGCTCTTAGAGCGGGAATATATAAGGTTAACAGAAACAAACCGGCCGACAGCAAGACTCCCCCCAACAGGGCGGAGTTGGACAGCAGGCCCAGCTGAAAGATGGTATAGTTTTCGGACCGGCTGGTAAATGACCGTAGCAGCTCGGCCAGTACTAATGTTGTAAAGGCCATGGTGCGGGCGTTGCTTAGACCGAAGTTATCAAGAGCGATAACAAACACAGCCAGCACGGATACGGCCAAAATGATGCTTTGGAAAACGATACCGGTTAGCATTTTTTGGTCCAAAAGCGGCTCTTGGGGCGGACGCGGTGCTCGATCCATGACGCCAGGTTCCGCCTGTTCCAGCCCTAGGGCTAACGCAGGTAATGCATCTGTAAGGAGGTTTAACCACAGCAGATGTACCGGAAGCAAAGGAAAAGGGAGTCGACCGAGTAGGGCCAGGAGGATAATAAGAACCTCGCCCACATTACAGGACAACAAGAAATAAACAAATTTCCGTATGTTTGCATATATAATGCGACCTTCGTTAACAGCCTCTACAATGCTAGCAAAATTATCATTAGTTAGGATCATGTCGGCAGCACCTTTGGCTACATCAGTCCCGGTGATGCCCATAGCGATTCCGATATCGGCCCTTTTAAGGGCCGGGGCGTCATTAACGCCGTCTCCTGTAACGGCGACAACATGACCTAGCTTTTGTAGGGTTTCCACGATTGAGCTTTTATGCTGTGGTGTCACCCGGGCAAAGACGTTGACTGAGCTTATTTTTTCTTCAAATTCGGCCGGGCTCAGCTGATCGAGCTCAGTGCCGGTAAGGAAACTGTTGCCATCTGTCAGCTGTAACTCTTGGCCGATAGCCCGGGCGGTAGCAGGATGATCGCCGGTAATCATAATTGTGCGGATCCCAGCCAAGCGGCACTTTTGAACAGCCGGCTTTGTTTCCGGGCGGAGCGGGTCTTTTAACCCGACCAAGCCAAGGAACACGAGATTTTGTTCCAATGTTTTCGGATCAGGCAACTTTTGCTGGGCCGGCAAGCGGCGGTAAGCCAGAGCCAGCACTCGAAGAGCCTGCTCGGCCATGATGTTATTTTGCTGCTCAATCAATTTTATTAAATCAGGGCTTAGATCGTGCTCATGATTGTCGAGCAGGAGTTGGTTGGAAAGGTTGAGGATAACATCCGGTGCTCCTTTGGTCAGTACCAGGTAACTTCCGTCTTCTTCTTGGTGCAAAGTAGTCATGATTTTGCGGCGTGAATCAAAGGGCACCTCAGCCAGACGAGGAAACTGGCTGCGAAGATCAGAGATGGTGCCAGAATCACCGGCGGTCGCCAAACCAAGCAGGGCACATTCGGTGGGGTCGCCGATGAAGTTAAAACCGGAGGCGTTGTTTTCCACGATGGCATCGTTGCACAAAACAACAGTCTTTAAGATTAGGTTTAAATCCCGGTCCGGTTCAACTGGCCGGTCGGGGTGGGAGATTAGCCTACGATGGGCCGGGCCGGATAGTTGATATGACTCGCCGCCGCTCCAAAGAGCAACGGTGGACATTTTATTTTGGGTCAAGGTACCGGTTTTGTCGGTGCAGATCACTGTAGTTGAACCCAAGGTTTCTACCGCTTGCAGTTTCTTAACAATAGCATTTTTGCCAGCCATCCGCTGCGTGCCCAAAGCCAGTACAATGGTAACCACAGCGGGCAGTCCCTCCGGGATAGCAGCTACGGCCAGGCTCACCGCCACCAAAAACATATCCAGCAGGACCGTTCCGGCTTGTTTGGCCCTGATAACCCCAGTTAAGAATATGAAGCTACAAATTATAAGAGCGATAGTACCTAAAGTTTTTCCTAAGGAATCAAGCCGATCTTGTAGCGGGGTTTTTTCTGCCCCAACATCGGACAGTAGGCCGGCAATCCGACCTATTTCCGTTTCCATACCGGTGGCCACTGCCAAACCCTGCCCGCGTCCGTAAACCACTGTAGTTCCGGCGTAGGCCATGTTGATCCGGTCAGCCAAAGGAACCATAGCGGCCAGGGCTAGGTTAGCATCCTTTTCCACTGGGAGAGATTCGCCGGTGAGGGCTGCTTCGTCAATTTTTAGGTTTGTTGTCGCCGAAAGGCGCAAATCGCAGGGAATCACAGTACCCGTCTCCAACAGAACCAAATCACCTGGGACCAGATCACGGGCCGGAATAACTACGGGGTTGCCAGCTCGGATTACGGTAGTTTGAGGCGCTGCCATTTCCATCAAAGCAGTCAGAGCTTTTTCGGCCCGGCCTTCTTGCACGAGGCCTAAAACAGCATTAAGAAGGACAATTAGGAAAATCAAAAGGGCGTCAGTACGCTCACCGACCAAAAAAGAAATAGCCGCGGCAGCCAGCAAAGTCAAGGTAAGAAAGTCTTGAAATTGGGCTTGCAGTTTACGCCAGATGGGTATTTGTTTTTCCTGTTTGAGTTCATTTGGGCCGTATTGGCGCTGGCGCAAGACAGCTTGCTGCGCGCTTAAACCGTGCTTTAAGTCGGTTTTTAGTTCTTGTGCAGTTTTACTTTGCGATTTACAATGCCAAGTTTGCAAAAAATAACCTCCCTTATCAGCTAGTATGATGTGTTGGACAGCAAAAAATAAAACCTTAGCCACCAAAAATAGATTGGTGTCTAAGGTCTTGCAGTCTGCCCATAAGCAGAGGACAAACCAGAGGATCTTAAATCCCGTGTTGTTGGCTTGTCCGAGCCCAACTGGCTCTAGCTACTCCCCTTACTATCATAAGTTTAATACAAGCAGCTTGTTTTGGCTAGGGTAAAAAGTAAGCGGTTCATTGTTTTTACTAGTTACCGGCCAGCAGTAAATCCTTTAGCTCATTTGGGTTAAGGTTAATTTTAGCCACTTTGGACTCAATAGCTGCTTTGGCAACAGCGGCGGCCACATGGGCTGCAACCCGGCTGTTGAAGACGCTGGGAATACAATAATCAGGAGCTAATTTGTGGGGACTGATTAGATCGGCGATTGCATAGGCTGCTGCGATTTTCATGTCTTCATTAATATCGGTAGCACGGGCTTCAAGAGCCCCGCGGAAAACACCGGGAAAGACGAGCACATTGTTTATTTGGTTGGGGAAATCAGAGCGCCCGGTACCGACTACGGCGGCTCCGGCAGCATGAGCTTCAGCCGGGTATATTTCGGGTACCGGATTGGCCAGGGCAAAAACGATAGCATCTTTGGCCATGGTTTGGATCATATCTTGGCTGACAGTCCCCGGCCCGGATACACCGATAAAAATATCTCGGCCTTTGAGGGCATCAGCTAGGCTACCGCTTAAATTATTGCTATTTGTCATGGCTGCAAGTTGTTGTTTACTCGGGTTAAGATCGGTTCTTAGGTTAGATATAATCCCTTTACTGTCACAGATAATTATATCTGAGCAACCGGCGGACAGCATCAGCTTTGCTATGGCAACACCGGCGGCCCCGGCGCCGCAGATGGTAACTTTGCATGTTTCGATATCTTTATTTACTATTTTAAGGGCGTTGATGATAGCTGCCAGGACAACAATAGCTGTACCGTGCTGGTCATCGTGGAAAACAGGGATATCTAATTCTTCTTTTAGTCTTGCTTCTACTTCAAAGCAGCGGGGGGCCGCTATATCCTCTAGGTTAATTCCGCCGAATACAGGGGCTAAATATTTTACGGTGGTCACAATTTCGTCCACATCCTGGGTATCAAGGCAGATGGGAAAAGCATCTACATTGGCAAATGTTTTAAACAGTGCCGCCTTGCCCTCCATGACCGGCAGGGCTGCCGCAGCCCCGATGTTGCCCAATCCTAATACAGCCGAGCCATCGGTGACGACGGCTACCAGCCGGCCTTTGGCAGTGTATTTATATACCGATTGCGGGTTAGCACGAATTTCTTTACATGGTTCTGCTACTCCGGGGGTGTAGGCAAGGCCCAAATTAACTTCATCGGTTAGCGGTACTTTGCTGATTACTTCGATTTTCCCCAGATGGTTATGATGTAGCTGTAAAGCTTCATGTTTTAAATCCATTAGCAGCCTCTCCTGTTCTCCACTTTATATTTTATATTGTGGGGGCTGAGTTTGGTAAAGGTTTTGACCATGGGAATCGATGACGACGATGGCTGGGAAATCTTCGACATAAAATTTATGAACAGCTTCAGCCCCCAAATCTGGATAGCATATTACCTCAGCCCGCTTGATGCTCTTGGAGATTAAAGCCGCGGCTCCGCCTACGGCCCCAAAATAGACGGCTCCATGCTTTTTCATGGCGGCGATAACTTCTGCCGAGCGGGTGCCTTTCCCAATCATTCCTTTGAGGCCCAGTTCCAACAGGGCGGGGGTGTAGGGATCGAGGCGATAGCTGGTGGTAGGGCCGGCCGAGCCAACTGCTAGACCGGGTTTGGCCGGCGAGGGCCCGACATAGTAGATAAATTGACCTTTCAAGTCGATAGGAAGCTGTTTGCCAGCTTGCAGCAGTTCCACTAACCGTTTATGAGCCATATCTCTTCCGGTGTAGATGGTACCTGTTATCAGTACATTATCCCCGGCCTGTAGCGCTCGAACCTCATCCGTGCTAACAGGGGGATTAATTTTAATTGCTCGATCCATCCTTGTGCCCACCTCTTTACAGTACTTTTTGTGCCTGCCGGGAGGCATGGCAGCAAATGTTGACGGCTACCGGCAGACCGGCAATGTGAGTTGGAAAATAGTCGATATTGACCGCTAGCGCTGTTGTTCTTCCGCCCAAGCCAGCTGGCCCCACACCGGATTTATTGATCTCGTCCAGTACTTCCCGTTCGAGTGCAGCGTAACGTGGATCCTGATTTTCTTGACCTAGTGGCCGCAGAAGCGCTCGTTTAGACAGTATGGCAGCTTTTTCCATCGTTCCGCCGATACCTACTCCAACTATAATCGGGGGGCATGGATTGGGCCCTGCGTCTACCGCTGTTTGGATAACAAAGTTTTTTACCCCTTCGACTCCGTCGGCCGGTTTTAGCATTTTCATTCTGCTCATGTTTTCGCTGCCAAACCCCTTGGCGGTTAC
The DNA here is from genome assembly GCA_012799605.1 of Bacillota bacterium. Classification (GTDB taxonomy): domain Bacteria; phylum Bacillota; class DTU030; order DUMP01; family DUMP01; genus DUNI01. The sequence continues at coordinate 18,503 of JAAZKX010000004.1, read as the reverse complement.
AGTGATTTTTATCCGGTTGCCGGGGACTATATTTATATGGGTTATGGCTGGGGTGTTATTGTTGGTATTCAGACGGTCAAACAACGGATCGTCAACGACTGATTTACGCAGGTAGCCGTTGGTGCAAGCCTCGCTGACGCCCGCGTTGATAGCTTCGTTAAGGTCACCGCCAACGACGGCAACTTCCTGACCGAGTTCAATAAAAAGAACAGCCAGACCGGTATCTTGGCAAATGGGCAGTTGCTCCTGGGCCGCGATTTCGTTGTTTTTTATTATTTGGGTTAAAACTGATTTGCCGATGGGGGATTCTTCAAGCTCACGCCGCTGCTTAAGTTGTTCAAAAATATCGGTGCCGATAAAATAGTTAGCTTGAAGAAAAAGGTCGTGGACGGTTTCTGTTATTATGGCAGCATCAATTTTTCTCATGTGCCTGGTCACCTCGCTTTTAGCCCGTCTGGGCTACTTGGAAGCGGCGAATAAGATGGAATCTGCCTGGGGCTGACCTGCCAAAGGCTACGTCCTCGTGGCAGGTGTCCCCGTGGCGGGCTCGGTCATGTTTTGGGGCGATAATATCTTCTTTATTTGTTCTTCGGACAGGATTCCTTTGTCCGCTATCAATTCTTGAATAGTTTTATTGCTGGTCATGGCCTCTTGGGCGAGCTTGGTCGCTTCTTCATAGCCGACGTAAGGTACCAACGGGGTAATTATTCCTACGCTGGTATCTACCATGGCCCGGCAGCGGTCGCTATTGGCTGTGATGCCGATTATGCATTTTTCTTTAAAGACTTTTACAACCCGAGAGAGTATTTCGATCGATTGAATGATATTAAATACCATCACTGGCTCCATGACATTGAGCTCAAATTGGCCGGCTTCGGCAGCAAGGGCGACGGTATGGTCGTTGCCGAGCACCTGAAAGGCTACCTGGTTTACTACTTCGGCAATAACGGGGTTTACTTTACCTGGCATGATTGAAGATCCAGGTTGCACCGGCGGGAGATTTATCTCATTAAAACCGGCCCGGGGACCCGAGGACATCAAGCGCAGGTCGTTAGCTATTTTTGACAGGTTGAGCGCTAATATTTTTAAGCTACCGGAAAAAGCCACCAAGGTATCGACGTTTTGGGTGGCATCGACCATGTTGGCTGAGGTAAAGACAGGCAGGCCAGAGATTTGTCGTAGCTGATCGGTTACGAGTTTGATATATCTTAGGTTGGCGTTCAGACCGGTTCCCACGGCTGTGGCGCCCATATTTATTTGGGTCAGGGCTTGTGCTGCTGTTTCAATTCTGTCCGCATCCCGGCGTATGCTTTCAGCATAGGCTCCGAATTCCTGCCCCAAACGAATAGGGACAGCATCCTGCAGATGTGTGCGTCCCATTTTGATCACAAGATCGAATTCTTTCGCTTTAGCTAGCAACGCTTCCTGTAGCTGCTTTAAATTTGCTACTAGGGTTTTAACTAGATTCAGTATTGTAATTCGAACGGCGGTAGGGAAAACATCGTTGGTAGATTGCGCCATGTTAACATGCGAATTAGGTGAAACGAGACTATAATCACCTTTTTCACCGCCGAGGATTTCAATGGCCCTGTTGGCGATTACTTCGTTAGCGTTCATATTCAACGAAGTGCCGGCACCGCCTTGGATCATATCGACAATAAACTGATCATGGTGTTGGCCGGCCAAGATTTCATCAGCGGCTTGTAAGATGGCAGTGGCTATTTCTGCATTTAGCTGCCCCAGCTCCCTGTTGGCCAGGGCCGCGGCTTTTTTAACCATGGCTATAGCTTCAATCAGTTCTTTGCCTGGCTTGGAACCGGTAATGGGGAAGTTTTCCAATGCCCGCAATGTTTGAATGCCATAATAAGCTTCGGCCGGTATTTCTTTCGAGCCCAGTAGATCATATTCCTGTCGTGTAGTTTTGATTTTACATCCCACCTTGAATATACTTTTTGCCGAGATAGTCCCTTCGTTAAAAAAATAACATGTTAAGCAATTTGTGTCAAGCTATTAGCGTTATTTATTTCTTCTAACTTTAGTGTTAAAATGACTTTAAGGAAACGATTGGTAGGCAGCTTTGCAGGGGCTATATGATTTATGATCTGGGGACAAAGCAAAGGAGGCAGCCGGATGACAAGGAGCGAACTGGCCCAAATGATCGACCACACTTTGCTTGAACCGGCAGCTACCGGGGCTGATATTAGGCGCTTATGCCAGGAGGCGCGCGCGTACGGGTTCGGGGCTGTTTGTGTATATCCTTGCTTTGTGCAGCTTGCGGTTTGCGAACTTAAGGGAACTTTGGTTAAGGTAGCCACCGTTGTTAGTTTTCCCTCGGGGGCTGCTTCTAGCAGGATTAAAGCAGCTGAAGCGGAGGCGGCGGTAAGCGATGGGGCGCAAGAGCTGGATCTGGTGCTTAATATCGGGGCTATGAAAGCGGGGCGGTTCGACTATGTCGAGGCTGAGATTGCTGCTGTGGTGCAACAGGCTGGGCGGGTGCCGGTAAAGGTGATTTTGGAAACCTGCTATCTGAGTTCGGCTGAAATTATTACAGCCTGCAAGCTGGCGGTAAGGGCCGGGGCCCGTTTTGTTAAAACCTCTACTGGTTTTGGCCCTGGCGGAGCCAGGCCGGAACAGGTGCGGCTGATGCGGCAAACGGTGGGGCCGAATATTGGGGTTAAGGCAGCCGGCGGTATTAAAAGCTATGCTGAGGCAATGACTATGATCGAAGCCGGTGCCTGCCGCATCGGTACCAGCTCCGGGGTTCAAATTATAACCGAATGATAACCAGACTGATTGGATTGCCCTGGCGATAAATGGCAGGTAGGGGCTGGGATCTTACAAAGGGGCGGAAGAAAGGTATGAACACACTCGATATTATTGCTAAGAAGCGGGACGGTGGGGAGCTGACAGCAGCTGAACTGGAGTTTCTCGTAAGAGGCTATACAGCCGGTGAGATTCCCGACTACCAGCTGGCTGCCTTTTTGATGGCCGTTTACATCCGGGGGATGACCCGGGCTGAAACTGCGCTATTTACGCTGGCGATGGCCCATTCTGGGGATCAACTTGACTTAGGGGCTATCCCCGGCCGGAAGGTAGACAAGCACAGTACGGGCGGAGTAGGTGACAAGACCACGTTGGTGGTGGCACCGCTGGTCGCCGCAGCCGGTGTCCCAGTAGCAAAAATGTCCGGCCGGGGATTAGGCCACAGCGGGGGCACGGTAGATAAACTAGAAGCGATCCCGGGATTTAGGGCTGAACTTACCGAAATGGAATTTATGGCCACGGTGCAAAAAACGGGCCTCGCTATTTCCGGGCAAACGGGAAATCTGGCCCCGGCTGATAAAGAGCTCTATGCTTTGCGTGATGTGACGGCTACAGTGGCCAGTATACCTCTTATTGCCAGCTCCATTATGTCCAAAAAAATCGCTGCCGGTGCCGATGCGATTGTGCTGGATGTCAAATGTGGGAGCGGGGCTTTTATGGCTGATCTTGATTCGGCCCGGGTACTGGCGCGTACGATGGTAGATATCGGCCGCCGAGTCGGGCGTCAGGTAAGGGCTGTAATCAGTAATATGGATCAACCATTGGGTGCTGCAGTAGGCAATGCCTTGGAAGTAAAAGAAGCTATTTTAACTTTGCAAAACCAGGGCCCCCAAGACCTTACCTCGTTGGCTCTTAGTTTGGGTGCCCATATGCTAGTTTTAGCCGGCAGGGTAAACTCTACCAGCCAAGGAGAGCAAGTTTTGGCCGAACTTCTAGCTAGCGGAGCTGCGTGGGAAAAGTTTCGCCAGCTGGTGATAGACCAAGGTGGTGATCCGGATGCGATAGATTGCCCGGATTTGCTACCGCAGGCCCAGTTTGTACTTCCTGTCCATGCCCCGAGCAATGGTTATGTGGCTGGCTTGCCAGCTGATAAAATCGGCCGGGCGTCGGTAGCTCTTGGGGCCGGCCGGCAGAAAAAAGGAGACGCGATTGATCTGTCAGTCGGGGTTATCCTCAGACGCAAAATCGGGGACCCAATAAAAAAGGAAGAGGTGCTGGCTGAAATACATACTAACGATAAGCAGCGAGGGCAAAAAATTGCTAGGGAAGTTAGGTCAGCTTATACTATTTCTCCGGAACCGGTAAAACCACCGGAACTTATTTATGAACTGATCGATTGATATAGGTTAAAGGCGGTTAGCGAGGGATCAATCAGGGAGGTCAAACCAGTACGAAATTTGAGGGAGGACTTGATAAAAATGTATGTCTCAAACCGAAGGCCGCTGGCCAACCTTACAGCCGAGTTGGCGGCTGCTGCCCAAGGCAAAATTAAGGCGGATACGGTTGTGCGGGGCGGCCGGGTAGTAAATGTGTTTACGGCCGAGATTATAGCTGCCGATGTAAGTATCTATGCCGGGAGGATTGTATTGGTTGGCCAAGCTGACCATACAATTGGTCCCGATACCAAAATCATTGAGGCCGATGGCTACTATCTGGCCCCGGGCTTGTTAGACGGCCACATCCATGTGGAGTCTAGTATGGTTACGGTAACCCAGTTTGCCCGGGCGGTAGTTCCCAGCGGTACTACTGCTATATTTATGGATCCACATGAAATTGCTAATGTATTTGGGCTACGGGGTATTAAACTTATGATCGAGGAAGGGAAAAACCTGCCGCTAAAAGTATTTACCACGATGCCTTCTTGTGTGCCAGCAGCACCTGGGTTTGAGGATGCAGGGGCGGTAATCGGGCCCGAAGAAGTGGCTGAGGCTATGGCCTGGGAAGGCATCATCGGTTTGGGGGAGATGATGAATTTCCCTGGGGTTTTAAATGGAGACCCTCGCGTTCATGGCGAGCTTAGGGCCACGTTAGCGGCGGATAAGATAATTACCGGCCATTATTCTATTCCCGAAACCGATATCGGGCTTCAGGCCTATGCTGCTACCGGTATTGCGTCTTGCCATGAAGGAACGCGCCCGGAGGATGCTTTAGCCCGCTTGCGTTTGGGTTTGTATGCCAAGATGCGCGAGGGGTCGGCCTGGCATGACATCAAGGCAAATGTAAAGGCGCTAACGGAATACGGGGTCAGCTCCCGCCGTGCCCTGCTGGTGACTGATGATACACATCCCGATACTTTGCTTACCCAGGGGCACCTGGATCATGTAGTACGGCGGGCAATTGAAGAAGGGGTCAATCCAATTCGTGCTCTTCAGATGGCAACTTTAAATGCGGCCGAATGTTTTGGTGTCAGCCGGGATTTAGGTAGCATTGCCCCCGGTCGCTGCGCTGATATTTTATTCGTGCGGGATTTGGCCGCCTTCAAACCGGAAAAAGTTATGGTGGATGGAAAAATAGTAGCTGAAGAGGGCCGGCTGACGGTTAATTTAGCGCCATATCCTTATCCCGATTGGGTAAAGGATTCAGTTAAAATTGCTTCAGCTTTGGCCGAAACAGATTTTCTTATCCCAGCCCCGGTGCAATCGGGTTCAGTTACGGTGCGTGTCATTGAAATTGCTGAAGCCCAGGTCGGGACGCGGCAGCGCCTTGCCGAAGTTCAAGCCCGTCAGGGCCTGCTTTATGCTGACCCGGCTCAGGATTTGGCTAAGGTAGCCTCGGTGGAACGCCATAAAGGTACTGGCAGCATGGGGTTAGGCTATGTTACCGGCTTTGGCTTTACTGCCGGGGCAGTGGCATCTACAGTAGGGCACGACAGCCACAACCTCCTTATCGTAGGCACCGATGAAGCCGATATGGCGGTAGCCGGCAATGTACTGGCTGAGTCGGGCGGCGGAATGGTAGCGGTAAAGGATGGGGTGGTGCTGGCGCTGGTACCTCTTCCTATTGCTGGCTTAATGTCACCGGAGCCGGTGGAAAAAGTGGCTGAGCAAGTGCGGGCGCTGGAGGCTGCTTTTAGGGAGCTGGGCTGCAATCTCATTTCCCCGTTTATGACGATGGCTTTGTTGCCGTTGCCGGTATTGCCGGATATCAGAATTACCAACCGAGGATTGGTAGACACAGTAGGTTTTAAGCTGCTGGATCCGGTTGTGCCATCCACAAATAGTTAGAATTAAGTTCACCACCTCGACCAGCTGGGAATACTGTAATCAAAGAAGAGAATTAAAGCAGCGGGAAGGTGGGGGACATGGGCGAAGTGCACAAGATGTTTGCAGATACTAGATTGTTGCAGGGGGCCCCTTTGATGCCAGCCGAAGCGGTGGAGGCCGGATCGGAGATAGCTTTACCGGCTGGATCCGAGCCGGAGCCGAAAACGGGGACGAAACAAGATCAAATGACCGAAGAGGAAGACCTGATTGCACGGAGTAAGGAAATAATTTGTGAAGCCATAATAAGTGGATGGGCTAGTAAAATGCTTGACACAGCAGCTAAGGTAGCGGAAAAAACCAAGGAGCGGATCAGACTACTAGAACAGATTATAGCGGCAGCCAAGATAGAATTGGATCAAAGCCCGGAAGGCGGGAAGTTAGCCACTAAGGCCTTGTCGGAGGGGGAACTTTTTTGGGAACTGATCCAAGTGCCGGAATTCCGTAAGCTGGTAGCTTCTGGGCTGACCAAAATGCTGCGCCAAAACTCGAACCGGGAGCAAACGGCCGATCGGTAAAACATCGTGCTAGGACGGCGGGCGGGGCCGGGGCGGTATTATTGACGGTTATAACGGTTAATGATATAATACTTTTGACATCAAACCACGGCCCTATAGTCTAGCGGTCAGGACGCCGCCCTCTCACGGCGGAAGCTGGGGTTCGATTCCCCATAGGGCTACCAATGGAAAGCATAGGCGCCTCAAGGGTTTGAGGCGCCTCATTGTATTGTATGTGTATGCATATACAGGCACTGATTTCAATAGCCCCGTTGCCCATATTCAGTCCCCTAAACAAAGGCCTAATGCCCGGGCAGTTTGTACTAACTGCCCTTCGGTGGGAACGGGGCGGGTACCGCGGGCTACGAGATGAATGGGAACGGCTTCAATTTCTTGCCCCTTGAGGCAAACCATCAGGCCATGCTGGCCGGACATAGCCAGTTGGGCTGCCATTACACCATAACGGGTAGCCAAAATGCGGTCAAAGGCCGAAGGTGAACCGCCGCGCTGAAGATGCCCCAAGACAGTGGCGCGGCATTCAATGCCGGTAGCTTGTTCGATCAGTCCGGCGATAATGGCTCCGATACCACCGAGGCGGAACCTATGATGAGCACCGGGTATTTCCCGGCGGTACACTGATTTGCCCGTCGGATCGGGCACTCCTTCCGCTACGACGACAATGCTAAAATGTTTTCCTTCATTCCGCCGCTGTTGGATTTTAGCTAAGATGCTGTCCAAATGCCACGGTATTTCCGGGATCAGGATAACATCAGCCCCGCCGGCAATGCCACTGGCTAAAGCGATCCAGCCGGCGTGACGGCCCATCAGCTCCAGTACCATCACCCGGTGGTGCGACTCAGCGGTAGTGTGAAGTTTATCCAAGGCATCGGTGGCAGTAGCTACAGCGGTATCAAAACCGAACGTCTGGTCAGTGGCCAAAAGATCGTTGTCGATAGTTTTGGGAACACCGATGATCCGGGCCCCTTTTTGCCCCAATTCATGGGCGATAGCCAAGCTGCCATCACCGCCGATGGCGATAAGGCAGTCGACCTTATTGCGATCCAGATTGGCTACGGCTTGATCAGACATATCTTTGTACTTGAGGCCGCTTTCGGTCTGCACGGGAAAATGAAACGGGTTGTCACGATTGTTGGAACCCAAAATAGTTCCGCCGCGGTGTAATAATCCGGAGATGTAGTTGCTGGTAAGGCCTACAGTGCGGTTGCTAATTAGACCAGCGTAACCGTCCAAAAACCCTATTGCTTCCCATCCCTGCCGCAGGGCGGAGCGGGTGACAGCGCGAATTACAGCATTTAGTCCGGGGGCATCGCCGCCGCCAGTGAGAACGCCTAATCGTTTATGCATACTGTTCCTCCTTTTGGTCATTCGGCACATCGATATGACAGCAGTTAAGTCGCCGGCTATAAAGGACATTCACATCGGGGTGCCCGTCCCCGAATGTTTCCAGCAGTACGAGTGCTACCTCAGGGGCTGTCCGGCACCGGCTCATGCTTGGCCAGTTGGCTATAGGCGGTACCGCCTAAAATCAAACATGCGCCGATGATTTGAAGCAGTGTCAATCTTTCCTGAAGTAAAACGGCCGAAAAAACCAAAGTAGAGGCTGGGTCAAGATAACTCATGATAGCGACTGTTTGTCCGGGCAGCTGTTGCATGCAGGAAAAGTATACATAGCAAGCTATACCAGTGTGTAGCACTCCCACTGTAGCTACTAATAAAATTTCGTTACCGCGGGGTAGATGTAGTATTTGTCCGGTGGAAATGCCGGTATAGATAGCCATGACTATCATAGCAATTACGAGCTGTACGAACGTACTTTCCAACCCCGATAAGTCTGATAACTGTTTGTTTAAGATCATTAGAGTAGCATACAACAGGGCTGAAGCCAAGGCGCAAAGTACTCCGGTCGAAAGCCCGGCGCTGCCCATGTCGAAGGCGTTGATAATTACCATGCCGGCTATAGCGGCGACAATTCCAACTACTTTACCGGTGGTTATCCGTTCCTTAAACAACAAGGGTGACAGCATGAAGACTATTGCCGGGGCGGTATAATGCAGCAATATGGCTATACTGACAGTAGTAAGGTGAAAGGCTTCAAACAGCAGGGCCCAATTGCTACCTAAAGCTATGCCAGCCGCAATCAGGATCAAAAGATTAGCTTTGATTCCTTCGGTATTGATCGGGCGGCCAGTCAAAAGAAAGACCAGCCCGAGAAAAACACTGCCGATAATAGTACGCCAAAGGACAATGGCGGTACTGGGCAGGTTGATATGTTTGACAAATATACCGACACTTCCGAAGACAAGCATGGCCCCTAAAAGACTGAGTTCAGGTTTGATTTTTCTGTTCATGCCAGTTCCACTCCAAGCATATTTCTGGTTGTGGTTTTAAAACTTCTGTGGGGTGAAGCAGGATTGGAGCAACTGGTAAAATTCGGGGGTGGTATATCCTAGCCGCCAAATGGCTATGCCGGCTAAACCTTTTTCCCGTACCAGATCCAGTTTTGGTTTTAGGCTATCGATGCTTTCATACCAGACGGTATGAAGCTGTCCCTGGTCATCGGTGTAAGTAAAGTAGGGGAGCATAGCTTTGTCGTCCCATTTCAATTCCGGATGATAATCCGCCAGCAGCTCGGTTAGATCTAAAACCAAGTTGCCCAGTTCGTTCGGGCCCCAAAGCACTGTTTTTTGACCGGCAGCTGACCAATCGCGGCCGTAAATACCCAGGCCGAGCAGTACCTTCTGGGCTGGGATCCGCTCCAGGGTGTAGTCTACTACATCCCGCACCCAATAAATGGGTGTCTGGGGGCCGGCCTGACCGGGCGAATAATCGTAAGCCATGATAGCTACCTGGTCGGCAGCTTTTCCCAGGGCAGCATAATCGTAACCCCGGTGCCAGCCATAGTTAGTCCGAGCCGGTAAGGATAAAGCTAATTTCTTACCCCGGGCATGTATTAATTGAGCCAGCTCTTGAATAAAAATAGTGAAGTTGGGTCCGTCGGCTTCGCGCAGCAGCTCAAAATCGATATTGGCGCCGGTAAAACCTTCTGCTGTAACTAGATCTACAATATCCCGGCTTAGCTGCCTACGTGCGGCCGGATCGCTGAGGATATGATGTAGTTTATCAGAGTTGTTTTCGAAAATTAGGGCATAGGCCTCATTCCCGGCTAAGTTAGCCAACCTCAGCACTTCTTCATAGCCATCTGGGGCTGCGATTGCCCGGCGGCTGTCCTGCCAGCTGATTCGGCCCTTGTCATCCAAGGTATACCATTTAGCTGCTATCCCGGATAAACGCTGGCAATTGGTTTTGTAGTCCGCATATGAATGTGAATAATAGTACCCTAGAATATAGGCGGTTTTTGGGCCGGTGCTGATGGTGACCGTACGACTTTGGTCATCCCAGTGGACGTCGGCACCGAAAGCTTGGCTGAAGAAACGTAGCGGTACCAGGGTTCGTCCTTGCCGGATAGTGGCCGGGACATCCAACCTGACTGTCTGTCCGTTTACCGTGGCTGTATGGGCTTCTAGCGGGAGTTCGATTAGCAGCTTATTCTGTTCGGCGATAACCTTACGCTGGGCTTCGTCCCAGTGAACCACGACGCCAAGAGCTTCGCCGATAGCTCGAAACGGTACTAACGTACGCCCATTTACAATTATGGGCGGGACATCAAAATCGACCGGTAGCCCATTGAGCAGCACTTTAATGGGAGCTGTGGCCGAGGCACTGGGGCAGAGCAGGCCGCTTAGGATGAAGCTGGTCAGCAGGATGACGGCCATGATTCTAATATGTTGATTCATAGTGTATACTCCCTCCGACACGAATTGTTAAGTGATCCTTACCGGGTATTTATTCGTGCTTAAAGGTTAGATTCCCTTCCAGTTGAGGTTATTGACAGCCTCAATTACCCTGGCTATGATTAATTTGGTAAATAAAGTGAAGGATACAGGCTGCCAATAGGCTTGTTAGGATCAGATCGGATCAATGAAAAAAGGAGCAGAGAAAAATGGCATCAGTACATTTGGTTACCGACAGCACTAGTTATCTGCCAGCGGATATGGTCGAACGGTATAATATTAGAATTGTACCGCTGCGGGTAAACTGGAGTACAGAGTCAATGCGCGAAGGTGTGGATATCGAAGGGCAGGAATTTTTTAACCGGTTGCGACATAGCCAGGAAGTTCCAACCACTTCGCAGCCGCCGGTCGGTGAATTTGCCTCCTGCTATCGCGAATTGGGCCGGGAGGGTGGCAGCATCATTTCAATCCATATTTCGGGGGATTTGAGCGGAACAGTTGCAGCTGCGGAGGCTGCCCGACGGATGCTGCCGGAACAGGATATTCGGATTATTGATAGCCGTATAACTTGTCTAGGATTAGGTTTTATGGTGGAGGAAGCAGCTCGGTTGCGGGCTGCCGGTAAATCTGCGGACGAAATTGTCGAGCGAATAAACGAGTTAATTCCTAAAATGACTGCTTATTTTATGGCCGATGATCTAAAATACCTGCATCGTGGCGGTCGCATCGGTGCGGCGGCTGCGACTTTAGGTTCTCTTTTGCACGTGAAGCCGATTTTAACCATGAAAGCTGCGAAGGGAATTATCAGCGTTCAGGAAAAAGTGCGTACGCGAAAAAAAGCCCTAACTAGATTGGTAGATTTGACTGCCGCCGATTGTATTGGGGCTGACAAGGTCACGGCTACTGTGCTCCATGCTGACAATCCGGCCACGGCTAGCCAGCTAGAACAAGCGTTGCGGTCGGCGTTGCCCGAGGCGGAGGTCGTGCCCTCGGAAATGGGACCGGTTATTGGTACACATGTAGGCCCCGGGACGGTAGCTATTATTTTTTATGCTGAATAAAAGTGGCTTCAGGCTGGGGCTGTACCGGTAAAGAAGGTGTTTTAAATGAAGGACATTTATCTTGATAATTGTGCTACCACCCGTGTCCATCCGCAGGTGGCGGCGGCGATGATGTCGGTTTTAAGAGAAGCATATGGTAATCCGTCTTCGGCTCATCGCCGGGGACAAGCTGCCGAGGAATTGGTAAAAAAGGCTCGGCGGCAAGTTGCCCGCGTATTTCGGGCTAAGCCTGAAGAGATTTTATTCACTTCCGGTGGGACCGAGAGCAACAACTGGGCTGTTTTGGAAACTGCCCGGGCCCGGATAAGACGTGGCCGGCGGCTGGTAACTACCCGGGTGGAACACTTATCGGTGCTTAGGGTTATCCAGCGTCTAGAGGCGGAGGGATTTACCGCAACTTATCTACCGGTGGATAAATATGGCCAGGTAGATCTGGCTGCGTTGGCGGCTGCACTTAGTCCGGATACCATCTTGGTCAGTATTATGCACGTGAACAATGAGGTTGGCAGTATTATGCCGCTGGCTGATATAGCTGGCTTGATCAAGCAAAAAGCACCACAGGCTATCTGGCATGTGGACGCTGTGCAAAGTTTTGCCAAGCTGCCGCTTTATCCCCATGAACTGGGGATAGATCTTGTTTCGATTAGTGCTCACAAGATCATGGGTCCTAAGGGGGTCGGGGCCCTATTTGTCCGGGAAGGGCTTAATCTGCCGCCGCTTCTAGTCGGTGGTGGCCAGGAGGCGGGTTCCCGATCCGGTACGGAAAATGTTCCCGGCATTGTAGGCTTAGGTTTAGCGGCTGAGCTGCTGTGGGAGCGGCTGACAGAAAACAGCATTCATCTGGCCCGGCTTAAAGCGAGATTAAGCCAGCGAGTGTTAGCTGAGATCCCGGACGTATGCGTAAATGGCCCCCAGGATTCTAACGGGGCGGCGCATATTCTTAATTTATCTTTTCCGGGCTTGAAAGGAGAAGTTTTGCTGCACGCACTCGAAGATAAAGGGATTTATGTAGCCACAGGGGCGGCTTGTTCCAGCCGACGGCCTGAGGGCAGCCATGTACTTCAGGCGCTGGAGCTGGAAACACGGCGGCTTAATGCATCGATACGGTTTTGTTTTTCACCGGAAAACACAGTTGAGGAAATAGATTATACGGCTGATTGTTTGGCCGAAATCGTGCCCAAGCTGCGGCGAATAATGATGAATAAAATATAATCCGGCAGGTGAACTTATTTGCATCAATTGATATTGGCCCGTTACGGCGAAGTGGGCCTAAAAGGAAAAAATCGCCGCATGTTTGAAAACCGGCTGATAAGAAGAATGGAGGAGGCTATGACCGGGCTTCCGCTCAAGAAGATCAGCCGTACTTATGGCCGGATATATGTGACCATGACCGGGCAAGTTGAGGCTGCTTTGCACCGGCTGTCCCACGTATTTGGCTTGGTAGCGGTAAGCCCTGCTGTGGGCGTGCCGCTGGATATGGCGGCAATCAAGGCCGCTGCGGTTAAAGAAATGAAAGCTGCGGCTGCAGAGGGCTATACTACTTTCAAGGTGGAAACCCGCCGGCCCAACAAGGCGTTTCCATACAAATCGCCGCAGGTAAGTCGCGAAGTCGGGGCTGAAATTCTAAAGGAAATTACAGGTTTAACGGTCGATGTGCACTTACCCCAAGTGGTACTGCAGATAGAACTGCGCCGGCATCAGGCTTATTTATACTGGCGGCAGCTCAGCTGCCCGGGCGGTTTACCGCTGGGGGTTAGCGGCCGGTCGGTACTGCTTCTTTCAGGCGGCATTGACAGCCCGGTAGCAGGCTGGATGGCTATGAGCCGCGGATTGGAGATCGTGCCGGTATATTTTCACAGCTTTCCTTTTACCAGCGATCGGGCCCAGCAGAAGGTTGTGGATTTATGCCGGGTATTGGCCCGCTACAGCGGCTTGATCAAACTTTATATCATCCCGTTCACCAGTATTCAGACTGCTTTACGGGAAGGTGGCCAGGAGAGGCTGCAGACAATATTTATGCGTCGCATGATGATGCGCCTGGCGGCACGCGTGGCCGAAAAAGAGGCCGCAGAAGCGTTAGTAACAGGTGAAAGCTTGGGTCAAGTGGCCAGCCAGACGGTGTCGGGGTTGGCGGCCACCGAAGCTGTGGTGAACCTGCCGGTATTAAGGCCGCTAATCGGGCTTGACAAACAGCAAATTATGGACCGGGCAAAAGAAATAGGCACATACAACATTTCTATCCGCCCCTATGATGATTGCTGTACGGTCTTTGTTCCGCGCCATCCGGAAATACACCCGGATCCGGTTATAGTTGCGGAGCAAGAAACAGGACTGGTAGCCCCTAGGCTAATAGAAGAGGCTTTGGCCGACGCCGAAACTTTATTTATAACAACCGATTGGGAAGGAAGCTAATAATACATGGGAAAAAAATATCGGAAAACCGAAAGAAAAAAACGCGTAACCGGTCCTCCGGTAAGGTTGATCCAACTGGGCGGGACGAGAGAAATCGGAAAAAACATGACCGTAGTGGAATACGGTAATGATATAGTGATAATTGACGCCGGAATTGCTTTTCCGGATGAGGAGATGCTGGGGATCGATCTTGTGATCCCGAATATAGATTATTTATTGGAGCATAGACAGCGGGTGCGGGGTATTGTCCTAACTCATGGCCACGAGGACCATATCGGGGCGTTACCGTATGTTCTGCCCCGGATGAATGTACCTGTGTACGGTACCAAACTTACTATTGGACTGGTAAAAAAGAAACTGGAAGAGCACCGTTTGGATCGCCGGGCTAAGTTACAGGTGGTTGTCCCGGGGAGCAAGCCGATCCGGTTTGGAAACATCTCGGTGGAATGGATTCGGGTAAACCATAGTATACCTGACGGCTGCGCTTTAGCTGTCCATACACCGGCCGGAATTGTCGTCCATTCTGGCGATTTTAAAATTGACCCTACCCCTATTGACGGCCGCCGCACTGATGTCAGCCGCCTGTCAGCTTTGGGCGAGGAAGGGGTATTGGCGCTATTTTGTGATGCTACCAATGCTGAATTGCCCGGTTATACGCCATCGGAAAAAGTGGTCGGCGATACTTTCGACCAAGTGTTTGAAGATGCCAAACAGCGCATCTTGGTTGCTACATTTGCTTCTAATATTCATCGTATCCAGCAAGTTATCGATACCGCGGTGCGGTATAAACGCAAAGTTGCCATTGCCGGCCGCAGTATGCATGAAAACACTGCTGTGGCTGAAGAGCTGGGGTTCCTCAAGATATCCAAAGGGACTTTGGTTGAGCTGAATGAATTGAATCAGCTTCCGGATGAAAAAACGGTACTTTTGACTACCGGTAGCCAGGGTGAACCTATGGCTGCTCTTACTCGGATCGCTAACAACGATCACCGGCAGGTGGAAATACGACCCGGAGATACGGTGATAATTTCCGCAACCCCCATTCCCGGAAATGAGAGGTTGGTTGGCCGCACCATCGATAATTTGTTTCGTTTGGGTGCTGAAGTTATTTATAAAGAAGTAGCCAAAGTGCATGTCTCCGGTCACGCCAGCCAAGAAGAAATTAAATTCTTGATCAATATGGTCCGACCGTCCTATTTAATTCCCTTCCACGGGGAATACAGGCATTTGGCTGCTTTCGTGCAACTGGCTGAGGAGCTGGGTTATGATCGCCAGCGGGTGATTATACCGGAAATTGGCGACTGTATTGAAATCGACGACAGCCGGGGCACTATTTCCGGCCAGGTGGCTTCCGGTTCGGTTTTTATTGACGGTCTGGGGATCGGCGATGTTGGGCACGTAGTGCTGCGGGACCGGATGTCATTGGCTGAAAACGGTGTGTTGGTAGTGGTGGTAGTCATGGATAAGCAAAAAGGCAAGTTCTTATCGGGACCGGACATTATTACCCGTGGTTTTGTTTATGTGCGTGAATCGGAAGAATTGCTGGATCAAGCTCGAAAACAAGCGGCAGCGGTGCTCAAAGAAATAGAGGATAAAAAGATCACCGAGTGGTCGGTGATCAAGGCTAAGATTCAAGAGACATTAGGGATTTATTTTGAGGTTGTAACTGGACGGCTCCCGACCATTTTGCCGATCATCATCGAAGTATAAATGGAGGCCCTTTGTAACCGGACTCACCCTTTGCCTGTCCCGATCATACAATGGTATAGGACGGGTGAAGGAGGAATGGTCTATGCAGACCATCAAGCAGGGGGATATTGTCACCCGTCGTTCCTACCGAGAAGATGTTTTTTTTAAAGTTATAGAAGTGTTCTTTGAGGACCAGGGTGAAGCGGTGGCGATTTTGAAGGGGCTTGATGTGAGATTGCTGGCCGATGCTCCTTTAACAGATTTAAGGAGGGTAAAGCTGGCAGAACTTAAATATTATCGGGAAAAACTACTCAAGCGCAACGCGAATTGTTTTCGGCGTATAAACCAACGGCAACACCTGGTTCGACAACAGGCGCTACGTGAAGTGGCTGTGAACGACGGGGGCTGTGATTTTTTTGAGTTGCCGGGGACTGTGCTTCACTTAGATGGCGATCCGGATTATTTAGGTTTTTGCCTCAGCGCGTATAAGCAGCTTGGGGTTACCGCAGCCGGGGTAGAGGTGCCAGAAGAACGGCAACCGCGGCTGGTAACGGACCTGATCAGGAAGCACACCCCGGATATTTTGGTTTTAACGGGACATGATGCCTTTATAAAGGAAGTGGGTAATTCGGTAAACCCGAAAAATTACCGCAACACATCGTTTTTTTTAGAAGCAGTAAAAAGCGCGCGCCGTGTGCAACCGTCCCGGGACGATCTGGTGATTTTCGCCGGTGCTTGTCAATCAAATTTTGAAGCCATTATCAATGCCGGCGCTAATTATGCCAGTGCCCCCAAACGTGTTTTAATCCATTGCCTTGATCCAGTATTTATTGCTCAAGAAGTGGCCTTTACACCGGTATCGCAGTATGTCGATCTGCGGGAACTGATTGCATGCACCATTACCGGGCCCAAAGGTATCGGCGGAATTGAAACCAGGGGTAAGTTCCGGCTCGGCTTTCCTCGTGCTGGCTAGGCTGAAGGAAAGACTAAGGAAAAAAGATGGCAATAATGCTTGACTCGCATTTGGACACAAGGTATAATATACTGTTCCTGTCCCTTGACAAGTTATAATGGCTATGATAAAATACTAGTGTTAAAGGTGCATAGTCCATTATCATAATGCAAGGGAGGTTGCTTAGGGTGGAACGAACCACTTTAGCTGAGATCCGCCAGGATTTGGAGGCCAGCCGCGGTCGGCGTCTGCGTCTTACCGCTAATCGGGGTCGCCAACGGGTGATTGTCCGGGAAGGGATCTTGGAGAAAACCTACCCCAATGTTTTCACCGTCCGTTTGCTGGACAGTAACTCTGTTAAAAGAGTATCTTATAGCTACTCCGATGTCCTTACTAAAACAGTTGAAATCAGTCTTTGCGACCTGGAAGAGCAAAAGACAGCTTGTAACTAGAACCCCCCAGGCTGAAGAAGCCGGGGGGTTTCTTCAGCCAGGGGGGTTTCTTTTCAGGGGAAATGAGCACACAACCTGCACTCCTTGCATATATTTAGACTGAGAATCCCGGCAAGGAGGGAGGAGAATATGAGTAAGGATCATTATCATAAGGATCATGACCACCACCATTATGACCACCATGAGGATTATGGCCATCAGCACCATGACCACCATCATCATGACCACCATCACCATGGCCACCACCATCATGATCATTATGGAAAAAGACTGGTCGTACGCCGACGCTTGCTGAGGGTTCAGCGGGTAGTTGGAGAACAAACTAAGACCAAGACGGTGCAAGCTACTGTTACGCTGCCGGTGCAGGCGATCAAGGTATTTGAGGTTCAAGCGAGTTTAAGGTCGACCAAATGCGAGATCAAGCGTGACGGGGTCTTTATTCAGGGTACTATTCATAAACAGGTCTTCTATGTCGATCAGGGGGATCTGGTTCGTCATGTGGGCGAAGAGGTGCCGTTTCATTTCTTTGTTGATGTAGATGGTGCCGACAGCAGGATGACCTGCCAGGCTCATACCCAGATTGTGAATGTGGATTGGACGTTGTCGGAAGATGGCCGGCGGGTTGTTCAAGATGTGGCGGTGCGTGCTTTTGTTAAGGTGACTGAAGTTGAACAGATGGAAGTTGTAGTGGATGTAAAAAATCATCATATTAGAGTGGACAAAGAATTGCTGCGAGTGGAAAGCGTGGTCGGTGAGGATACTGTCAGGGAAACTATTACTAACACTATCAAGCTACCGATGAAAGCCAAAAAGATCTTTGATGTCAAAGCGGAAATCAGGAACTTGAGTACTTCAATCAAGAAGGATTCGGTTACAATCAGAGGTATTGTCCATAAGCAAATTTTCTTTGTCGATGAGGGCGATCTGGTCCGTCACCAGCCAGAAGATGTACCATTTTCGATTACAGCTGAGATCCCTGGCGCCAGTAAGGAGATGGAAGCTTTTGTTGATGTTCGCGTCATGGTCGATGATTTTAAACTGCGGCATGTCCCGGGGCGGGATCTGAGGCAGACGATGATCGTTGAAGCATTTATTAAGGTAGTGGAGCCGCTTCAGATTAAAGTGGTAACCGATGTCAAAGGCCCCCATGTTATAGTCGATCGCCGCTTATTGAAAGTAGACCATGTCATAACTGAGGACACCAAGCGTGAATCCATTGACAGCGAAGTTTGCTTGCCTATGCAGGCTCTGAAAATTTTCTCGATTATGGCCCGCCTAGAAAATGTCAGGGCGGAAGTCAAAAAAGATTCTGTAATTGTTCGCGGTACTATTCATAAGCAGGTATTTTTCGTCGATATGGGTAATCTGCTCCGCCATCATTCTGAGGATGTTCCTTTCCGCATGGTGCTCGATACCCCCGGTTCAACCAGCGATATGGCTGTGCATGTTAGGGCCAATATTATCGGCGATGTGGAATATACCCTAAAAGATGGGCATAAACATCATGACCACCATCATCATGACCACCATCATCATGACCACCAT
>JAAZKX010000038.1 GCA_012799605.1 Bacillota bacterium | reverse complement strand
GGCCGGATCCGCCCCCACCTGGCCAGCTGTATAAACAAAATTACCGACTTTGACCGCTTGCGAATAAGGGCCGATTGCAGCCGGGGCCCCATTGGTGGATACTGGTTGCTTCAATTTATTATCCTCCTTTCAAAAATGGCTCTTAAACATTAAATCTAAAATGGATCACATCACCATCTTGAACTTTGTATTCGCGCCCTTCAAGCCGCATAAGACCGTCCTTTTGTGCTGCGGCGACTGATCCGGCTTTAATTAGATCGCGATAGGCCACAACTTCGGCTCTAATAAAGCCCCTGGCCATGTCGGTATGAATTTTAGCCGCTGCTGCCAGCGCTTCGGTACCACGCTTTAGCGGCCAGGCCCGCACCTCATGCCCGCCGGTGATGGTAAAGAATGTAATCAGATCCAGTAGTTCATAGCTTTTTCTTATAAGGCGGTTCAGCCCTGGCTCCGGCAGAGCCAGCTCCGCCAAAAAATCGGCCCGTTCGGGTAACTCCAGTTCCCAGAGCTCTTCCTCCAACTTGGCTGCTAACCATAATGCGGCTGCCCCTCGTTCTTGCGCTGCCTGCTTTACTGTTTCCCACCAATTGGCTGCTTGACCGGTAAGTCCCTCATCACCTACATTGGCTATAAAAAGGAGCGGTTTTTCCGTCAGCAAGTTCAGGTCAGCCAATTGGGTCCGCAATTCGGCTGGTATGGATGAATCAGGGCCCACCGGATGGCCGGCTTCTAGACAGCTACGGAGGTGCTTGAGGTAAGTATAAGCCGTAACGTAATCCGGCTTACCGCTTTTTAGTTGGCGTTCCAGCTTTTCCAACCGCCGGTTTACCACGTCCAGGTCGGCCAAAACAAGTTCCAGTTCGATCATTTCAATATCAGAGCGCGGATCTAAGGCGCCGCTTACGTGTACGACATCAGGGGCATCAAAGCAGCGGACAACTTCCAAAATAGCATCTACGTCCCTAATGCTACCCAGAAACTGGTTGCCCAACCCTTCTCCCTGGCTGGCACCCTTTACCAGTCCGGCAATATCGACAAAATCGATGCTAGAGGGGATTACCTTTTCCGGCGAGATCAGTTCGGCTAGTTGTTCCAGGCGTCGATCGGGGACTGCGACCCGGCCTACATTGGGCTCAATGGTACAAAACGGGTAGTTTTCGGCCGGAACCGAAGCCTGGGTTAAAGCATTAAACAAAGTCGACTTGCCTACATTCGGAAGCCCAATAATTCCTACCCGCACATCAATCCCTCCAGCCGGATGAAATGCCCAGGTTGGCCCAAGGCCGCTTCACGGGGCATCCTGTTATATCCTTTAAACGTTATATTCTCCTTTTTGACCCCAGTTCCCTGCTCCAGCTCCCAAAGTGTGCTTTATTATTGAGCCATCAAGTTATTATCGGATATATACCGGGCAGCTAAATGATAATCAGCCGGTTTATCTACATCGAGGCCGATCTCCGGATAGGACGAAATGATTGCCCTGCCGCTGGCTCCCAAAACTTGCTCGAACCGTCTTTCCAAATTGCTGATGGTAAGCCGCCCCAGCAGGAGTTGGATTAAAAAGCCCCAGCCCAATAAACGGCACATTTTAAGCGGTTCTTTCCGCAGGCGATACATGTCTTCGGCCCAGCCCCAGCCCCGTTCTAAAATACGGGGATATAATAATAATAAGTTGCCGCCGGTAAATGTTCCATCTCTAAGCCGGACATAAGTGCGCTTGCTACCAGGATATTTAGCTTCGTTAGTTCGCTTTTCAATAATAGGGTAGTAGAAATCCGCTGGTTTAGTCTGGGCTTGGGTTAAAAAATCCTCCACCGCCGCGGCACAAAGGAGGGGGATATCTGCTGTAGCCACTAGGGTTAGTTCATCTGGTTCAAAGCTGTCCAGCCCTCGGCGCAAGTTCTCGATCAAAGCGCCATGGCTAGTGATTACTTTTATTACCTTTCCCCGCTTAAGATATTCAAGTTCTGCCGGTCCGACCACAACGATCTTTTTTATCGAGGGGCTGCTTTGAAGCGCAGCCACTACAAAATCTACCATGGGCCGGCCGGCGATGGGAATCAAGGCTTCATATGGTTCCGGACTCAGCGTTATCAGTTTCTTCGTATTTGGTGCCCCTGCCAAGATCAACGCCTTTACCATTTACGCTACCCCTTTCTCCAGCGTCAGCTGTTTTATCGCGTCTTTTAAGTAGGCTTACCTCAGCCTCGCAGATATGCCTGACAGCCACTTTTTGAGCTCGGGAACTGTTTCGTTGCTCAAGCGCTTGCACCAACTGCTTATGCTCCCGTACTGTATCTTTAAGGCGGCCGGGGGCAAATAAGGATTGTAACCGGAAAGCCTGAATCTGATCCAATAAATTACCTACAATATTAATTAGGCGGCGATTCCGGCTAGCTGAATAAATTACATCATGAAAGCGGGTATCAGCCTCGATAACACCCTCTTCATCGGCCGATACAATAGCCTGTTCTAGCTGGCTGGTCAACTCCCTCAAAGTTGTTATCTCAGCTGGGGTAATTCTTTGGGCTGCCAAGTAGGCAGCTAGGCCTTCTAAGGCCATGCGCAGCTCAAATAGGTCGTTCATATCTTTTAAACATAAACCTGCTACATAAGCCCCCCGGCGGGGCACCACCATAACAAAACCTTCCAACGCCAATCGGCGCAATGCCTCTCGCACCGGCGTCCGGCTCACCCCCAACTCTTCGGCCAGTTGTTGCTCGGCCAAATGCTGGCCCGGGGTTAAATCCCCTTCTACAATAGCAGTACGCAAAACTTGATAAACACCCTCGCGCAATGGCATAAAGGAACCCAGATCAAAATGGACATTTAATAACCTTTTCATCCTTTGTCGCTCACTCCTCAACTAACTGTCCAGCACCCCTAGACACCGGCTCCAGCACGTAAACTGCCACCTCGGAACCGAACACGGAAAGAGCAGCAGCCGCCTTATTGCGATCAGAAAACAAACCATATACCGCCGGCCCGCTGCCAGACATCGATGCTGCCAAAGCCCCGGCCGCTAACAGCTTTTGTTTTATATCCCTGATCAGGGGAAAATGAGCGGCCATTACCAGCTCAAAACTATTGGCCAAATTGGCAGCAATGGAAGCCAAATCGCCCGCTTCAAGTCCAAACAGTAGAGCGTCTATACTAGGCGAGGGGTCTGGCCTGGCTGACATGCGTTCTAATTGGGCGTAAGCCCAGGTGGTAGAGATGGTGACCGGCGGGCAGACCAAAACAAAGCAGCAATGGGGCAGTGCTGGTAACGGCGAAACAACTTCCCCCCGCCCCGTAGCCAAAGCGGTTCCTCCAAGGAGGGCGAAAGGAACATCGCTGCCTAAATCAGCTGCTAAAGAAATCAAATCAGTCTGGCTCAAATTGAGCTGCCACAGCCGGTTAAGACCAGATAATACTGCTGCTGCATCAGCACTGCCGCCGCCTAACCCAGCTGCCGAGGGGATGCGTTTAATTAGTTTAATATGAACCCCGCAGCGGACACGGCAGCGATCGCGCAGAAGGTGAGCGGCTTGAACAGCTATGTTACGGGCATCAGTCGGAAGATCAGCCCCCGTTACTTCCAAACTGACATGGTCAGCTTGCGGTTCCAATAGCAACCGATCTGCTAAAGAAACCGTCTGCATAACACTTTTGATCTCATGATAACCATCCCGTCGCTTGGCACCTACCTCAAGCCCGAGATTTAATTTCGCCCAGGCTGGTAAATATGGCAATTTATTTTCTCTCCTACAAGCTTCCTCAGCTACATTTTACCACATATATTGGCTTTTCTCTAACAAACTCCTTTTTCTAGGCTCATACTTTTTATAGCGGTCAATTTAATCTCGCATAAGACAAATTGTTATACAAAACCACAGGCTGATAAGATACAATTAGGCTAAAGTATTATAAAAAATATAATGCAGGCTTTATTTTGCCAACAGTAGTTAAACGCATACCAGCCAATAACTGATCCTAAGGAGGCAGTTACCATATGCTTACTGTAAGAAAAGCCCTGTCTATAGAGCCTCTTTCCCAGGCCAGGATTGCGGCTGGGGAAGCGGGGCTGGATAATCAAATCAAGCATGTTACAGTTATGGAAGTGCCCGATCTAATCCAGTGGCTAAAAGGAAATGATTTTATCATCACTAGTTTGTACTGCATTAAAGATGACCTCAAGGCCCAGGTTAAGCTGATACAAGACATCGCCAAGCTGGGCTGCGCTGCTTTGGCAGTTAAAACCAACCGCTTCGTTCAAACAATCCCGGCTGAAATGATAGCAGTCGCCGATGAACTGTCGTTTACATTACTGGATATTCCCCATCATATCACTTACATCGATATCATGAATCCGCTGATGGAACAGCTGTTGGATCACACCGCCGGCGTTCTGCACAAAGCAGATATAGCCTTCCGCTGGCTACAGGAGATAATCCTCAATGGGCAAGGATTGGAAGCCGCACTGATGGCCTTGGAAAAGTTCATCGATCATCCCTTGGTCTTGGAATGCTCTACCTTAAATCTTTATATCTCAGCCCCGGAAAAAAAAGAGCCCCTCAGCCCCTTGCCAAAAGAAGCCTGCCGCCACTTGCATAAAACTCGCCACCCGATCAGTCTAAACCGTTACCGCAAGCAGCAGAAGATTCCATCGCTGGTAATTCCAATTATCTGCCGCGCCTCTATCTCCTCGTTTCTCACCGTGGAAAACTATCAGGAAAACCAGGGCTTGCCTGCTGATTGCCAGGCTATATTAGATCACGGCACAGCTTTGATAGCAACAGAAATTATGAAGCATCACAGTATCGCCGAGCTTGAACGCCAACACGCTAATAGTTTTGTCGAAGAACTGATCGCGCATGATTTCAAATCGGAAGAAGCTATGCTAGAGCGGGCCCGCTACTTGGGGCTTGATTTAAATGATCCTTGCCTTCCGCTCGTGTTTGATATCGACCGGTTCCAATATAATATTGAACAGCAGCAGCTGGCCGAAGAAAAGGTTCAAGCTTTAAAATCACGGCTGCAGCAAGCTTTAGACTTTTACCTTACCGACCGGCTCACAGAACCTTTTCTTTTAGCTCTGCGTAGCGATAGCCTGATTGTCCTGACCTGTTGGCCGGCTGACCAATCTACCGTTACCATCATGAATTCCGCTCACCAGTTAGCCCAGGACATTTTGTTGGAGCTTAAACGCACTTTCCCGAACCTTAGCTTCACCGGCGGTATCGGCCAGCCTTACCGAGGGGTAAGAAATATAAGTAAAAGTTTCCTTCAAGCCCATAAAGCCATTGTTTTAGGCCGTCAAGCTCATGGCCGCGGTCGAATTTTCTGCTACCACAGTCTCGGCATCCACCGCTTGCTTTGTTCCCACTCCGATCAAAAAGAACTCATTGCTCTACGAGATGAGGTGCTCGGTCCGCTAGCAGTCTATGACAATGAACAAAATACTGATTTTATTGAGACCTTAACCGCCTATTTTGCCCACAATGAGGATATTAACACCACCGCCAAATCACTGTTCGTTCACCCTAACACTGTACGTTACCGACTGGAACGAGCCGCTAAAATTCTAGGCCGCGATCTTGGAACTACCGATGACCGGTTTCAGGTTTATTTAGCTTTAAAGATCGCCGGCCTGCATCCTTTTACCAACCAAGATATCGCCGCCATTGGCTAGAGGCCGTTCTTATAACTTTATCTAAAAATAAGCCCCTTAGTTTATTTTCCTTAACAAATGTTCACTCTCAGCGTACGTCGAAGTATTATCCACAGCCTTTAAGGTCTTTAAGGCCTTACGTTTCGAAGGAGGATAGTACTTTTGACTAGCCGAGTACCGTTGATAGATAAAAAAGCCTTAGCACAATATATATCTTCTTTGGCCCCTATAGGGGCCCAACCTGAAGGCGGCGTTACTCGGTTAGCATTTACAGCCGAAGAACGTATGCTTCAGGCTAAAGTTGCAGCTTGGCTAACCGAATTGGGCGGACAGGTAAACCGGGATCCCATCGGCAACCTTATCGCCCGCTTTCCCGGCCAAGATAATTCATTGCCTGCTGTCGCCTTGGGGTCACACCTGGATTCCGTTCCTCAAGGAGGCAACTATGACGGTATAGTCGGCGTGGTGGCAGCAATAGCAGCCATCCGGGCCATAGTTCAGCATAACTTGAGTACCCGGCACCCGCTAGAGGTGATTGCTTTTGTGGGCGAAGAATCCAGCCGCTTTGGAATCGCCACCTTAGGTAGCAAGATCATGACCGGTTGTGGCAACTTTGATCACTGGTCCCAACTGGAAGATGCCTCCGGCATCACCCTTCAGGCAGCTGCCAAGGAGGCCGGGGCTGAGTTGGGAAACATGGCTGCAGCCCGCCGCCGGCCGGAAGAGTTTAAAGCCTTTTTGGAACTTCATATTGAACAGGGGCGTGTTTTAGAGGAAGCTGAAACTACCATCGGCGTTGTCACTGCCGTTGCTGCACCTACCCGCTGGCATATAACCATGGTCGGCCGGGCTGATCATTCCGGCACTACGCCCATGGCCCTCCGACGGGATGCCCTGGCTGCAGCAGCAGAATTTATTCTGGCCGTAGAACGTCATGGTTGGATAGAATCCCCCCATCAGAGTGTTGCCACCGTAGGCACGCTAGCCCTTAAACCCGGGGCTATGAATGTAATCCCCGGCCAAGTAGATCTTGGCCTTGATATCCGCGGCATCGATACAGCTAGTATCAAACGCCTGGAACAGGCTATCGCTGAAGACCTGTATAATATTTGCCAGCGGCGCCAAATTAGGCCCAAGTTGCAAAAGCTGTCAGCCGAACAGCCGGTACAGCTGAATGATAATATCATCGCCACCATAGAAACAGTATGTAAGCAACTGGCGGTAACTTGCCTACGAATGCCCAGTGGAGCCGGACATGATGCTATGAATATGGCCAAAATCACGCCGACAGGCCTAATTTTTATTCCCTGCCAAGGTGGAATCAGCCACAATCCGGCCGAAAAGGCCGCCATCGATGATATCGCCCTGGGGGCCGAAGTTTTGCTACATACTGCTTTGAAATTAGCTCAGTTAAATTAACCGAGGAGGCGGTAAAGTTGTTGATTCGAGGTGGACTCGTTATCGACCCGGCCAGTAAAAAACTTGGATCGTACGATGTTAGAGTGCGAGACAGGAAAATTGTTGCGGTAGAACCAAACTTGACGGCTTTAGCTGGCGAGAAGGTTATCGCAGCAGATAATTATATTGTGGCACCCGGTTTTGTCGATATTCATGTCCATTTCAGAGATCCGGGTTTTACTTTGAAAGAGGATTTAGCCTCTGGTAGCCGGGCCGCCGCCGCCGGTGGGTTCACCTCGGCAGTATGCATGGCCAACACCGACCCGGTAATTGATACTCCTGAACAAGTATACAAGTTTTATCAACGGGCTGCTGACCTAGCCTTGATTAATTTATATACTGTCGGCGCTGTCACTTATGATCTAGCCGGGGAAACATTGACTGATTTTGAGGCCCTTAAAGAAGCTGGGGTCGTCGGTTTCTCCGATGATGGAATGCCAGTAGAAAATTCGGCCCTCGCTCGGGAAGCATTGGAGCGAGCCGGACAACTGGGCCTGCCGGTAATAACCCACTGCGGCCAACTGTCCTTGGTGGCCGACACTATTGTTAATGAAGGAGCAGTCGCCAAACAGCTAGGATTGAAAGGAATGCCCACTACTGCTGAGGACATTCATGTGGCCCGTGATGTGCTCCTGGCCCAGCTGACCGGGTATCAGGTCCATATTCAGCATGTCAGCTCAGCTACCGCAGTAGCAATCATCAGGGCTGCTAAAACCGCCGGAATTAAAGTAACGGCCGAAGCTGGGCCACATCATTTCACCTTAACCGATGCAGCGCTCCTCGAATTTGGGCCCAACGCTAAAATGAACCCGCCGCTTAGAACAGAAGCCGATGTGGCAGCTATCCGCCAGGGCCTGGCCGATGGAACATTAGATGCCATCGCCACCGACCACGCGCCCCATACCGAGGCTGAAAAAGCAGCCGGGCTCCTCGCTGCACCCTGTGGTATCGTAGGCCTGGAAACAGCACTTGGCCTTGTCTGGACGGAGCTGGTCAAACCTGGAATCCTCTCTCCCCTGCAGGCTATCGCCAAGCTCACCAACATACCAGCTAATATTGTCGGGCTTAAAAAAGGAACCTTAGCTCCCGGAGCCGATGCTGATATAACTATCTTTGATCCACATGAAAAGTGGACAGTTGATCCCGACCAATTCTTTTCCAAGAGCAAAAATACACCGTTTACCGGCCGCACCCTTAGCGGGCGAGTAAAAACTACCATTGTTGGCGGCCGACTGATATTCACTAATGGAAGGATAATAACCGAATAATTATCCCTGAATCCCCAATAACCAATACAAAAAGAGCCTTGGGCAGATGTTAGCGCAGTGCTGCTCGAGGCTCTTGGTTTTTTAGATTGAATTATACTACAGCTAAATAATCAGGCCGCCAATTAGTTCTGCTGCTGAGGCTATTTTTTGATCCAGTAAAAACTGCTCCAGCCCTTGCACGATTTTGACCGCCGCCAGAGGGTCCATTAGGTTCGCCGTCCCTACACCAACAGCGCTTGCCCCGGCCAGAAGAAACTCTACCGCATCGATACCGGTGGTAGCCCCGCCGATCCCCAAAATAGGTGTATTTACAGCCTGAGCAACTTCATGCACCATCCTTAGAGCTACCGGCTTTACTGCCGGTCCGGAAAGCCCTCCGGTAACATTGCTCAAAATAGGCCGCCGCGTCTTGGCATCGATAGCCAATCCGGTTATAGTGTTGATCAGTGACAAAATATCAGCCCCGGCTTCGACTGCCCGGCGAGCAATCTCAGCAATATCAGTTACATTGGGGCTTAATTTAACAATAAGCGGAACTTCACATACTTCCCGCACAGCCGAAACTACCTTGTAGACAGTGTCAGGATGGGTTCCAAAAGCTAGACCCCCGCCTTTAACGTTAGGACAGGATATGTTAAGCTCAACCGCATCGACAAGCCCCGATTGGGAAAGTTTGTCCGTAACTAGAGTATATTCAGCAAAACTGTAGCCAGACACATTGCCGATAACTACAGTACCCCGGCGCCTGAGGTCTTGCAAAAGGGGCAACTCCTCGGCAATAGCCGCATCCACTCCGGGGTTTTGGAGGCCGATAGCGTTTAAGATCCCGCTTGGGGTTTCAGCAATCCGCGGCGGGGGGTTGCCCAACCGAGGTTCAGCGGTCATAGCTTTGACAATAACTCCGCCCAAAATAGCGAGATCGTAATACCGGCCATATTCTTGGCCAAAACCAAACGTCCCCGACATGGTAAGAATAGGGTTTTTTAGTTTCAGCGGGCCCAACCCGACCCTGAGATCAACTTTACCCACAAGAGCAACCCCCCTGCTTTTCCGTTGCTTTGGGAACCTCAAACAATATCTCATCGGCCCAAAAAACAGGTCCGTCAGAGCAGACACGCTTATAAACAAAGCCTTCTGGTGTATCAGCCTTTATAGGGACAACGCAACCTAAGCAGGCACCTATCCCACAGCCCATGCGTTGTTCCAAGGATAGCTGGGTTTTAACCCCATGCGCTCCGACTATGGCTGCCAATGCCTTTAACATAGGCGTAGGCCCACAAGCCAGGAGTAGATCTAAATCATGGTGCTTTAAGTATTTTTCCAGCGGTTTGCTAACCAAGGCTTTCTCGCCTACACTGCCATCATCAGTAACTATAAATATTTTCCCTAATCGGGCAAACTCTTTTTTTACCAGGAGATAATCACCAGTTTTGGCACCAAGAAATGATACAACTTCCTTGCCCTCTTGCACCGCTTGTTCAGCAACAGCTAAAAGCGGGGCAATTCCCATTCCGCCACCCACAAATCCAATACGTTCTGCCTCTCCTAAATCAAAACCATTGCCCAACGGACCCAGAATCTCAATTTCTTCACCAGGCTTCCGCCTGGAAAGAATCTCAGTACCCTTTCCGACCACCTGATAAATAATTTGAACCGTACCTGTTTCTTTATCCACCCGATGTAGACTAAATGGTCGCCTAAGCGTAGGCTCTAGACCTGGTGCCACCTTAATCATTATAAATTGTCCTGGTTTAATTTCTGAAGCTAGTTTCGCTACCTTGATGGTTAATTGATATACGTAAGGCACAAGGATTTTATTATCTACAATTTCTGCACCTAGCACTTTTCCAATATTCTCTTTGGCCATACTCCTTCCCCCTCAATTCCGCTTAGACTAATATAATTAGTCTATCATGCACAATATTTTCTTCCGATCTGCAAATCTAGGCCTAACCTTTCTTGGGCAGGATCGACTTGGAATGATTTGGCTAAACAAAAACATAAAACGGAAAGATATTATCTTGAACACTTTTTGTACATACTTTGTGTTACAAGATATTTAGGAAAAATTGAGCCCGGAAACTCCCACATCTAGTTCCAAGGCCCAATCTCGGAAATTATTTTATAACAATATACTATTTTACCGCCATTGTTACATAACGTAAATCAGGATTTTTTAACTATAATAAAAGTTGTGTTTAACCGCTATTAGCGAAAATCCGGTGCTGCAATTTCTTGGCATTTATCAAATGGTTGCCAGCTAAATCGCGTTGCATCCCAAAACCCATCGGGTACTTTTAATGTATCGGCAATATCGGCTCGTTCTAACATTTTCTCTGCTTCCTTCTGGGCCATGTCCAGTACCTTGCTTTCATCAACTGATAGAGGTTTGCGGTCCTTCATTATTATTTTTCCGTCTATGATGACTGTATCCACGTCGTGCCCAGTGGCTTCATATGCAATTCTTAATGGGGCCATAAATTTAGGCAACATATGAGGGCTATTGAAGTTGACCAAAATTATATCTGCTTTTTTATTTTCCTCTAAAGACCCTATATACGAATCCAACCCTAAAGCCTTTGCTGCATCTATCGTAACCATCCGTAACGTTTTGCCTGGGGGCAGGTAATTATTTTCTCCGAAATAAGCCCTATGAACGATCATCGCAACTTTTAGCTCTTTAAAAAGATCAAAGGTCCGATCTGGTGCTGTTCCGTCCGATGACAAACATACATTTACACCGGCATCTAATAATTCTGGAACAGGGCAACGTCGTAGTGAGAAAGCCCGAGCACTCGGCGAAGAACTAACATGCGCACCCGATTCGGCAATTATTTGTATTTCTTCATCACTTATTCCAGTGGCATGTGCAATAATGGTGTCGGGGCTTAAAACACCATCGAGATATTCTTTTGCGAACTTAGCCCCTCCACTGTACAAGTGCGAATTTAACTTTGTTCCAAATTCATCTGCAATCCTTTTTAATTTTATAAATAGCTCTCTAATCTCTTCTATTGACTCGCCCATGATAGATCCAATTTCTGATGGGCTAACGTGTGCAAAGATTTGATCATTTTTCCCGTGCCATTTCTTTAGGACACTCTTCGTAGTATTTAATGCTTGTTCTTGTGACACATTATAATGTTCTTGGACACCGTTATTCCATCTCGCAAACCTTCTGGGCCATGGGGGCCTACAGGGCCCGATGCCAATCACATCGCGAATACCTACTTCCTGCACAGCCTGGGCATGGCTATCAGCATATATAATATCATCAAAACGAGGCGCAGATCCAAGCATGGAAAAACCAGTTGTTGTTCCAAACTTTATTCTTTCTAGTGCTGATAATAACCCTTCGGCATACCAAAAATCCGGGGTAGTATTTTCATAATATATATATTCCATTAATCTTAGCCAGCCTGGGACATCCAAAAACGCACCCATTGTCTTAGTTAGCCCATGCCCAGCATGTCCATGAGTATCAATTAGTCCGGGCATTACAATTTTATCACTAGCATCGAGTACTTTTTCTGCACTTGCATTTTCGAATTCGCTACATTCGCCTACTTTCATAATAATACCATCCAGCACACCAATACAACCATTTTCTATTACCCTATTCTTGCCATCCATAGTGATAATCCATCCATGTTTTATTAAAAGGTCATAGTGCAATATAGTCCCCTCCTTGTTGTTGGTAAAACAACCAGCCTTGACCTACTAGGTAGATCTAATTTATACCTGTCCCGAATAAAGATAAGAAAATCTGTGCAATAATAGCTGAACCAAAATAGGTACCTGCTAGAACGAATGCCGCTACGATTGCATATTTCCAGCTATCCTTTGCAAGTTTGAGCATATCATGTCCCATTCCTACCCCTACAAATCCAATTCCTATGGTAGCAACACTAATAAAGTCCAATTTGCTTGTTGCTGCTGAAACCCATTCTGCCCATGGCATCCCATGCAAGGTGGACAATATCGCAAGTAGACCCGCATATGCTACAGGGGGTAATTTTACAGGCACAGCTTTGCTTGTGGATAATATCCATGCCAGCGTTCCAATACATGATATAATTAAGATACCCTTAATGGTTTCCCACGGCGGGGTTTTACCATAATTAACAAGGGCCATCATAATTCCCATCATAACAAGTGTACCAAACGTAGTAGCAATATTATGTTCTTTCAACGATTATCCCCTCTTTCACCATTGCCTTTTTTTCTAGATTTTTTGGGGTCTAATATTGGGGCAAGTCTTTTATACAAATAATTAGCAAGAGGTAGTGCCAGGAACAAATCCATATATATCCCCGTTGCCGTACTAAGGAGGTTACTAGATGTGCCAAGAGCCACTATTTGCTCCTCTAGGGCAGGATAGATAGACGCCAGGGCTGCCACACCTACAGTCATAGAGCTCGTAGACCCTATACCTGTCGCCATGGCTAAAGCATATGGGTGAAAGGGTAATAGGGTCGCAATGCTTACCATAATACTAAAAAATACGATTCCGAGAATATT
Organism: Bacillota bacterium; assembly: GCA_012799605.1. Lineage (GTDB taxonomy): Bacteria > Bacillota > DTU030 > DUMP01 > DUMP01 > DUNI01. The sequence continues at coordinate 10,409 of JAAZKX010000038.1, read as the reverse complement.
CATTACGATAAACATACCGATAAGGCCACGCCCTTCTTCACTATCCGCCCCGTGGTATTGTATAACCGCGGCCAGATCGCTTTCCCTTGCTTTGGAAAAACAGGCCCCTATTGATTGTTTCCCTAAACCTAATAATATTGCTATTGGAAGTGCAAGCAGGATGGTGCCAAGGTTCCCAAATTCCTGTAAAATTAGGGCAGGGCCTGTTTTAATGAGAAGTGGTATTTTAGGACCGACATTTGTCCCCTGATAAGCAGCTAGAAATACTAGCGATACAAGTATTTTGGAGTTAGCCCATGTTATCTCTTCATCCGTTACTATCCTTAAAAATTTTGGGCCTAAAAAAATACATATGATACATACATATATTAGGGGTAGCAGCTCAATCCGACCGATTCCGATGTCAAAACGAAAAGGTCCTATAAATTGCGCTAATAAAGTGATGATTACTATTACCACAGGAACTTTTAAATTTTTAAATGACATCTTCTTCTCAACTCCTTTTTCTCTGATAAGGACCTTCTTTATTAAGTGGTTATTTTGGACTCGCACCTCCAATCCCATCTTCGTTAGATAAAGGCCAAGTTTGTCTAGCAAAATGTTTTATGACAAACCCATATGCGTAACATAATCCATTTTAACAGATTTTTAGTGCTGTGGCACTTCATATTTTTAGTCAACTAATATTTAGCTCGTCACTTCGAAATTAGTACATAAACCTAGGCCCAAAATGAACACCATATTTTATGCCTGATGTCAAAAAAAGAATTCCCTTCTTACCTTTGTATTATAAATACAACATAAGGCGGTCTTTCTCTTTCGTTCATCATAACAAATACAGTGGTTATGTTTTGTGACGTAATATATAGGCTGAGTCAAGTACTATCGGGTATTAATCCCATTCCCTAAAATGTTAACACCATAAATCAAATTAGTTGCAGTTTTTGCGGTTCCCTAAATACTCCCGCTCAGCCTTCTTTTGCCATTGCTGCACATACTGTTCCTATTAATACCATTGCCGCTCCGAAGTAAAAGGCTCCGACTAGGCTGCCGGTTATATCTTTTATCAAGCCGCTAATTAAGGGAGCGATAACAGCTGATGACATGCCCACTAGGTTGAACACACATACGGCTGTCCCTAGGGCGTCGGGGTTTTTTTCTGCTATTTGATCACCGAACCAAGAAATAATGATAGCATCAGATACTGTGCGCCCGACAAGTCCATATAAAATCAGCGCTACCACTAATATAGGTAGCGACTGCACATAGGCCAAGGAAAAAATCGAAGCTGCCTGAAGCGGATATAAAATTAGAGCCAACCGACGCCGACCTAGTAAATCTGAAAGTTGTCCAGCGCCTAAAGCCGCCGGAATCGCTGACAACGCTGGCAAAGCCGTAAAGACACCCCCGGCGGCAAGGCCCAGAGCCCGTTCGCTGGCGAAAAACTCAGGCCCCCAGGTAAGAGCAACCCAAAATCCATAACCAGCACAAAATACGGCCAAGTTAAGGGCCCAAAGTTCCTTGTCCGCCAAAATGTTTCTTAAGTTAAATTGCTGCTTATTATCTGCCTGGGCTTCAGAAACCGCAGTCGCTACCGGTTTTGGTAGATACCGGTGAAAGCAAAAAGGCATCATAAGCGTGGGAACGGCTGCAATTAAAAACGGCAGGCGCCAATTGTTAGTTTGAAGATAGATCGGTCCAGCAAATACTAGGCCGAGTGCAGTCCCCACTGACATCCCGGCATTTATGGTAGCTGAGGCTAAACCGCGCCTTGATTTAGGCACTGTCCCAATATTAATACCATAAGACATGGGATAAAAAGCGCCCATGCCGATACCATGCAGCCCTACCAACACAATCAGCATGGCATAACTTTTTACTAACCCTAACAATAAAAGCGCTGTTCCCCCGAGCAAATAAGAAACTACCAGTACCTTTTTAAGCCCTAATCGGTCACCCAAAAGTCCGGCTGGAACCTGTACGAGCACATACAGTAAAAAATACGTACTGCTGATAAACCCTGTGGCAGCACCGCTCAAACTATGCTCTTGAGCGATAATTTGTAACATGGGGTACAAAACCGTCCTGTCTGCATACATAAATAGGGCTCCTACAGCCAAAACCAACACGATAGCCCTCATTTCCTTAGGCTTTTTTGCTGCTGTAACCGCCCCCGGGGGCAGCTTGTTGGAGGTTGTTGGCTGTGAACACTTCATGTCCCATCACCCTCCCCGATTGTTTGTAAGCTTAATAATTAAACCGGTTATCTGTTTTGCCTCCATAGTTTCTACTGGCTGGCCTATAAACCCTCTAAAGGCTAAATAAACAGCCTCGTCTTTATGAAAACCTTCTTCCCCCGGCAGGATCAGGATCTCAATATGTAGAACTCTTAGGAACATCACCCGGCAGGCAGGAGCGGAGCCTACCAAACCAAAAATTTCTACGACTGCTTCAGGGGCAGTGTAATATAAGGGGAGATTGCAATGAGCAAAAAGGACTTGATTTTGACCCTACTTGTTGCCATTATCTGGGGAGCCAATTTTACTGTAATCAAGCTGGGCCTGGAAGGGGTTCCGTCCTTGTTGCTTGTTGCTATACGTTTTGCTCTTACTGCTTTTCCCGCTGTGTTTTTTTTGCAGCGGCCCAATGTCCCCTGGTCCTATTGGTTAGCTTACGGCTTATTTGCCGGTGTGGGACAGTTCGGCTGTTTATTTTATGCGATGGAAATCGGCATGCCAGCCGGTATCGCATCAATCGTTATCCAATCTCAGGTCTTTTTCACCTTAATACTCGCTGCCTTGTTGCTTAAAGAAACGCTTCGGATTGAACAAATTGCTGGCCTGTTGATAGCAACGCTAGGCCTTTATTTCATCAGCGGGGCAAGATTGGGCGGAAATGGCGAGTCGGTGCCCCTGGGACCTTTTTTGTTGACTTTGGCCGGAGCTTTTTGTTTTGCCATCGGTAATGTTGTGATCAGATATGCAGCCCGGCACGCTTTATCCCAACGGGTAAACCTAAATACTTTCCATTTGTTAATTTGGTCTAGCCTCGTTCCACCCTTACCCCTACTTGCCCTGGCTTTTTTGCTTGAATCGCCCCAGACAATTTTTCAGGCCTTGACGAATCTTACCGGCCAATCCCTGTTCGCTATTTTATATCTGATTTTAGGGGCAACATTATTCGGTTATGGAACCTGGAACAGTCTGATGGCCAAATACTCCACTGACAAAATAACGCCCTGGGCCCTGCTAGTTCCGGTAACCGGACTGCTGACAGCCCAAATTGTTTTAGGCGAACAGCTGGCCAAACAACAATGGCTGGCCAGTCTAGCCATAGTGTTTGGTTTGGTGGTGACCAATTTCGGGCATCTGCCCCTAGAATATTACCGCAAATCTATTCATTTTAACCGGCAGCACCAGCCATAAAAGAGGGCCGCCAACTAAAAAACAAAAATAATCCTTGACATGGATGCCGGTGACGGTTAACATGATGATAACAAGCAAATATTACCCTTTAAAGACGGTCCTGTGAGGCTGGCAAGGGAGATAAGCTCTAATGGGGAACGTGTACCCTGCTGGCCGCTGGTCAGCAGGGTTTTTTGCTGGATAATAAAGCTCGGGAGGTGCTGGCCTTGGATGCAAAAGCTGTTCAAGGTGTATTACAAGAGGCAGGGGTTTACAAACACGGTCATTTTCAGTTTACATCCGGATTGCACAGCGATATCTATTTGGAAAAATTTCAGGTAATGCAATACCCCAAGTACACGGAAATATTATGTGCGGAGATGGCTCGGCGCACACAACACCTAAAGCCAGATGTAATTATTGGCCCGGCTGTAGGCGGCATTATCCTCGCTTATGAACTAGGACGACAATTGGGTTGTCGGGCTTTGTTCACAGAGCGGGTTGAAGGAACAATGCAGCTTCGGCGGGGCTTTTCTGTAGCCCCTGGCGAGCGGGTTCTGCTGGTGGAAGACATTGTCACTACCGGCGGCTCGGCCTTAGAAGTGGTGGAAGCTGTTAAACCACTTAAAGCTGTGGTTGTAGGCCTTACCTGCCTTGTCGACCGTAGCGACGGCCAGGTTGAGTTTCCAATAGAGTTTTACCCGCTGCTTTCGCTGGACATTAAATCCTGGGATCCTAAAGACTGTCCTTTGTGTGAACGAAACATACCGCTAGTAATACCGGGTAGTCGCCAACTTCAATACACTTAGGGGAGGCCGATTATGTTTATCAATCGGTTGGAAAAAGAAATCCTAGCCAAAAAAAGCCCTCTGGTAGTCGGGCTCGATCCAGATCTAACTATGTTCCCCCCTAGCCTAAAACCGGCTGCCACTGCTTCCCGTACTGAAATAGCTGCTGCAATACTTGCCTTTAATAAAAGCATCATCGACCAGGTGGCCGACCTAGTCCCGGCAGTAAAACCACAGGCAGCGTTCTATGAAGAATATGGCTGGGCCGGAATCAAAGCCCTGGAGGAAACTGCTGTCTATGCCCGTTCCAAGGGATTGCTGGTAATACTTGATGCCAAACGAGGAGATGTGCCCAATACTGCCTCGGCCTACGCCCGGGCTTACTTGGCCCAGGACGAAAACCCCCATGCTTTTCCCTGCGATGCTCTTACTATAAATCCATTTTTAGGCCGGGACAGCCTTCAGCCTTTTATCGATGCTGCTTCTTCTAACCAGCGTGGAATTTTTCTACTAGTACGTACTTCCAATCGCGGGGCGGCTGATTTGCAAAATCTTCGGATTGAAGGTGCGAAACATCCCCTTTGGCAAGAAATAGCTGGCTGGGTGGCTGATTGGGCCACAAAAACCCGCGGCGCTAACAAATATTCCCCGGTGGGAATTGTAGCTGGATTGACCTATCCGCAGGAAGCCCAGTCCTTACGCCTGCTGCTGCCCCATTCTTACCTACTGCTGCCAGGCTTGGGGACCCAGGGGGGCCAAGTTGCTGATGCCATACCCTGCTTTGACCCCGATGGCCTCGGGGCACTGTTGATCGCGGCCCGTAGCATAATTTACGCTTACTTGAGAGAACCATATATAAACCGTTTTTCTGGTCCTGAATTTGCTCAAGCTGCCCGCCAAGCTGCGGCTGATATCCTTCAACGTCTATATGATGCCGGCTATCGACGCGAATAAAGAGCTGAGTCTATGGAGGTGGTAGGTGATGACAGTGGCTTCAAATATCACCTGGCAACCTTATGCCGGCCTGATAAGCAGTATTGAAACCGATTCCTGTTATTGCCTTAAACTTAAACCAAATTGGCAACCTAATGAAGCAGCTCAAGCTGTGGCCCGCATTCGCCATCAGGTAAAACTACCGCTCATAGTGGAGATTGCGGCCGACCAGCACAATGGTAATGGTCGCCTAATTCGGCTAGCTCAAGCAGCTGCTGCCGCCGGGGCTAATATAATCCTGTTGGTGGCAACTAGTTTCCCCGCGGCCAAGGCTGCTTTATCGGCCTTAAACAGCGCTGTAACCTTGCCCCTGTTTGTTAACTGCCCTACCGCCAACACCTTCCAACGGCAACAGCTGCGGTCTTTGGGCGCAGAAAAGATCTTACCACCTGATTAATCCATCATCATTTAATATACGAAAATCGTCCGATCCTTTAAGTGCGGTCCTGTGAGGCCGGCAAGGAGTCGCCCGGGCGGGTTCCTTCCCCTCTTGGCCGCACAGCCAAGAGTCTTTTATTTTGAGGAGGAATAGGCTGTGCTGCACAAAGATCTGCTATCTCTTGAAGATTGGTCCTGTACTGAAATTCAACACCTCATCGATTTCGCTTTTGACCTCAAAGTACGCCTCAAAATGGGTGAGCGGCTAACTCACCTGGCCGGTCAAAAACTGGTACTTCTTTTTTATGAACGGAGCACTAGAACAAAAATGTCTTTCATCCAAGCCGCTCATTTGGGCGGTGCCCAAGCAGTAACCATAGCTGCCAGTGAAAGCAGTGTAACCAAAGGCGAAAGCCTGGTGGATACTGTCCGCACCTTAGAAGCTATCGGTGCATCAGCCATAGCGCTCCGCCATCCTGCAGCCGGTGCTGCCACGCTGGCAGCCAGCCGGGTTTCAATCCCAGTAATTAATGCCGGCGATGGGTGGCATGCCCACCCTACCCAAACTTTGCTCGACCTGCTCACCATTCAAGAAAAATACGGCCACATCGATGGCCTAACAGTAGCTATCATCGGGGACATATTGCATAGCCGTGTAGCCCGTTCCAACATCGACGCTTTTTCACGCCTGGGTGCCCGGGTTAAAGTTGCTGGCCCGCCTACTTTATTGCCAACCGGTCTTTCCCAGTTAGGAGCCGAGATAGTTACCGACCCGGCTGCAGCCATTTTTGATGCCGATATAATTTACCTTCTCCGTATCCAATCTGAACGCCAGGCCGAAGGTTATCTAGCCTCGTTATCCGAATATAACCAGCTCTGGGGGTTAAACCGCGATCTTTTGGCCCAGGCACCGGCTGGAGCCTTAGTGATGCACCCCGGGCCGGCCAATATTGGCCTCGAGGTCAACTATGATGTTGCATCAAGCCCCCAGGCTCTGTTTACTAGACAAGTAAGCAATGGTGTCGCTGTTCGGCTGGCTGTGCTGACTATGCTGCTAAGAGGTGAAAAACAGTGGTCAAAGCACTCACAGGCGGTCGCCTTCTAGATCCGGCCGCAAACATCGACCAAAAAGACACTCTTATAATTGAAAATGGCCTTATCAAAGAGATTACCGCTTCCACCCCTCCGAACGGAGCCGAGATCATCGATGTCAGCGGATGTTTGGTAGTACCGGGGTTTATCGATTTATCCTGCCGGCCAGGGAGCATAAATTCCAGCTCCCTGGTTTCTTTAGGTCAAGCTGCCCTCCAAGGCGGCTTTACCGGTTTAACTATACTGCCGGACACTAAACCTCCGCTTACAGATAGTCTTCGCTTAGCCGGATTGCAGGCCCTGGCCCAGCAGCACTGCCCGGTACAGCTTTTCCCCTTGGGGGCCCTAAGCCGCAATTTAGCGGGTGCGGAGCTGGCTGACCTAGGATCTTTAGCCGAAGCCGGTGGGCGCGGCTTTTCTGACGGGCTTCGCTGGCCGACTGATTCCAAGCTGTTACTGCTTGCCCTTAAATATGCTGCAACCTTCGGGCAGCCTCTGTTTATTCATCCGGAAGATCCTGCGCTGGTGGCCAGCGGCCTAATGCGCGAAAGCCAGACAGCAACCCGTCTGGGGCTGCCAGCCATCCCGGCAGCAGCAGAAGAAGTAGCTGTAGCCCGCGATCTGCTGCTAGCCCAGGCTGCTGGCGGTAGGCTACATTTTGTTCACCTTTCCGCAGCCAATAGCATAGCACTTCTTCGCTGGGCCCAACAGCAGGGCACTGCTGTGTCAGCAGCAGCCTCACTGGCCCACCTTCTTCTTACCTACAACGACATCCGCACATATAATACCAACTTCAAGCTACAACCCCCCTTAGGAAGCAGCGCTGACCAGGGGGCATTGATCACTGGTTTACGGGATGGTACCTTGGCCGCTATCGTCACCGATCATACTCCAGCCAGTCCAGAACAAAAGGACAGGGAGTTTTCCGCTGCGGCTTGGGGAGGGAGTTTTTTGCGCCATGCTTTTCCCTTGCTTTATACCCGCCTTGTCCGTTCGGGTAAACTAGATTTGGCTACCTTGATCAGCTGCTTGACTGCCGGCCCGGCCAAAGTTTTGGGTTTGAGCCAAATCGGCACTTTAGCACCGGGAAGTTTGGCCAACATCACTGTTATTGATCCAGCAGCTGCTGTTACCATCTCGGCCCAACAACTCCCGCTCAATGAGCAAAATACCCCCTTTTTGGGTCAACAAGTAGCGGGATTGCCCGTGCTTACTTTGGTAAAAGGCGTCGTGGCTTATGCAAAGGAGGATTTTTCGTGCCCAAACACCCGTCCTTAAAGCGCGTTTTAGTATTAGGCTCCGGCCCGATTGTGATCGGCCAAGCGGCTGAATTCGATTACTCAGGCTCACAAGCCTGCCGTTCTTTACGGGAAGAAAGTGTTAAGGTCATCCTGATCAACCCTAATCCGGCTACGATCATGACCGACCCGGAAACAGCCGATCAGATCTATTTAGAGCCGCTAAGACCCGAATTCGTAACTGCTATCATTGCCAAAGAGCGGCCGCACGGATTGCTGCCTACTTTGGGTGGACAAGCAGGTCTAAACCTGGCCATGCAGCTTCATGAGCAGGGCGTGCTGGACAAATATCAGGTTCAGCTTTTGGGAACCACAGTCGATACTATTTCCAGCAGCGAAAACCGGGAAACATTTAAACAAACCATGTTAGCCCTGGGGCTACCGATTCCAGACAGCCGCGTAGTATCTACCGTGGCTGAGGCCAAGAAATTTGCCACCCAACTAGGCCTGCCGCTGGTAGTGCGCCCGGCTTATACCCTGGGCGGCACCGGCGGTGGTATTGCCACTACTGAACGCGAACTGTTAAAGCTGGTCAACCTTGGCCTAGCCGCTTCGCCCATCGGGCAAGTTCTATTGGAACGCAGTCTGGCCGGCTGGAAAGAGATCGAATTTGAAGTGGTCCGCGATGCTACCGGGGAGGCCATCATAGTCTGCGGTATGGAGAACCTGGATCCCATAGGAATTCATACCGGTGACAGCATTGTGGTAGCCCCAACTCAAACTCTGTCAGCCAAACAATATCGCCTTTTGCGGGCGGCGGCATTAAAAATCGCTGCCGCCTTAAATATTTCCGGCAGCTGTAATGTCCAGCTAGCCTTGGAACCAGATAGTTTAAACTACTGCGTAATCGAAGCCAACCCCAGAGTAAGCCGCTCCAGCGCGTTGGCCTCAAAAGCTACCGGCTATCCCATCGCCCGCATAGCGGCTAAAATTGCCCTGGGTTATACTTTGGCTGACCTTCCGGGGGCAGCCCGCGAGCCTAAGTTAGATTATACTGTGGTTAAATTCCCTAGCTGGCCTTTCGATAAATTCACCGAAGCCGACCGGCGCCTAGGTACCCAAATGAAGGCCACCGGCGAAGTGATGGCTATCGATAAATCGTTCACCGCTTCCTTGCTCAAAGCGGTCCGTTCCCAGTCAGGGGCAAGCGTTGGCCTGTCGCTTCCGGCTTTGGCCGCTTGGACTGATGACCGGCTGATTCAAACAATAATCCGGGCCACTGATTTGCGCTTATTTGCCGTCTATGAGGGGCTGCGCCGCGGTTTTTCGATCTTTAGGCTAAACAAATGGTCACACATTGATCCCTGGTTTTTGGAGCAACTAAAACAAGTTGCCAAGCTTGAACAGCAGCTTAAAGCAGCCGGTCCGGCCTTAACTTCTGACCTGCTACGATCAGCCAAACGACTCGGGTTTGGCGATGCGGATATTGCCCGACTGGTTGGGCTTTCCGAGGATAAAATCAGGCAGGCCCGCCTTAAAGCTGGCCTAGGGCCCGGTTATGCACAGATAGACGGTAGCGGATCTGAGGCCGATACCCCTTATTATTTTTCTTCTTATCTTGATACCCAGGATAGAGCACCGACTTTGCCCGCTCCCCGGGCGGTAGTGTTAGGTGCCGGGCCAATTAAAATTGGCCAAGGAATAGAATTCGACTATTCCAGCGTCCAAGCAGCTCGAGCCCTGCGCGAAGAAGGCTATACCAGTATCATCGTCAACAATAACCCTGAAACAGTCTCAACCGACAGCGACATCTCCGACCGGCTTTACTTTGAACCTTTGGCCCTGGAAAATGTTGAAAGTTTACTAGCCAAAGAACAACCGGCAGCCGTCTTCACCCAATTTGGCGGTCAAGGCGCCATAAATTTGGGGGCACCACTATCCCGGCGCGGTTTTCCTTTAGTCGGCAGCAGTCAGGAAACCATCGACTTAGCCGAGGACCGCGATCGTTTTCGTACTTTACTCAAAACCTTGGCAATCCCGCAGCCGGCCGGAGCCACTGCCGTAACTTTGGCCGAAGCGTTGGCAGCTGCTGACCGCTGTGGTTACCCCGTCCTTGTCCGCCCCTCCTATGTTCTGGGCGGCCGGGCCATGAAAATTGTCCACACCCCGGAACAGTTGCAGGTATATGCTGCCGATGCCTTAGCTGCATCCGGCGGGCACCCGCTGCTAATCGACCAGTACCTTCCCGGGCAGGAAATTGAAGTAGATGTTGTCACCGATGGCGAACAAATACTGATCCCCGGTATCTTAGAACATGTAGAGCGAGCCGGGGTCCACTCCGGCGACAGTATTGCCATTTACCCAGCCCGCCGGTTAACTGCTAAGCAAAAAGAAACCATCACGGCCTATTCATTGCAAATGAGCCGGGGGCTTAAGATAAAAGGGCTATTGAATATCCAGTTTGTCCTTCATCAAAATACAGTTTACGTGCTGGAAGCTAACCCTAGAGCTAGTCG
>JAAZKX010000037.1 GCA_012799605.1 Bacillota bacterium | reverse complement strand
TAAGCCCGAATTGCTGATAAGCGCTGCCGGATACTGTTGGGTGTATATTTTTTTACTTGGCGGCAGTAAGCCTCATATCTTTTGATGTCCAAATCAGCCACTTTAGTCAAGTCGCTAGCACCGAGGTGTTGTTCCCGCCATCTAAGAAAATGCTTGGTTTTGCTGACATAAGACCGTACCGTATGCAAACTTTTTCCTTGATGGTACAGTTCATACTCAAACAGTTCATAAACATCGGCCATCAATACACACTCCTTCTTAAATTAAACCAACTCGGATTTTCTGCTCTTTCCCTGTTATTTAACCGCCCGCATCAGCTGTAAATATATATCTACTAGTTTGGGATCAAACTGCGTTCCTGCAGCAGCTTCAATTTCAGCTAACGCTTGTTGATGACCTCTAGGTTTACGGTAAGGGCGCTCTTGGGTCAGGGCATCGTAGGCATCGACGATGGCAATAATTCGCGCTTTAAGCGGTATATCCTCACCCTTTAGGCCCAGCGGGTAACCGGTTCCATCCCACCATTCATGATGGGCCAGCACCGCTTCGGCAACTTTGGGCAACCCGTAAGAGGCCATAACTATCCGGTAGCCGATTTCCGGATGCTGTTTCATCTGTTCTTTTTCTTCGGGCGTGAGCGCACCTTCTTTCGTGAGTATTTTGTCCGGTATACCTACTTTACCGATATCGTGAAGTAGCGCCGCCAGGGCCAAATCATTTAATTCGCTTGGGGAGAGACCCAACGCCGCCCCCAATTGTACTGCCTGAACTTTTATCCGCCGGGCATGCACATCGGTCTCATGGGTTTTTTCCGCCAAGGCTTGCTGCAAAGCAGAAATGTTAGAATTACGTACGCTGAGGCTGTCAATAAATTTATTTTGGTACATCCTAGTTTCCGCCTGCTGAAAAATAGTGTTCATCTTTTGCTCGGGTCTAGTCTTGGTGGCCGCCCCCAGTGAGATCGACAGATTGATCAGGCTGTCGCATTCTTGGCGGCAGGCTTCGCGTATGCGCTCGCAAACCTTTTGCGCGATCTCAGCATTTGCCCCCGGCAAGATGATGGCGAACTCATCCCCACCCCAGCGGGCGACAATGTCTTTTTCCCGGCGGCACGAGGCCTGTAGCACCCCGGCCAACCGTTTTAAAAGCCGATCCCCTTCTTTGTGACCGAAAGCATCGTTGATAAGTTTAAGTCCATTGACATCCCCGAAAATGACCGACCATGGAACCGCACCTCGCTGGTCTAACTCTTGAAGTTTTTGGTCGAAGTAGAACCGGTTATAAAGCCCGGTTAACTTATCATGAACGGTCAGCTGGTAAATTTGTTCTTCGGCTTTTCGCTGTTTGGTGATGTCTCGGGTAACCTCAACAATCCGGGTCACCTCGCCGTCGTTGTTACAGATGGGATAACCTTGCACATGCCAAATGCGACCATCAGGGCTTTCTACCTCCGCTTCGTTCGGCAGCCGAGTCAGGAGCACTTGTTCGGTCGGGCAGCCAGGGCAAGGTTTATCAGCTCCAAAGCGTATTTCATAGCAATGACGGCCAACAATCTCTGCCAAAGACACCCCCACATCTTTAAGCATCGCTTTATTGGCCCAAATGATCTTATGATCAGAATCGTAATAAATTACCTGATCTTCCATAGCGTTTAGAATTATCTCCTTTTCTTGTTGGGCTGTCCTTAGCTCCTGTTCTGCCTGGAGCCGCAATGCACAAAAAGCTATCATGTATGATATGGGTTGTAAAATGCGCAGGTCTGCTTCAGACCAGACCCGGGTTTGGACAGTATCCTCAAATCCCAACAAACCGTGGAGCTTGCCGGCATAGCTAAGGGGTACAACTAGCAGAGCTTTTGGCCTACCCGGTTGCAGTAGTTGCCATTCGTCGGCAGCCTGGGCCGGCAGCTGGGTTGTATCGCGAATGCTAATAATTTTGCCCTGGCTAAGCCGGTTCATCCACCAAGGTAGCTTGCTCGTTTCAAGAACTCGCTTGCAGCTGGAGTCAGAAAATGAACCGCCGGCTTGCCAAGCTGAGGCCAGACGCAGCCGGCCCTCATCTACGAGCCAATATAGCCGAGCCCGGTTTACGGCCAAAGCTTGGCCCAACTTAGCGATCAATTGCTCGGCTTCAAACACCGGTTCCGCTGTTATCATGGTTAAAACCTGCGTCAGCACAGATCCCATCGTTTGGTCAGATTTTACCGCATCGGCCGGGGTCGTAAATTGTATCTTTTTCACTTCTACCTTTGCCTCCATGCCTTGACTTTAGCCGTTAATAACTGCCATAGTTTCACTTCGCCTAGGTTTGGATGGCCCCTGACTTTTTGGGGGAGCCGGGACTTTCGGTTATTGTTTGGATGAAAAGGGCTGCTAACTTAGGATCGAATTGGGTGCCGGCATTTTTTCTTATCTCGGCCAGAGCCTGCTTTTGGGTCAGGGCCTTACGGTAAGACCGGTCGGAGGTCATAGCATCGAAAGCGTCGGCTAGGGCCAGGATCCGACACAGTAAGGGAATTTCCGTTCTTTTTAGTCCTTGCGGATAGCCGCAGCCATCCCAGCGTTCATGATGGCAAAGTATGTATTCCGCCACCTGGGATAATTCCGGGATATTGCTGGCGATGCGGTAGCCAATTTTCGGATGTTTTTTTATTTCCCTCCATTCGTTTAAGGTAAGTGCACCGGGTTTGTTGAGGATTTTCGTATCAACCCCAATCTTGCCGATATCATGTAGCAGGGCCAGCAGCTCGAGTTCATTTAACTCCCGGGTTGATAATCCTAGTTTTCGGCCCAAGGCGAGGGAATATTTTTTGAGCCTGTTTGCATGCTGCTCCGTCTCCTGGCTTTTCTCATATAACGCCGACAGCATCGTGCTGAGCAAAATACTGCGGCGGCTTTTACTCAGTAGGAGCTTATGCCGGTACAAATTATCCTCAGCTTCTTTTAGTACTTGGGTAAAGGCCTGATCCTTATGTTCCATTATTGCCAGCCCCAGTCCGAAACTGAGCCCGAAAATAGCTTCGCTGTCACTATAGCGGGTCTTTTTGATCCGGTCGATAATCTCCCTGCCCGTCTGAGCATCGGTTCCAGGTAAAAGAAGTAAAAATTCGTCCCCGCCCCAGCGGGCGGCAATATCGCCCGGCCGGCAATTGTCTTTGAGGATGTCGGCAGCCAACTTGAGGGCGCGATCCCCTTCTTGATGGCCGAATACATCATTTACCAGCCGAAGACCATTGATGTCAGCTAGGATAACCGCCAGCGGCAAAGATGTAGGGTCGGATCCAAGGCGACCGATCAGGTTGTGAACAAATCTGCGGTTATAAAGACCGGTTAAAAAATCACGCTGGCTCAAACGGATAATTTTGTCCTGGTATTCTCTTTCCGAACTGACATCGCGAAACACTAGCACTACACCGTGAATTTGGCCCTGCGCATCCTTGATCGGAGCTGCACTGTCGGCGATGGGAATTTTGTCGCCTGCTTTATTTACTAACAGTGTGTGATTGGCTAAACCGATTGCTTTACCCTGGCTCAAGGTTTGGGCTACCGGGTCGGCCACCTTCGTTCCGGTTTTCTCATCGATCAGATTGAAGATCTGGCCGAATTTTTGCCCTAAAACTTCCTTTTCGGTCCAGCCACTAATTTTTTCAGCGGCAGCATTTATAGCTGTTATCCGGCCTTCGTAATCCGTGCTGACCAGGCCATCGCCAATAGAGAGCAATGTAGTTTTAAGAATTTCCTTTTCAAGATAAAGCTCTTTCTTATACTGCTCGCGATCAGTAACGTCGAAGATGATCGAAAAAAGCAGCTGTTGCCCCTGAACATGTACCGGGCACGAATATACATCCACTAGCCTAATTTCCCCACTTTTTAGACGATGCGGGAACTGGAAATATTTTTGTTTTTTTGCTACCGCTTTCTGCCGTAGCTTTTTTACTTTCTCGGGCGGCATCACATTTATATCCTGGATTGAAAGTTTCAAGATCTCAGCCCGGCTGTAGCCATAAAAAGCCAACGCTGACGGATTAGCATCTACTATTTGACCACTATGCGGTTCGATCAGCAACATGACCGCTTCATGATGCTCAAACATGGCCTGAAGCCGGGCTAAAACTTCTTCCCGTTCTGCTTCCGCACGCTTGCGTAAAGTTATATCTGTGCGCACGGCTACAATATAGCGTACCCGGCCCTGTTCTATTACCGGGCTTAAATTTACAAGCCAGTCTTTGGTACCGGCAGGAAAGGTAAGTCTCTCTTCGTATATTACCGGTGCCATAGCATCTACACATCTTTGATAACGCTTCTGCATCGTCAGTCCCAGTTCAGGCCCCAGCAATTCTACCGGGGTCTTGCCCCGTAGATCTTGGGTGCTGTAACCGGTAAGTTGCTGATGGGATCGGTTATTTCTCAGGTAGCGAAACTCGCCTTTGTCGACCGCAATCAAAAACATGGCATCTTGAGTACTGTTAAAAATAATATCCAGATCGCGGGATAACTCTTTCAAATTTAAATTGCTAAATATATCTCGGTCCGGTTTCAACCTATCACCTCCCATCCAGATATCCTAGCATAGTCTTGGGGTGTAGGCCGGCACCGCTACATATTAGATGCAAAAGCCATGCCAACGTTGTGGCATGGCTTTTATTCAGGAGAAAAAAGCGCTTAGACCTAGCTATTTACTGGATTCTGCCCCGCTGGGGCCTGTTTGCCTTATTTTCAGAGCAAGAAACTATTGTCCGGATCAGTACACCAAAATCGACAGCGCCTGTTCATATTCGACATTTTAGGGCTCCAAATCCCAGCCTCTTTGCTTTAGCCGCCGTAGGCGGGTATATAAAGAGCTACGGGAAATACCAAGGTAGCGGGCCGTCTGTGTTTTGTTACCCTCGTTTAACTTGTATGCCCTAAATACAATATTGTCTTCTAATTTCTGCAGATCCAGCCCTTTTTCCGGCAAGATAATACTCTCTATATCGAGAGGAACGGGCTTGGCTGCCACCTCCGGTGCTGCTGCTCCAGTCTCATCCTCCAGATGCAGCGGATCGGATTGCAAAATATCCAGATGCTGGGCCTGGAGCACTTTTTCGTTATATTTAAACACAGCCCATTCGATTGTATTTCTAAGTTCGCGCACATTACCCGGCCAGGGATAATTTAGAAGCCGTTGGCCGGCTTCTTCATCGATGCGTTGAAACTGTTTGCCTTTAGATCGGGAAAATTGGCGCAAAAAAGCTGAGCTAATGGAAGGATAGCTTCTTTGCGTTCACGCAGTGGCGGAACCCGGATTTCCCCAACCCGGAGCCGAAAGTACAGATCACGGCGGAATTTCCCCTCGGCTACCCTTTGAGCCAAATCGACATTGGTGGCACAAATTATACGTGCATCCACTTTGTGCTTTTTCAGCCCGCCCACCCGGTAGTATTCTTTTTCTTGTAGTACGCGCAAGAGCTTGCTTTGCATCTTAAACGGGATTTCTGATATTTCATCCAAAAAGAGCGTCCCGCCAGTAGCCAAATCAAGTTTTCCTTTCTGGCCCCCCGTTTGCCCGCCGGTAAAAGCGCCGGCCGCATAGCCAAATAATTCACTTTCGAACAATGTAGTCGTAAGCGCAGCACAATTTATGGCTATATATGGCAGCGGCTCGTTACTAAGACCGAAGTGAATAATTTTAGCAATAATCTCTTTTCCAGTTCCGGTCTCACCCTGGATCAGCACCGGGATTGAGCGGTCATGGTGATATTTTTGGGCTTCTTCGATAATTTGACGCCAGCTGGGTGAAAATATGCCGATTTGGCCTAAGCCGAGGGAAAACATCGGCTGTTTTTTTAATTGATCCAACTCCCGCCGAACATCTGCAGTCGCTGCATCTACTTCTTCCCGAAACCGAGCTGTCAACCGCTGATGTTCCCGCCGCAACGATCGATACTCTGCTATCCGCTCCGTAATTGCGGCCAGCTCTTCCACATTGATCGGCTTGGGTAAATAGTCGTAAGCACCGGCTCTAAGCGCTGCTACAGCCGATTTCATATCGGCATAGCCGGTAAACAGCACTACATCTGTATCTTGACCATTGGGCAACTCTGCCAGGGCCTGCAGCAATTCCAAGCCGGACATTTGGGGCATCCTAATATCAGATAAAACCATCGGGAAATCACCGGTGGTAAAAATGGTTAAAGCTTCAGCGCCGTTATCGCATTCGGTTACTGTATGCCCCAATTCCCTTAAAAACTCCGCTATCGGCGCCCGGCTGGCCTCATCATCGTCTACAAGCAGTATGTTCACCGTACTTTCCCCCCCTTTAGGTCAGTCAGCGGCTGGAATCGAAGCTGAAATGTCGCCCCTCCGTTATCATTGTTGCGGCCCGCAATATGGGCACCGTGGGCCCGTACAATAGAGTATACATAAGAAAGCCCCAGCCCCATACCACCTCGGGACAGTTTGGTAGTTATAAACGGCTCAAATAAATTATCGACTACTTCATCTGCTAATCCCACTCCATTATCGCTGATTTCCAAAACTATATTGCCTTCATAAAACCTGGTTTTGAGTCCTATTTTTTTATCAGCCGATTCAATTTCATCTAAAGACTGCATGGCATTGACCAAAAGATTGATGACAGCCTCCTGTAAACGGATCTCATCGCCTTTTATCGGCGGCAGCTGGGCTGACAGATCTTTTTGCACTGTAATGCCATGGGCCCGCAACTGACTGGCCACTAAATTCGCTGCTTTGTTTACTACCTCGTTTAAATTGCATAAAGTTATCAGCTCGGATGGCTGTTCATGCCGGATCAAAGAACGCACGTGTTTGATAATTTGATCGGCCCTGTCCACCTGATTAGATACATCTTGGAGTTTGGCCTTAATTTCTTCCGGTTCTGGTATCCGCCCTCGCCTAAACCAAAATAAGATGCTGTCGGTCAGTACTTTGATCGCATTCAGCGGTTGGCTGAGCTCGTGGGTAATGCCGGCGGTAAGGGCGACTAGAGATGACAGTTTCTCGGCCTTGGCTATTTTGGCCGTAGCTTCTAGCTGTTGGCGTTCAGCCTCTATCCGCAAAGTAGCATCGCGGATATGGTTGACAACAGCGATCAGCGAACCGTCCTTGTCGAACAAAGGAAAAGCATGTACCTCATACCATCTGCTTCTCCCTTTGGCATCATGTTTTTTAAATATCCCCGCCTGGGGTGATTCCAGCTTTAGGGCTTTATCACAAGGACAATCTGGGCACGGCCCAGATTGCCCTTTGACTGCCATGTAGCACTTTTGTCCTACTAAGGGCTTTTCTTTTCTAAACCACTTTTCCATAGTCAAATTAGCCTGTATGACGGTAAGGTTCCGGTCTAAAATACAGACTGCATCCTGAATCGCATTGCAAACATTATGAAATATATCGCTGCCAGCGATCCTCTCTAACATAAGCAGCCACCCTTTTGAACCAGCATCTTTAATTTGTTAGCCGAAGAACAGCGTTTAATGGCCGCTTCAATCGCAAGAGCCTCTGAATGTGAGCTGCAGCTCAAATAACCCAGAAGGCGCACTGGCCTTCGACCTCTGGTATAACGAGCACCTTTACCTAGCTGGTGTTCTTTGAGCCGCCGGTTTGGATCGGTTGAATAACCTGTATACAAACTGCCGTCGCGGCAGCGAAGAATATATACATAGTGCCCCATCTTAACACCCCAAATCAACCCAATTAGCTTAGCCGCTGGCGCACCAACATTTTTCTTTAGGCGGCGACTACACCATGGCTATTTTCCCCCATTTTCCTTATGCTCCACCTTATACCTTTCGACATAAACTAAACACATCCTCCTTAGGTTTACAATTGTTATTTTTCGCAACAATGGCTTTACTTACGCCATAGGAAGCCCCCGGTTAGCGTTATAATTAAAAAAAGCCGCTAAAAAGCGGCTTCGTGAGTATTTTTTATTATTATTTGATTCTACAGCTTCAGCTGGCCAGCTTGTAAAATCAGCTTCCCGTCCAAATATAGTTCAGGCGCCATCATTATGCCGTCTAGGTGGATGCCTGCAGCTACCTGCCCGCCAAAGGTGTCATTACTTCCCAAGGCAATATGGGCCGTGCCCCAGACTTTTTCATCTTCCAATATGACTCCAATCACCCGGGCTTGATCATTGGTGCCGATCCCCAATTCGGCTAAGTTCCGCGCCAGCGGGTTGTCCCCGAGCATATAAAGCAGATCTTCACTGCCCGGGCCCTCGGCAGCAACCAGGTCCCCTTGCTCAAAGGTAAGCTTTAATGGGGCTTCCAAAGCCCCAAGCCCGACAAAAGAGCCATCGATTATAATCTCGCCTTGGGCTGTGCCTTCCAACGGGGCAATATAGGCTTCCCCTGAGGGGAGGTTGCCGGCTTGGCCCCGTTTATGGTAAATTCCGGTACTAGGCACCCCGCGGCGACCTGCTAGGGACATTTTCAGTCGGGCACCGCCGTTTACCAGTTCTGCTTCCTCGGCAGCGGTTAACAGCTCGGTCAGCTGTTGGGTCCAAACTGCTATTTGGTTATAATCGGCTGCCAAAGCACCGCCCCTAAATATCTCTTCGGTCATACCGGGCATGGTGGCTATCCGGGCCCCAGCGGCACAAGCTTGTTTACGAGCCTGAGTATGAGTTAGAGAATGGGCTGTTGCCGCCACTACTACATCAGCTGCTGCCATAGCCTCCGCTACCGTTGCCACCGGCTCCATGCCGCTTCTGCCCAGCGGCTCCATTTGTAGCTGTACTACTTGAGCCCCGAAAGTTTTCCCGGCTTCAAACAAAGCCTGGCCGATAGGTAAGGTGGTCTCATCGACAATAATCAGGAGTTTTTCTTCAGCTGTTAAAGCTAAATTTTGCTCCAGCAACTGCCGGGCAATGTTTACCATCGACATCGTTACCTACTTCCTTTCACCCGATGAGTTCTTTTAGTACCCGGCCAAAAATCCCGCGGGCCAAGATTACCGGGGCCCCGGTAATCTGCCGCACTTTTTTTTGCATGGCCAAAGTATAGCCCATACAATCGAGAACAACCAGTTGGACCTGTTCGCGTTTGAGCTTTTGAGCTGCCTTATCCAGCTCCTCGGCAGCGCCGTAGGGGGAGGCAGCCACCATAACCTGCTCTGTTCCCACTTGGCGCCAGCGCTTCTTTGAAAAAGGAATTTGATCAGCAGCCGGCGACATTACCCCAATTTTGAGCCCGTCGGCTACCGCTTTGGTTACGTTGTGCAGTATCGGTTGGGGACGTACCAATAAACCGGCCCCTACCAGCTCAAATTCTCCGGTGCAAAGAAGGGCTATTACTTTAATCCCTTGGCGGAAGAAATCGCCAATCTTTTCTTTTAGCCGCGGAGTTATATATTGTTCTCCCACTTTGACCGATGAGCCATCAGCCAATCGGGTAACCAAAACATAATCCCCTTTTTCAGGAGCGAAAGTGGCTATTTTGTCCTTGCTCAAACCATCTAATGCCCCTGCTTCTTTGATCTCAACCTCGGGGCCTAAAATAGCACTCAACTCAGGAATAATATCCACACGAGGAGCCTGGCCGATGGTTACAGCACCAATAGTACTTCCGGTTATCATTTTCGTTCACCTCCACTAAATCTGGGGCCCGGCAGTCCGGCCATCATCTTCTTTTTAGCCCGCTTACTGGCCTTGGCCCAAAGTTTGAAGATGGCGCAAGGAGCCGTACAGGTGAAGCAAATGTTGGAACTCAGCTTCATCATAAAATTGGCATTGATCCTCCCCAAACGCCTTGGCAACTTCCAGGGTAAAGCGCGCCGCCAGCTCCACATCAGTAGCATGGCTAGCCCCGGTAGCACAGCCTGGAACCGGGGTTTCGGTTGTAATGGCCACCCCCACACAAGGGGCAGTAGTGGCTGTTGCTGGCTGTAAGATGCTGTTAATGTGGTGGACCCCATTCCCGTAAGGTGTAATATCTTGTGTGGTGAGAGCAAACACAACCGGTAATTGACCGGTTGTAATCGACATAATATCTAGCAAATCTTCGCTGATTCGCAAGATATAGCCTTCCTTAACCGTGGGCGAGATGGCAAAACCGCGGTGATTGATAATGCGGTTGCCCTTGGTGGTATCCACTGAAAGAATTGCATCCATGGCCGGATCCACTTCATGCTCGTTCATAGTAGCGATATCAACCGGTGAATCCATGAATGGCACCGGATCATGGGGCCGGGTGGGTGCATCGGGACAAATATGGGTAGTCACAATAACATCACCGGCGAGCAAGTCACCCAAAGTATGCATCCGGCCCAATTTTAACGCCACCGCAACTGCTACAGCAGCGCCATCGCCATCGGATACAAACCCAATTCGTTCCGGCCGGGCCCCTAAACCGCCTAGGCGACCGATAATCCCCAATGTTGGCGCTTGGCCCCCGCTCATTTTGCCCGACTGGCCCGGGATTACCGCCCTGATAAAATCAGTATGTCCTTTTAGACCCTCGATGCGTTGAAATTTTGCCTCCTTGACGCCGGCATCAAGCAAAAGGGCTGTAACTTGCTCACCATCAGCCTGCGGTCTGTCCAACAGCTTAAACACCTCAAGAACTTCTTCCCATAACATTATAAACGCCCCCCTTACTGCTGTAAATAATTAACTAACTGCTTGTTTACCACCGGTTCGGCCTGGGCTAACAGTTCAGCACTGAACATACCAGCCCCCAACAACAACTTGTCCCGCGGGACGTACAGGATAGCTACTTCTTGCTGTTCGCGAATATCGGCCGATGATAACGGCAAACCAGTGGATTTATCCAGGGTCGCAATCAGATCCGGAAATGTTCCCAAACGCTGGCCTTCCCTTTCTAAGGTCATATATTCGTTCCAAAAAGTAAGCTCTAGCGTATTTATCATTATCCGGCCGGAGTCGAAACCGGCGGCGGTAACCAACTCGACCTCTTCCACTTGCCCGATTTCCACAATCTGGCCTTGCAATGCTTCCGCCGCTGCCTCAATAACAGCCAGGCCGCCCTTAGATTGGACTGCTAGCATAGCTTGCCCCAGCATTATGGATTGGCGGATAGCCCCCGGGGCTCCATTTTCCTTAACATAACCGGCAGCAATAGGATTTCTGGCCACGGCTACTAAGCCGCCTGCTTGCACAGCCGCCTGTCGGACTAAAGTAGCAACACGCTCAATTTCTCCTTGAACCACCAGTTCAAGGTACCTTCCCTGCTCAGGGTCCCCCCCGGCTGCCGCTTGGTAAGAAACATAATCCTTCCAAGCATGAAGCCCCATCGATCCCATCGCCCCGGTCGGATGTGCGCGGCCATTACACGGAGCATCTATCACCGGGATCCCCAGCACCGCTGATTGCAACCAACCGTTAATAGTCGCCGTTCCCCCGCACTCATTGGTTATAAGGCCATCGGCTATGATCGGGGCCTGTTCCATCAGCAACTCTACCGCCCGGATATAGCCAACCGGCTGGACCAGGGCTTGTTTAGCAGCTGGCGCCCCGACAGCGGACACTGTCACTATGGTATCTTCAGCATTAATATTGTCTATATTAACCAGCCGGACCGTGCCTAAACGCACCGCCAACTGCCCCAGTTCACGCCCCCAATCCATCGAGCCGCCGCCACCACCGCCCAGTACAGCCCCACCGACTACTGCCGCTTCCACCATGTCTTGATCTATAACCAGTTCCGCCATGGCAATCATCCCCTTTCTTAACCTCTTTGAGTCGCATACCAGGCGATCAGGCCGGCAGCGATAGCCGGATCGACTACGTTCATATTTAATTCCCGCCTAATATCAGCTGCGGCACCGATTGTTGACATCCCGGTACAGGCCAAGACTAGCACCTGGGTACCTTGCAGTTTAAGTTCGCTCGCTGCCTGCAAAACAGCTCTCTTTCCCTGCAGGCTCATCAGATCGACCGTAGTTTCGACGCCATCTGGTTTGCCCGCCGCTAGCAGAGCCGGCCCCAGGACTTCGGCCATAACGGCCGGCACATCTTCCGTTATCCCCAGGGCAGCAACATCAGCACTGAGGCTTAACGCCACATGAGCCGCTGAGCTGCCGGCACCAATGACGGGGACATCAACAACTTCTCTGGCCTGTTTCACCCCGGGGTCAGCCGCGCAGCTTACGATAATAGCTTGCAGTCCTTCGGCAGCCATTTCCTGGGCCAAGGCCACAACCTTGGGCCAAGCTTGCTCTTCGGTAACCTGATCAAATACCCCTCGCGGGTGTCCCGAGATGCAGCGCGTAACTACTTCCAGCCCCGGAAAATAGTCCATTATAAGGTTACCGTGTAGATTTAATACTTCCGGGTCATCAGTGGTAAGCACCCGGATCAACCCAACCCTGGCTTTAGCCATTTTACCGCTCTCCTTCGGAAAATATCAGTGTAGTTACAAAAAAGCCTGGACAATAGAGGCAAAAAATCCGTATATACCATCACCGGCGATCAAGCCGGCCTCACGGATTTCCATCGGCTCAGTCCCGATAATAAGCCGTATAATCACGGCAACTAAAACCCCAATCCCATAAATTGGATTGATGATCAAAAGTCCGGTCGCAAACAAAATGCCCACCGCCCGGTTCGGCCCCCCGATGGCTTGTAATACCGCCCCCGGCAAAGCCCAGATCAGCAATTGGTTTACAATTCCCGGCTCGCCCGCGCCAGCTTGGACTGTAGCCGCAAACACCCGGCTGACCGGCGGCAGCATATCTAGCCGAAAATGCATATTCATAAACAAGGCCACTATAATCATGGCAATAATCCCGCCGATAAGCTCAGCGATAACTTGTTCCTTGCGCCCCTTCAGTTCATATTCGGTGTCCTGGCCCTCGCCACGCAATATCCAACCGGTTTTTAAATCATAACCCATATCAGCAAAGCAGGGACCAGCACTGGCAACGTATCCGCTCAAAAGGGCTAACGGTACCCCAGGAAACCCCAGAAAGAGTCCTACGGTTAAAAAAATGGTCGTGATAGCAAAGCCCGGAAACCAGCCGGAATGCATTGCAGCCAATCCAGTCAAAATAGCGGCTAGCAAAGCTGATACCCCAGCCCAAACAGTCCAAATTATCATAGTACCCAAACCCAAATCAGCCACGATGCCGCTGATCAAGGCCAGAATAACCGCTCCACCCAAATATAAGCCTAAATGAATCAGGGCAGCACGCTTAAACTGAGCCGGGCTAACTGTTCTCGTCGGTTTGGAATTACTTTTTTCCGCTTTACCACTGTCAGTTCCCCGCATGATAATTCTAAGGGCTTGGATCAGGCTTACGAAACCTGCGCCGATCATAAAACCGTGAGGAACATAGGTTGTGCCCAAATCGAGGCCAAACAATTGGGATGAATACCCGCGGATAATCAGCCCTACCCCCAAGGCAATCATAGAAAACAATTCAGCTATGAACACTATCCCTACCCCGGCCATCGGCAGCCCGAAATGCGTTCCGATTGCCCCGGCGGCGATGCCCTCCACTAGCCTTCTGGCTTTACGCCCACCTTCGTCGCCAGCAACTATGGCTTGCCCCGTAGCCACGCCCGGTGGCCAAGGAGCCTCACCAGGATACATATCCGAATCGTATACGCTATAGACGAAACTCATACCTATCAAGGTAGATATGGTTGAACCGATCAACATCGGTATGATCAAAGCCGGGGCCCCGTAAAGATAAATAATACCCACGGCCAAAATGCCACAGTTAGCAGCGGCAAAGCCGCCGGCTGAGGTCATGGTTTGCACAAGGTTCTGCCTTTCCAGCGATCGAAACTTGTCCATGGAAGCCAACGGAATTCGTGCCAAAGCCATGGCTACAACAGCCCCGATTATAGATGTATTGGGCGTAACACCGATCCGGGAAATTATTTGCATACAAATAATTGCAGCAAAAGCAGCCATTAACACACTTAATATAAACGTTTCCGGTTCTAATGCCCGTTCATGCCTGGTCTTCTTGTCGGCCATCTTCATGCCTCCTTAACCTTACTAGATATAAAATCAGTCCCACGAATTTTAGTATCACCGATTCAGCCCAATAAAATCCTAGCCGGTCCTGCCAAACCCCACAGAAAATAAAAAAGGAGCGGGCGCTGGTTGTTTGCCATCGCCCGCTCGGCGGAAATAAACAATAAACTTCCGCTTTATAAAGCGGAAGTTAGCCTTTTTGTTGGTAGCGGCGAAGGGACTCGAACCCCTGACACTGCGGGTATGAACCGCATGCTCTGACCACCTGAGCTACGCCGCCATACAGATGCTGTTGGTTGCGGGGGCTGGATTTGAACCAGCGACCTCCGGGTTATGAGCCCGACGAGCTACCGGACTGCTCCACCCCGCGCTATTTTCTTGAGGACCAACAGTATTATACCTGCTGTGGGCCAAGAAGTCAACCGGGCACCGGCTAAAGTGTAGTTAAT
>JAAZKX010000036.1 GCA_012799605.1 Bacillota bacterium | reverse complement strand
TCTTTCAGCATCGCGTTAAAGCGCTCTTCTTCCCCTTTATGGATATGGTATACATGCTCATCTGTGGGGAAGCGGCCTGATTTTACGTCTTCGATATAATTGGAGAAGGCCTCAGTGATAGTTGAAGAGATATTAGCGTACTTTTTAACAAACTTGGGTGTAAATGCTTCAAAAAGACCTAGCATGTCGCCGGATATCAGCAGCTGGCCGTCACAGGGGCCGCCGGCTCCGATAGAGTATACCGGAATGTTGAGTTTGTTGGTGATGAAAACGGTAAGTTCAGGTGGTACAGCTTCTAATAAAAGTGAAAATGCTCCTGCATCCTGAATGCTTAGCGCATCTTTAATCAGTTCACGGGCGCTTTCGGGATCTCGGCCCTGCGCCTTAAACCCGCCCAGCTGGCCAGAGCTTTGCGGAGTTAAACCTATGTGACCCATAACTAGTATGCCCGCATCTGAAATTGCCTTTATTCTGCTGGTTACGCGCCTACCACCTTCGAGTTTGACTGCGTCCATCCGGGCCTCTTTAAGAAACAAGCCGGCATTACGGACTGCTTCTTCATCAGATGTTTGATAGGATAAAAACGGCATATCACCAATACAAAAAGTGTTGGGCGCTCCCCGCCGAACCGCTTTACAAGCGATCAAACACTCTTCCATAGTAACAGGTACGGTATCCTCATAGCCTAAGACAACCATTCCAAGGGAATCGCCGACTAAAATCATGTCCATCCCGGCCTGCTCGGCAAAAGACGCCATTGGAAAGTCATAGGCAGTTACCCATGCTACCTGCTGTCCTTTCTTCTTCATTTCAACTAAATCGAGGCGGCTCTTTTTAGCGCGTTTACTCATCGTTTCCGTTTTCTCCTTTCCCTAGGATCTGATCCGCGGTAAATGTTCCACCGTTACAATTGTTACAACCAACATTTAAACTTGGTCCGGCCGACACATGATTATTTTGCCTCGGGCTTGCATTTTAGCCTAGTCCTTCTCGCTTTATCCATAGATCGGAAACGGCGCTTCCCCCCAACGGAATCTTGTTGGCATGGTGGTTAAGTAGTTCTGGTGTAGCCGGTCAAATATGTTGGGTTCAGATTGGCAAAAAGGTTTCGGATATAGCTCGAGCAGCAGTCCCCAGCTCTACCTGGTAGCCCAGCTCAACCAACGCAGCTTCAACGGCGCACATTATTGCATAAACGTCGGTGTTGTGGATCAAACCCAGATGACCGATTCTAAATATCTGGCCTTGTAGCTTTTGCAGCCCACCGCCGATGACTAGACCATATTTTTCGTAAAGCAGCCGTTCGAGGTCTTCATATTTCACGTTCTGGGGCAGGCAAATGACGGTCACGGAATTTGATTCATAGCCTTGTTCAGCAAATAGTTCCAATCCCATAGCTTTCGAGCTGTTTCGCACTGCCTCAGCTATTTGTTTGTGACGAGCGAATACATTTTCTAAACCCTCTTCTTCAATAATGGCCAAAGCTTCTTTTAGGCCAAAGAAAATTGAAGTCGGCGGGGTGTAGGGAAATTGGTTGGTTTTCAACCGGTCTTTTATTATTTGATAATCCCAGTACCATTTGGGCATAGTGGATTGCTCGATTAAAGTCCAGGCTTTGGGGCTTACAGATACGATCCCAAGCCCCGGTGGCAACATCAAGCCTTTCTGGGATCCACTGACGACAATGTCTATCCCCCAAGCATCAGTCTCAAGCGGCATGCAGGCCAAAGAGCTGACTGCATCAACCATGATGAGAGCTGGATGCCCGGTCTCTTTAATGGTTTGGCTAATTGCTTTAAGGTCGTTGGCAACGCCAGAGGTGGTCTCGTTTTGGGGCAAGCAAACGGCTTTGATTTTATGGCCACGATCGTCAGCCAATACTTGAGCGATTTCGGGAGGCTTGATAGCTTGGCCCCATTCTTTGGTTATTCTAATTACGTTTAGTCCATGCCGCTCGGCGATGAGAGCCACTCGTTCACTAAACACACCCAGGGATGCTGCTGCGATGGTGTCGCCGGGGGAAAAAAGGTTGACGATGGCTGATTCTAGGGCACCGCTGCCGGAACTGGGTAAGATTAAAATGTCATTTTCGGTCCGATAGACTTTCTTGAGGCCCTCAATGCAGTCGGCTACCAGCTGCTCAAATTCAGGCCCCCTGTGGCTGATAATGGGTTGGGCTAGACTTCGAAGGACGCGGTCAGGTATGTTCGTCGGTCCCGGTATCTGCAGGTACTTCCTTCTGGACATGATCAGACCTCCTTGTAATGGATACAGGGGGAGTAGTTTGTTTACCGCTGGCGAGGATATAAAATATGTAAAAATCTTTTATGACACCTTTACAATCTAGTATGTTCTTAATGCTTGCATGCCAATTATACTTGTCAGACCCGACCTTTGTCAAGTCTTGGTCTTTTAAATGTTACGAAGCTGTGATATTGTCAATGCCAAGATAAGATTGCAAGATGGCAATACACGGACGGAAAATGCCTGTTCGCTTCCAGCAGTCCAAAACCGATCCTAAATTTAAAACCCGGGACAAAAGGCCCGGGAAAGTATTATATTCTATATTTTTTTACCAAAATATGATATCACTGCCTCCTTGTTCAGGTTAGCACGAATACGCGCATCTTCGCTTCCGCTAACTTGAACAAGGAGGGGCAGGACAAATATTGATCTATGGATCTATGTTAGATCAGATCATCGCTAAGAAAAACTTCTTCAGTTACGTCAAGATGTTCACGCATGATGCTGACCGCCTGATCTGACTCCTTGTTTTTTATAGCAACAATCAGCCGCTTATGATCATCGTAAAAACGCTGTATCAAGCCTGGTATTTCCAAGGACTTGTCTTCAAGGTGTTTCCAAAAGATAAATTCTTCCATATTGTTGACCATATAGCGCATGTTTTCAAATAATAATGTGTTATCGGCAATTTTGGCTAAATGCAAATGAAATTGGGTGTTGATCCTATTCCATGATTTGCCATCCTTCATCAACTCAGGTGTTCGATCTACAAGTTTCTGCAGCCTAGCTATATCTTTCGGGCTTGCCTTTTGAACTGCAAGTGAAACTACACCACATTCAATGATTCGGCGTGCTTCAAGTAGTTCAAACGGCCCCAGATGAGAAAACAACTCTTGTAGAATAGAAATGAAGATGCCATCTTCGACCGTGCCTTTAATATAATTGCCATCGCCGCGCTTGCTTTCGATTATACCGATAATTTCCAAAGCCGCTAGGGCTTCCCGCACTGAAGCACGGCTAGCATTAAACAGCTGGGTCAGCTCGGCCTCCGACGGCAATTTTTCTCCGGGTTTGAGAACCCCTTTTTCTATTAATTCTCTTATTTGGGCCACAATTTCGGCATATATTTTTTTACTCTTTACAGGTCTAAACAACTGTCATCACCCCTTTCTTAGGTTTTTATCCCGTAACAGGCTTTTTGGCAGGCCACCTTGAAGCAAGCGTACTGGTAGGCTTCAATCAAGTCACATTTTTACCTAACAGTAGGCCTGATATATATTGATCAAAGGCTATGCCCAATTTTGGCCAGGGGTGATGGAGCCTCAAAGCTTTTCTGTTGTACTACTTATATGTTAATTGTACTTGCCAGACTGGATTTTTGTCAAGTCAAATTTTTCGTAGCTGCCGGTCGGTTTAGGTGGCATTGGGATATTAAAAAGGCGGGGGTCGCTAGGACTCCCCACCCAATGGCATGCACAAGATCAAGGAGTTTTAAAACCCCTGGCCTGCTTGGTTTGTCTTTTTTGGTAAAGAATGCTGTTTTTTTTATAAATCAGCAGCAATTACTTCATCAAATATTTGGGCGACCTTACGGACCACGGAACCACATTTACCTCTTTCTTGGCTGATGCGAAGATCGCGGCAATGAAGGGAACCCAATTGTTGTTCGGCCTGTTGGCACAGCTGCTGGCAATATGTTTTTAACTTGGGGTTACGCTGTTCACCCGGCTCACGGCCAAATTTATGCCCCAGGGCTAAAATAGCTCCGGCCAAGGCACCGCATAAGTCCTCTACCCCTGCACCGCTGCTGAACCCGACGGCAAGCCGGTTTCCAAATACTGCCTCTTGCGAGCACATCCCTGTTTTATGGGCATAGGTCAACCAAATTGCTTCTGCACACGAGGCGCCTGATAAATAAATTTCTTCTGCTGTTTGCGCCATGTCGCTCATAATTATTACGCTCCTTCTTGGCTTAAAATATCATCCAAGGCATCGATGACTTTATCGATCATTGGCCGATTGATATTATGGTAACACACCAATCGAAATGCTGACGGGCCAATCCTTTTTATAAATATGTTTCTATGATTGAGAAGGGACAAAAAAGTATTACTGTCGATCCCGGTAAAACCGATATCGATAGATACAATATTGGTTTGAACATCTTCAAGGGAGAGTAAACGGTTATCCAGTTCATGCAAACAGCAGGCTAAATAGCGGGCATTTTCATGGTCTTCGCTCAGCCGGTCGACCATTTTGTTTAGGGCAACAATGCCCGGGGCAGCAATAATGCCAGCTTGTCTCATCCCACCACCTAAGCGCTGTTGAATTTTCCGAGCTTCGGCTGTAAACGCTGCATCGCCAATTAGTAGTGATCCGATCGGGGCGCCAAGGCCTTTGGTCAGGCAGACCTGAACAGCATCTACCGAAGAGACAATCTCTTTAACATCGACCCCCGATGCTACCGCTGCATTAAAAATACGGGCCCCGTCCATATAAACTGGAATGCCCTTCGCAGTGGCGATCTTACTGATTGTTCGGATATTTT
Organism: Bacillota bacterium; assembly: GCA_012799605.1. Classification (GTDB taxonomy): domain Bacteria; phylum Bacillota; class DTU030; order DUMP01; family DUMP01; genus DUNI01. The sequence goes on along the minus strand of JAAZKX010000036.1, from coordinate 744 downwards.
CCAAGGACATTATGTAACCACGGTTTAGGTTATAGGTGTTTTCGAGACAGATCAAACCAGTATCTGCTACTTGTACCCCTGGTTCGTTGATGGCAGCCTCAAGTTCCGCTGGATCCATAAACCCTTGCGGGCAGGAAATGGGCCTGGCTTGGACCTGGCTAACAGCCGCCATACCGGCAACTTCTAAATTGTAAATATGGGACTCTAAACCTACTATTACTTCTTGCCCCCTGCGGGTTAAGGTTGCAACAGCTACCTGATTGGCCATCGTGCCTGAGATTACAAACACTGCATCTTCTTTGCCGAACATCTCGGCCCCGAGTTCTTCAATTTGCCTTACCGTTGGATCTTCTCTGGAGATACTATCGCCGAGCCTGGCGGTAGTAATTGCCTGAATCATTTCCGGTGTGGGCATACTCGCCGCATCGCTTCTCATATCTATTACACACATAATTTCCCATGCCCCCAACTGCAAATATAAGGCTTGCCGTTGTATACAAAAAACAATATGCTACAAATTGTCTTCGGTCGCAATTTATGCTCCCACTGCGCCAACGCCCTCCCCAGTGCTTGTATGCTAATTATACTTGTCAGACCTAATTGCTGTCAAGCCATAAAAGTGTATTTTTCCAAACTCCTTGCAGGGCAAAAGTTAAGAAAATGAATAACCTCAACAGGCGCGGTGCCGGCTACAGCCCTAATAAATGCAACCGGTTCGGATAGTGAAGCCTTACTTTCCTGCGG
>JAAZKX010000035.1 GCA_012799605.1 Bacillota bacterium | reverse complement strand
TCACCCATAAACGGCAAGCCATGGCGCGGGCCCAAACCTTATACGGTCTGGCTATGGCACCAAATGGCACCAGCAGTTTGGTGTCAGTAGATTTAACTGATGTAGCTAGCTAAAAGGTTAAAAGGAGGAAAAAAGTTGCCTGATTTGTGGTCACGTCTCAATTCCAGCCTCAGCAAAACCCGAACAGCGCTGATCGAGCGTTTTCAAACTTTGCTTCCCCGGGACGGGCGTATGAAAGAAGAAACCTGGGAAGAACTTGAAGAAATTCTGCTCACTGCTGATGTAGGCCCAACAGTTACAGAAGATTTAATTCAAACTATTAAAGCTGAACGGGTTTCCTCACTCGATGATATTCGAACTGCTTTGGCCGCGAGGCTAGAAGAGATTATGCGGGCTGAACTGCCCCGAGTACCAACTCATTTTACCCCCCCGCTGGTGATTTTGGTTGTCGGTGTAAACGGGGTGGGGAAAACCACCAGCATTGCTAAACTGGCCCGGAAGTTCCGGCAAGATGGTCAGAGGGTAATCCTGGCCGCTTGTGATACTTTCCGAGCAGCAGCTGTAGAACAGCTCAGTGTGTGGGCTAACCGGGTGGGAGCAGAGCTGATTGCCCATCAAGAGGGATCAGATCCGGCAGCGGTGGCCTACGATGCGGTACAAGCAGCGATAGCCCGGCGGGCTGGTGTTCTTATTTTAGATACAGCCGGACGGTTACAAACTAAAACGAACCTAATGCAAGAATTACTTAAAATACGTCGTGTTCTTGGCAAAGCCCGCCCTGACCTTCCCCAGGAGACATTATTGGTGCTGGATGCTACCACCGGACAAAATGCCCTTAGCCAAACACGGTTGTTCCAAGAGGCTGTTCCCCTTACTGGTATTATATTGGCTAAATTAGATGGGACAGCCAAAGGTGGCATTGCTGTTGCTATCCAGAAAGAACTCGGCGTTCCCATTAAATGGCTCGGTACCGGAGAGGGTTTCGATGATCTAGAGAGCTTTGAGGCCGGGGCCTTTGTTTCAGCTCTCCTTACCGAAAAAGAATAAAATAACTTGACAGTATACCCCCGGATCGGTAAAATATTGGGGTGTAAAGCATTTTCACTTGACAGGGGTGAGGGCAAGCGTGGAAGCCAGGGTTCAGATGGCTATGCTGTATGATTTTTATGGCTCTCTCCTCACTGTCAAGCAGCGTCAGGTTATGGAGTTATACTTTGACGAAGACCTTTCCCTAGGCGAAATTGCGGCCGAATTTAGCGTCAGCCGACAGGCCGTTTACGATACCCTCAACCGGGCCGAGGCAGCTCTAAAAAGCTATGAAGACTGTTTAGGGCTGTTAAAAAAACACCGGGAGCGGGTCACATGGCGGGCTAGGATCGAGAAGTTGCTGCTAGCTCTGGCTAAAACCGATACTACCCCGGAACAAAGGAAATTAATAGTCGAGATTTTGAAATTACTAGACAGTAAAACCCCGGGAGGTGATTAAATGCTCGAAAGTTTGGCTGATAAAATTCAGGCTGCGCTCAAGAGACTGAGGACGAAAGGAAAGCTGAGCGAAGCTGATATCAAAGCTGCCCTGAGACAGGTCCGGTTGGCCTTGTTAGAAGCGGATGTAAATTTTCGAGTGGTTAAGAACTTTATCGGGCAAGTGCAGGAAAAAGCTGTCGGTCAGGAAGTGTTATCTAGCCTCACTCCGGCCCAGCAGGTGGTTAAAATTGTCCAGGAAGAACTTATTTCCTTGCTCGGGGGCGGTACTAGCCAACTCGAACGCTCCCAGGACGCCCTCAATATTTACATGATAGTAGGGCTGCAAGGGGCTGGCAAAACTACTACGGCTGCCAAGCTAGCCCGGCTATTGGCTAAAGAAGGGCGGCGCCCGTTGCTGGTAGCAGCGGACATATATCGTCCGGCAGCAATCGAGCAACTTCAGATACTGGGGGAAAAAATACAAACCCCAGTGTTCGCTATGGGTAAACAAAACCCGGTCGCTATTTCCCGGGCTGCTGCAGAAAAAGCACGGCGTGAAGGTTATGATACCGTCCTTATTGATACCGCCGGCCGCTTGCATATCGATGACGATATGATGACCGAGCTAATCGAAATCAAAGCCGCCGTTCAGCCAACGGAAACCTTGTTGGTACTTGATGCCTTGACCGGGCAAGATGCTGTAAACGCAGCTGGTGAATTCGAGGCAAAACTTGGTTTAACCGGCTGTATTTTGACTAAATTGGATGGGGATGCCCGCGGCGGGGCTGCCCTATCGGTTCGTGCGGTTACTGGGGTGCCGATTAAACTCATCGGCGTAGGCGAGAGCATCGAGGCTCTGCAGACGTTTCATCCCGAACGCCTGGCCACCAGAATTTTGGGCATGGGCGATGTGCTCACATTGATTGAAAAAGCGCAGGAAACAATAGATGCTGACAAGGCCCGGGATCTGGAACAAAGATTACGCCGAGCCGAATTTACTCTTGATGATTTCAAGGAACAGCTTGAGGAAGTTCGAAAACTGGGACCGGTTGACCAACTATTGGGCCATTTGCCCGGCTTCGGTAAAATTAAAAAAATGCCGGGGCTTAAAATTGACGAACAGGAACTTGTTAAAGTGGGGGCCATAATTTCGTCTATGACCAAAGAAGAACGTTTATCGCCAGGGATTATTGACCGGAGGCGGAAACAGCGCATTGCCAAAGGCAGCGGGACTACAGTCCAAGACATAAACCGGTTGTTAAGGCAATTTACCGACATGAAAAAAATGCTAAAGCAATTTAAACGCCTGGAAAAAAAGGGCCAAGTACCACCGCTTTGGGGCCCATTGCCATATTAAACAATCAACTTGTGAAAGGAGGTAAAGTTATGGTTAAAATTAGGCTTCGCCGTATGGGTGCGAAAAAAGCACCTAGCTATAGGTTAGTGGTAGCTGATTCACGCAAACCGCGGGACGGTCGCTTTATCGAAGCTATCGGCCATTATAATCCTACCCGTGAGCCGGTGATCATCGAGATAGATGAAGAGAAAGCAGTTTCCTGGCTGTCACGGGGCGCCCAGCCTTCCGGAACCGTGCTGCGCCTGTTCAAGCAGGTAGGAGTTTGGGACAAGTTTCTGGCCTTAAAGGGTCAGAATAAAGAAACTGCACAAGCCTAAGGGGGGCTTCTACATGCAGGAGCTGTTAGAGATTATTGCCAAAGCATTAGTCAACAATCCTGATGTTGTAACCGTTAACAAAGTAGAAGAAGATTCCACGTTATTGTTAGAACTAAAGGTGGCGCCTGAGGATATGGGCAAAGTTATAGGAAGGCAAGGGAGAATTGCCCGGGCCATTCGCACGGTAGTTCGCTCAGCTTCTGCCCGGGATAACCGCCGGGTGTTGATTGAAATCATGGAAAACGTCTGATCTGCATTTGGGCCCGGCTGAATTTAAGGCAGACAGTGACGGCAGATTGTGGGGCTACGTCATGAACAAAGAAAATCTGATAACCGTAGGTATAGTTACGTCCCCGCACGGTGTACGTGGCAATCTCAAGCTAAAACTGTTAACAGACTTTCCTGAACGAGTTTACAGGCTTGACGATGTCTATTTACTATCCGATCAATCGGTCACCGGCCCTTATACGGTTGCCCAAGCCCGGTTGATCCCGGATGGGGCGCTTTTAAAGCTTGACGAAATAGACAGCCGTGAACAAGCTAAATGTTTGGTCGGATCCGAGGTTTGTGTTACTTTGGATAAAGCAGTTACCTTACCTGAAGGACATTATTTTTATTTTGAACTGGAAGGTTTAGAGGTATATACTGTAACAGGTGAGCGCCTGGGAATACTGGCTGAGGTCTTACCGCTACCCGCTAATGATATTTATGTTGTTCACACAGAAGCAGATGGTGAAATATTGCTGCCAGCTACCCGTGAAGTAGTCCAGGAAATAGACCTCGAAGCTGGCCGGATGAAGGTTAATTTGCTGCCGGGGTTGCGCTAGGGGAGATGACAATGCAGGTAGATATTTTGACCCTGTTTCCGGATATGTTTAAGGGGCCGTTTGAAAGCGGCATTGTCAAGCGGGCCCAAGAACGCAGCTTGATAAAAATAAGGATTATAAATATCAGGGATTTCAGCGTTGATAAGCACCGGACGGTAGATGATTATCCATTCGGCGGCGGTGGCGGAATGGTGATGAAGGCAGCACCCATAGCCGGGGCTGTTCGTTTTACTGATCCGGCTGGGCAGGCGCGGGTTATCTTGACCTGCCCCCAGGGAAGGGTGTTTGACCAAAAATTAGCTTGGGAATTGGCCCAAGAACACCATTTAGTGATAGTTTGCGGCCGCTACGAGGGGGTTGATGAGCGGATCAGGGAAACGTTGATCACAGATGAGATTTCTATCGGCAACTTTGTACTTACAGGCGGTGAGATTCCTGCTCTGGTGTTGGTTGATGCTGTTGCCCGGCTTCTTCCCGGGGCCTTAGGGGCAGCAGGTGCAGCCGCAAACGATTCTTTCAGTACTGGCCTATTGGAACATCCCCAATATACAAGGCCGGAAGTTTGGGAAGGACGCCGGGTGCCGCCTGTGTTGTTGTCAGGTGATCACGAAGCCATCAGGTTATGGCGACGGCGCGAATCCCTGGCCAGGACGCTAAAACGCCGCCCTGATTTGCTAGCCACGGCAGAACTTTGTTCGGAAGATCTTCGGCTTTTAGCAGAAATCCAGCGCGAAGCCGAGAGGGATGGCGATCAGTTGTTTCACTAGACCTGCTGTGGTACAATGCATTTTGTCTTTTTAAATTCAGCCGAATACTTATTACCAGCTAAAAGGAGGGTAACGACATGAACCATCTACAGTTCCTAGAGAAGGAACAGCTGCGAACCGATATTCCCCAATTTTCTCCCGGCGATACAGTTCGGGTTCACGTTAAGGTAGTTGAAGGCAACCGTGAACGTGTTCAAATCTTCGAAGGTGTAGTCATAGCTCGACGCGGGAAAGGGGCACAGGAAACTTTTACCGTCCGGCGGGTGTCTTATGGTGTCGGTGTAGAGAGGGTTTTCCCGGTTCACAGCCGCCGCGTGGACAAAGTAGAAGTGATCCGTCGAGGTCACGTTCGCCGGGCCAAGCTTTATTACCTGCGCAAATTATCGGGTAAAGCTGCCCGTATTAGGGAAAAACGTTAGGCGACAGCATTTCCTTTGCTGATAAAGTAGGCGGAGGGGTCAGGTTATGGAAAAAACAAAAAAAATTGTCTGGGAGTACGTGCAAAGTATTTTGCTGGCTGTGGCATTGGCCCTTTTTATTATTGCCTTTGTGGTCCAGTCATTTATTGTTACCGGCCCCTCGATGGAACCAACCCTTTATTCCGGCGAACGCCTTCTCATCAATAAGTTCATTTTTCGCTTTACTGAACCTGCTCGAGGCGATATAGTGGTTTTTCACCCCCAAGCCAGACCAAAGGAGGATTACATAAAGCGAGTAATCTCAGTAGCCGGAGAAACAGTGGAAATCCGCGATGGCGGGGTGTGGATAGATGGCTTGCAGTTAACAGAATCATACGTCAAAGAAATTACCTATGGCCAATTTGGCCCGGTCAAGGTACCGGAAGGTAAAATTTTTGTATTAGGTGACAACCGCAACAATAGCCAGGATAGCCGTTATAATGAAGTCGGTCTGGTATCGAAACAAAGTATTGTTGGCAAAGCTATTTTACGCTACTGGCCACTTCACCGGCTAAAATTATTTACCCGCAAGGGGTGATGCTGTGACAATACAATGGTTTCCCGGCCACATGGCCAAGGCTAGGCGGGAGCTTGAAGTCCGCCTGCCGCAGGTTGATTTTGTTCTTGAAATTGCCGATGCCCGGGCACCGGCGGCAAGCCGGAACCCTAGCCTGGCTAGAATGCTATCCGGAAAACTGCACCTGTTAGTGCTTAACAAAGCCGATCTAGCCTCACCGCTAATGACTGATCAATGGTTGCGTTCACTGAGGGCTGAAGGAATGGAAGCGATCGCCTTTTCTGCTTCTGCCGACCGGCCGCGGAAGCTGCTGCAGCCAATTCAAAGGCTAAGTAGCTCACGGAGTGCTGCTAAAGGATTGCGGCTGTTAGTAGTGGGTATACCCAATGTAGGCAAGTCCGCCGTCATCAATAAATTGGCGGGTCGGCGCCGGACGGCTGTAGGGGCCCGGCCAGGTATAACCAGAAGCCAGCAATGGATACGGGCAGCAAAAAATCTGATGATCCTGGATACACCGGGAATATTGTGGCCTAAGTTTGCTGACCAAGAGACCGGGTATAAATTGGCTGCTATAGGCGCCATTAGAACCGAGGTCTTACCGCTTCAAGAAGTAGCCTTGTGGCTAGCTCGCCGGCTTCAGGATCTTGCGCCCTCAACGTTGATGACAACATATGACCTGCCCAGCGACGACCTGGCTGCTATTTTACCGGGAATAGCCAAAAGGCGCGGGTTGTTTTTGAGCGGTGGCAAGCTGAACATAGAACAGGCAGCAGATGTATTGCTGCGCGAGTATCAACAAGGCAAATTGGGACGCGTAAGTTTAGAGCAGGCGGAGGGTGAGGGGACGGGCTTATGATAGAAGAGGACTTATGGCGCTTTGAATCTCGGCTAATAAAGAAGGGTTTCCAGTACATAGCCGGTGTGGATGAGGCTGGTCGCGGGCCTTTAGCCGGCCCGGTAGTAGCTGCAGCAGTGATTTTACCGCCCAGCCACCACTGCCTTGACGACTTTGTTACTTTGCGCGAATCTAAGCAGCTAACCCCAAAGCGCCGGGAGTTTTTTTACGACCTTATTCAAACGATGGCTGTCAGCATCGGAGTTGGCATGACAGGCGTAAAGTACATAGATCACTATAATATTCTTGAGGCCACGAAAAGAGCAATGAAACAGGCGATAACCAAGCTCCGGCTTCAGCCTGATTATGTATTGGTAGATGCGGTTGCCTTGGAGGGTGTCAGTCCGCTGGAAGTTATTGTACGCGGTGACCAACAGTCCGCCTCTATAGCGGCTGCTTCCATCGTAGCCAAAGTAGTTCGTGATCGCCTTATGACCGAATGGGACCGAACCTACCCGGGCTATGGCTTTGTCCGCAATAAAGGATATGGTACCCCTGAGCATCTGAACGCATTAACCCAATTGGGTCCTAGCCCCATCCACCGTCTGAGTTTTAAACCGGTACGTGCTGCGGCCCAAAAAGGGGTAGGTGACAATGAGCAACAAGACATTGGGAGAACTGGGTGAGGAATTTGCACTGCAATATCTTAAGCGCTGCGGTTACAGAATTATAGAACGCAATTTCCGCTGTCGTTGCGGAGAAATAGATTTTATCGCCCGAGAGGGCAAAGCGCTTGTGTTTATAGAAGTGAAGACGCGCCGCAGCTTGCGTTTCGGCACCCCTGAAGAAGCGGTGACACCTGCAAAACAAAAGAAGTTAAGAACAGTTGCCAGCTATTATTTGCAGCGCTTTAGTTGTGATCCTCTCTGCCGATTTGACGTATTAGCCTTGACTGTAACGGGAAGAACGATCAGGCCTAACTTGATCAAAAACGCTTTTTGAGAAAACATTCCCCGGTGAAGTAGCTTGGGAATGTTTATTGTAATAGATGTTTGAGCTGGTTTGCCCCGTATACCGGTTGGTGGCAGACAAAATCGCGGCACACCTGGACAGCAGCAGCTTGATCCGAATTTGAATTTGGTTTAAAAACAATTCCCGCTGCCGGTAAGAACTTGCTATTTATCACCGCCAACATACTTTGCGTATCATGGGCAGCAGGTTCACCTGTAACAGTAATATCAAAAGGCGGCATCCGGTCAAGCCAGACAGCCATCAAAAAATGGGTGTGCCCGGCCGACGAATCTTCTATACTGCCACCAAATGCGGCCAACTGTTCTTTACCCCGTTGCTCTAGGCGACGGTCTTTGGTCAGGCGGGCTAATCTAATTAGATTAACCGCGGCGACGGAGTTTCCAGCCGGTGTTGCCCCGTCGTAGATCTCTTTCGGGCGGGAGATAAGCTCTTCCGCATCACGGCCGTACAAAAACAGGCCGCCTTCCTTTGGATCCCAAAACAGCTCCAGCATATCATCAGTTAATTTAAGAGCCAGTTGTAAGTAATTTTCCCGTAACGTTGACTGATGCAGTTCAATAAGTCCCCAAATCAAAAATGCGTAGTCGTCCAGGTAGGCTAAATGTGCAGCCTCATTATCCCGGTAGCGAGCCAGCAGCCGTCCGTCAGCGCGGCGCAGTTTGGACTCAATAAAGGCTACGGCTTTTTGGGCCGCTGTCATATAGCCCTTGTTTCCAAGAACCCGGCTACCGTACGCCAGGGCAGCGATCATTAACCCATTTAGGGCGGTTAAAATTTTATCATCCTTAAACGGGCGTACTCTTTGCTCCCGCTGCACGAACAATTTTTGTAAGGCTTCATCATGTCCTGCTATCGGCCCGCGGCTGATCAGATTGGGGATGCTCCTGCCATTAAAATTACCTTGTTTGCTAATGTCATAATCCCGGCAAAATTGATCGCCCGCCTTTTTACCCAGCACGCTTTTTATTTCCGCTGGCGTCCATAAATAAAACTTTCCTTCTTCGCCTTCGGAGTCAGCATCTTCGGCCGTATAAAAACCGCCTTCCGGGTTGCTCATATCCCGAATTACATAAGTGAAAATCTGCCGGGCAATTTTTGCATACAGCGCTTTGCCTGTAACCTGATAAGCTTCGAGGTAGCATATAGCAAGAAGGGCATTATCATACAGCATCTTTTCAAAATGGGGCACCAACCACTTGTCATCGGTAGAATAACGGGCAAAGCCGAAGCCGATGTGATCCCAAATCCCGCCGCAGTACATAGCCTCCAACGTCGTAGTTACCATCTTTAAAGCGGTGTTATCAGCGGATGTGCTCCAATAACGGAGAAGAAAGGATAAATTATGCGGGGTAGGGAATTTAGGGGCTGAACTGAATCCGCCCCAGCGAGAATCAAAATTGCTCGCTAAATAGGAAAAAGCATTAGTCAGTGCTTTTTCAGTAACTTCCCCCCGATCATGCCTGAATATATCATTATTCATAGCAGTGCTGATACGGTGTCCGATCTGTCTCAAATGCTGCCGATCCTGTTCCCACAAGGCGGTAACTCGGCGCAAAATATCTATCAGGCCGGGCATTCCCCGGGAACTTTCCTTAGGGAAATAGGTCCCGGCAAAAAAAGGTTTTTTATCAGGGGTCATAATAATGGTCAAAGGCCAGCCGCCCTGACCAGTCAAGGCTTGGCAAGCGGTCATATAAATAGCATCGATATCAGGCCTTTCTTCACGGTCCACTTTAATAGCCACGAACTTTTCGTTTAATATCATTCCAACCTCTTCACTATCAAAAGACTCGCGCTCCATTACATGGCACCAGTGGCAGGTGGAATAACCGATAGACAAAAAGATGGGCTTCTTTTCTTTTTTTGCCTTAGCGAAAGCCTCCTCGCCCCAAGGATACCAGTCTACTGGGTTATGGGCATGCTGCAACAGATAAGGCGATTTTTCCTCAATCAAACGGTTAGGTTTTGGAGCCATAAATGCTCTCCTTTCGCTGCACCTTTGCCAATTTCTTTTATCTTTCCCCAACCCAATTTTTCTACCCTAAATGCCGCCGGGGTTTGACCCCGAATTCCAACCTGCTCACTGGCGCCTTATTAAGAACAGCCAAGGAGGGAATTATATAAGGAAGGTATTTGTTTTTAAAAAGGAGCTGACAGTATGACCGATACTAAGAATCAAATGCGCAAAATATGGTTGGCCGGCGGTTGTTTTTGGGGTATTGAAGCCTATTTTGCCCGGATAAGAGGCGTAGTTGAGACCAATGTGGGCTATGCCAATGGACACACTGCCAATCCAAGGTATGAAGACATACCTTTTACGGGGCATGTGGAAGCTGTGGAGATAAGCTATGATCCTGACCTTATCAGCCTAGAAAAACTTCTTACTTACTTTTTTGAGATTATAGACCCTACAGTTGTGAACCGGCAAGGGCCGGATGTGGGCACCCAATACCGGACCGGGATTTATTACCAAGATAAATCCGATTTAGTAGTGATAGAAAAGCTGGTAGCAAAAGAGCAGGAAAAATATAACCGGCCAATCGTCACTGAAATTATGCCATTGGAAAATTACTCGCAGGCCGAAGAGTATCACCAAGATTATCTTCAAAAACACCCCCGCGGCTATTGTCATATCGATCTATCCGCTATACCAACCGATAAGGTAAACACGGATCCGGTCAAATACAAAAAACCTCCCCTTTCTGTTCTAAAACAAAGACTTACCCCGCTGCAATATGATGTTACCCAAGAAAATGCTACCGAACCTCCTTTTGCTAATGAGTATTGGGATAACAAACGTCGGGGTATCTATGTAGATATCACAACCGGTGAACCGTTGTTTTTATCCTCGGATAAATTTGATTCCGGCACCGGCTGGCCCAGCTTCACCAAACCAATCGCCGATGATGTGGTAGTGCAAAAAGAAGACCGAAGCCATGGAATGCTGCGTACAGAAGTCAGGAGCCGGACTGGGGATAACCATCTCGGCCATGTATTCAACGATGGGCCTCGGGAACGGGGCGGACTGAGATATTGTATTAACAGTGCTGCGCTTAGGTTTATCCCGGTCGAGGAAATGGAAAAGGAAGGCTATGGTGAGATCATCCCCTTAGTAAAATAACTGGATTTTAAACCTTCTCTCTCAAAGCGGGAGGATATATTGTTGAAACGGCGAACATTCCCTTGGGGACAAAGTTTGGCCGACAATGTCTTGACGGCTGTTTTGTCCATTAGTTTGAAAGCAGGGGGCGTGCAAAAATGAGGGTGGATCCTTGGCTGCACAAATTTAGTGCCGCAATAACAGTTTGCGATACAGAAGGAAAGATAGTTTATATGAATGAAAAATCCCAATCCGCTTATGCTGCCGATGGCGGAGCCGGGCTTTTGGGTACAAACGCTTTAGATTGCCATCCGGAACCTGCCCGCTCTAAAATGGTTGCTATGCTAAAAAATCAGAGCCGAAACTGCTACACCGTACAAAAAGGCCGGGGTAAAAAGCTAATATACCAGGCCCCCTGGTATAAAGAATCAGGCCAATACGGCGGCTTGGTCGAGCTGACGATTGAGCTGCCTCAAGATTTACCTCACCATACTCGCTGACTTCAAAACCAGATCAGCCATTTGACCTGGTTAAGACAAAATAAAACCGTGGCTATAAGATCATAGTCAGTCCTCCTTAAAAGGGAGGCATCCGCAGTTTGCCATTCAGAAGGGAATGTTCTAAATGAATAAATTTAAGCATGTTTACGGTCCCATCCCATCGAGGCGAATGGGGCGTTCTCTTGGCATTAGCCCCATTCCCCAAGGATATTGCAATTATTCCTGTATTTATTGCCAATTGGGCAGAACGAGGCATATGACCAATAGCAGGGAAAAATATTTTAGCCTTGAACAGATGCTAACAGAGTTCCAGGCTTATAGTGAAGGTGATATAGATTTTGATGTTGTTACCATAGTCGGCGAGGGTGAACCGCTGTTGTATGCTGATATTGGCATCTTGATCCAGAGGCTAAAGAAATTAACCGATAAACCTGTTGCCCTGATTACAAATGGAGCCTTGTTATCCACCGCCACGGTAAGGGAAGAGGCAAAATATGCTGATATCGTTCTTCCCTCCCTTGACGCCTGTAGCCAGGATCTATTTGAAACAATTAACCGGCCCCATGGAGGGGTAAGTTTTGAAGAGATGATTACCGGTTTGAGGGCGTTCTCACACGAATATACAGGCCAGCTATGGATTGAAGTGATGTTAGTTAAAGGGGTTAACGATAACAGAAGATTTTACCACGGGCTTAAGGAGTTACTAGACGAAATTAATTACCATAAATTATATCTAAATACTCCTGTACGGCCACCGGCCGAACCGTATGCGAGCCAGCCCTCTGAAGCTGCTATTGAAGAAGCCCAGTTAATATTGGGCGGGATCCCGATCAACAGGCTTGCTTCGGAAGGGTTTTACAGCAAGATCGAGGATGATTATGAAGCTATGCTCAGCATTATCAAAAGGCACCCAATGAACCAGTTTGAGATAAGATCGTTTATCCAAACCCGAGGCAATCCGGAACCGGAAAGGTTTTTCGACCGGCTAAACTGCGATCCCAAGGTAGAGGTAGTAAACTATAAAAATTATCACACATACAGATTAAAATAAATGAACCATCTTATTGAACGCTAACTACCTTAAGGCAAACTATAAAATAAAAGGGATCGGTGGGAGCATTAACAACTACGAAACTATGACCGCTAAGGAGCAGGAAGATGACTGAAATAGGTGGTAAGTGGTTTATTACCCCACATGCTGTCAGGCAGTATATTAGGCGGGTACAGCCGCAACTGAGCTATAATGATGCCCTATCCGTCCTGATAAAGGTATCAGAACAGGCCAAAAGGCGCCGCACACTCAAAAAAGGGATAGCGTTCTACCGGGGGCCCCGCCCAGAAAAACTGCGCTGCATCGTCTGTGAACAGACAAGCGCGGACCGGCCCTTACCCCAGCTGCTGACTGTTTATACCTATAAAGATCCTGACTGGATAAATAGAGAAGAAGCATAAAGCATAAGGCCTACTTCCCCCGGGCGGGGATTTTTTTTAAAGTAGGGATTCTGATTTTAAGCCAAATAATGTGGCTGTTAATCAGGGTATAAGTTCCCGGTCCAAAGCACGATATTGCAAAGCCTCAGCTAGGTGATGGGTTTGGATTTTTTCGCACTGATCCAGATCGGCTATAGTTCGGGCTACTTTGAGGATGCGGCTGTGGGCCCGGGCTGAAAGTCCCAAACTGGTATAGGCTGTTTGCAGCAAGTATTGCGCCTCTTTTTCCAAGCAGCAGTGCTGTTGTAATTGAGCCGGAGTCATATCGGCGTTGCTACGGGTTGTGGTGTTCTTAAACCGCTGTAGCTGAATCGTGCGGGCGGCCTCTACCCGCCGGCGGATAGCCGGGGAAGATTCACCCGTTGCCGCCGAGGCTACTAAATCCGCATAAGGGACGCGCGGTACTTCAACATGCAAATCAAGCCGGTCAAGTAAAGGCCCCGATACCCGGGAGCGATAGCGGGAGATACTGTATGGGGTGCAGGTACATTCGCGGGTGGGGTCGGAAAAAAACCCACAAGGGCAGGGGTTGCTTGCAGCTATTAAAAGCGGCCTCGTAGGAAAGGTAAAGCTGGCTTGGGCACGGGCGATAGTGAGCTGTCCATCTTCAAGAGGTTGGCGAAGGGATTCGAGGATAGAGCGGGGAAATTCAGGGAATTCATCGAGGAAAAGGACCCCCAGATGGGCTAAGGTCATCTCGCCCGGCCGCGGTAAGCGCCCGCCGCCGACCAGGCCAGCAACTGAAATACTGTGATGGGGAGCGCGAAAAGGGCGCTCTGTTATCCACGGCCGTTCTTTATCTAGCAGCCCGGCAGCACTGTAAATCTGGCTTAGCTCTAGAGCCTCGGCGAAAGTTAATGAGGGCAAGATTCCTGGCAGGCAGCGGGCCAGCATCGTTTTGCCGGATCCTGGCGGCCCAACCATGAAAACATTATGACTACCGGCAGCAGCGATCTCCAGTGCCCGTTTGGCATGTTCCTGTCCTCGAACCTGGGCCAAATCGAGATGGGTAGTTTTGACATTAGGGGCAAAGGTTTGCCGGGGTACCGGAGTTGCTTCGCGTGTTCCCATGAGCACTTCTGTAACTTGAATGAGTTTATCCAGGGCGTAAACTTCGGTTTCTGGTATCCAGCTAGCTTCGGCAGCGTTGGCCGCAGGTATAAAAAATGGACCGAGATGTTCCCGGTGCAAACATGAAATAAGAGGCAAAATACCGGGGATAGGTCTCAGAGAACCGTCTAACGATAACTCTCCTAAAAAAACAGCTTTTGGCCAGCCAGCCAGCGAGATAGTCTCTGAAGCAGCTAAAATGCCGACTGCAAGGGCCAGATCAAAGGCTGGCCCTTCCTTGGGCAGATCGGCTGGGGCTAAATTTACGGTAATGCGTCGATTGGGAAATTTAAAGCCGCTATTTTTAATTGCGGATCGGACCCGTTCCCGGGCTTCCCGCACAGCTGCGTCTGGCAATCCAACCAAATTAAACCGGGGCAGCCCTGAGGCAACGTCAACTTCTACTTTAATGGGCGTGCCGCTAATGCCGTAAAGAGCAGCGGAATTAACTTGAGCTAGCAATAGTCGAACCCCCCTTAAGCCCAATATTCTCTTTTAAGGGCCCATTTCCTCCTCTTTAACCATTGGGTGACCCCAAATTAAGGTGCTGATTTGACCTGTTGCCGAGTATGCAGGGTTGCAGGTTGGTGTGAGTAAATAGTTATCGGGTATAGATCCAGGAAAGCAGGAAAAAGAGACCCTGCTCCCTAAATGTTAAGTACCACCAAACAAAAAGGAGCTGGGTCTCAAAATGAAGACAGAGTTATTGAATG
>JAAZKX010000034.1 GCA_012799605.1 Bacillota bacterium | reverse complement strand
TCCCAATCTGGGAGGCCGTGGATAAAGCATGTATTGCGTGGTATCGCTGAAGCAGGTTTGGTTGGTTAATAACCTTGAATAAATATTTTTATGGGTGTCTTGCCTACTAGATGTTGACACAGACCTATTTGAGGCGCTGGTTGCTGGCCAGGGGGCGAAATGATATAATTTTCGGTAGCAGGCACAGAGGAAGGCGGAACTTCATGACCAATACAGCTTATATCCGAAATTTTTGCATCATCGCCCATATCGATCATGGCAAATCGACGTTAGCCGACAGAATATTGGAGCAGACCGGGGCCTTTTCCGACCGAGAAATGCAAGACCAAGTGTTAGATCAGATGGATCTGGAACGGGAACGAGGCATTACGATCAAACTTATGCCAGTAGGATTTACTTATACGGGCAACGATGGCCAAAAATACCGGTATAACTTAATCGACACGCCGGGGCACGTGGATTTTAGCTATGAAGTTTCACGGAGCCTGGCAGCTTGTGAAGGGGCCCTGCTGGTAGTCGACGCTACCCAGGGAATTGAAGCCCAGACCTTGGCCAATGCTTATTTGGCCCTTGAACATGACTTAACTATAATCCCGGTTATAAATAAAATTGACCTGCCAGTGGCTAATCCCCAGTTGGTAAAAAAGGAACTTAAAGAAGTACTGGGCCTAGACCCCGAACTGGCCATATTGTGTAGTGCGAAAACCGGCCAAGGGGTTCCGGAAATTTTAGAGGCTATTGCTCACAGGATTTCTCCGCCGCAAGGACAAGCGGCTGACCCGCTGGCTGCCTTGATTTTTGATTCTAAATTTGATTTGTATCGTGGGGTTATTGCTTATATTCGGATTATGCAAGGGAGCATAAAAACCGGGCAAAAAATCCGGTTATGGGCATCGGAAAAAGAATACGAGGTGGATGAGGTGGGGCTTTTTGGCCGCCAGTTTGTTCCAGCACCGGAACTGGGGCCCGGCGAAGTAGGTTATTTGATAGCCGGGATTAAAGACATTCACGATGCACGGGTGGGTGACACCATTACCGATCCAGATCGCAGTATCGACCAGCCGCTTCCGGGTTACCGGCATTTGCGCCCTATGGTGTACTGTGGCCTTTATCCCCAAGAGGCTGGCGATTATAATCTGTTGCGGGAATCCTTGGAAAAGCTGCAGTTAAATGATGCTGCCCTGGTGTTCGAACCGGAAACTTCGACAGCGCTGGGCTTCGGTTTTCGCTGTGGCTTTTTGGGGTTGCTTCACATGGAGATAATCCAAGAGAGGCTGGAACGCGAGTTCGGTGTCTATATTATTGCCACCGCCCCGAACGTGATCTACGAGGTTACTGGGACTGATGGCAGAACTATTCATATCGATAGTCCGGCTAAACTTCCGTTGCCGACCGAAATCGAAAGTTTGGCTGAGCCTTTTGTCCGGGCCACGATTGTTGTTCCCAGTGAATTTATCGGCGCGGTGATGGAATTAGCTCAGGAAAAAAGAGGCCAGTATCATCATCTGGAATATTTGGATGAAACGCGGGTTCTTATTTCCTATGACCTCCCCTTATCCGAAATTGTATTTGACTTTTTTGACTTATTAAAATCACGTACTCGTGGCTATGCGTCTTTGGATTATGAATACCTGGGTCATCAGCCGGGTGATCTGGTCAAGTTGGATATTTTAATCGCCGGCGAACCAGTGGATGCGTTGTCGATTATCGTTCACCGTGACCGGGCGCGCCAGCAAGGGCGGAAACTGGTGGAAAAATTAAGAAGTTTGATACCCCGTCAACTGTTCGATATTCCGATCCAGGCTGCCATCGGAAGCCAAGTTATATCCCGGGAAACTGTAAAGGCCTTGCGGAAAGATGTGCTAGCCAAATGCTATGGCGGCGATGTAACCCGTAAGCGTAAATTGCTGGAGAGGCAAAAAGAGGGGAAAAAACGCATGAAACAAGTAGGCAATGTAGAAATTCCTCAGGAAGCATTCATGGCTGTCTTGCAGGTGGACTGATGGCTACAGGATTAGCTCTTTATATCCATGTTCCTTTTTGCTTGAGCAAATGCTACTACTGCGATTTTTTTTCGCAACCGTATTGCGCCAATACAATCAACCAGTATTTGGGGGCGCTGGAACAGGAAGCCCGCCTTTATCTCACCTCCTGGCCTTATGCGCAGGAGGTGACTTCAATATATATAGGCGGCGGCACACCTACTGTTTTGACGGCCGAACAATTGGTAAATCTGCTTGAGCTAGTCAGCTTGTTCCCCCGGGCGGGTGAGGCGGAATGGACAGTGGAGGCTAATCCAGACACGCTCAGCCGGGAAAAGCTGTTCATATTGCGTGAGTACGGGGTAAATAGGTTAAGCCTGGGCGTTCAAAGTTTCGATGATCAGCTGCTGCGGTTTTTAGGTCGTACCCATACTGCTGCCGCTGCTCAATCGGCTTGGGAACAGGCCCGAAGGCTGGGTTTTGCTAACATGAATCTAGATCTTATTTTTGGGATCCCAGGCCAAAGCGAGGACCTGTGGCGGCAAACGATAGCACGTGCCTTGTCGCTTCAGCCTGACCATGTATCAGCTTATGGGCTTACCATCGAACCGGGAACAGAGTTTGCCCGCCGGGGACTGGCCGCTGCCGATGAAGAGCTTGAATTGGCCCAATACCGCACAGCCCAAAGATTGCTCGAACGGGCTGGCCTTATCCAGTATGAGATTTCCAGCTTTGCTCGCAGCGGCTATACCTGCCAGCACAATCTCGTCTATTGGCGCAACGAACCTTACCTGGGGCTGGGCCCTGCGGCTGTTTCATACCTAAATAAAGAACGGCGCCTGAATGTGAACGATATCGCCTCTTATGTCCGACTATTAAAAACAGGACAGCCTCCCATCGGGGACCGGGAGCAGGCGACTGAGGAGTTAGCCCAAGCCGAAACGGTAATTTTGGCCCTGAGATTAAAAGAAGGGCTGTCGCGCCAGCGGTTTCGGGATCGGTTTGGCTGGGATGTAACCGATATTTATCCTAGCGAAATCAACCATCTGCTTGCCTACGGGCTGGTAACCCTAGATAAAGAAAGCCTCCGTTTAACTGCCGCCGGTTGGCTGCTGGCCAACCAAGCGGCTGCGGCCTTTTTACCGGACAATCCTTTGTATTAACTACACTTTAGCCGGTGCCCGGTTGACTTCTTGGCCCACAGCAGGTATAATACTGTTGGTCCTCAAGAAAATAGCGCGGGGTGGAGCAGTCCGGTAGCTCGTCGGGCTCATAACCCGGAGGT
>JAAZKX010000033.1 GCA_012799605.1 Bacillota bacterium | reverse complement strand
GGTAACAAATGGTGGGCAATTAAACTTGCAATCCACGCTGTTTGATAAAATATGCAATTTTCCTTGTATCGGGGGATCATTTCATGGCATAATTATACTGCTTAATTTTTTTAAATAATGCTGCGTGCTCGGGATCGCTTAAATAAATTTATTGTTTTACCATGAAATACCAAATCCCGGTTGCAGGCATTGATCTGGCTACTGATTTAGCTAATATTATAAAATTTAATGGAGGATTATTAGATGCGCTTAGACCTATCCAAACGTATTATCCTGCTTGTTTCTATCATCGTTATTGTAGCCACGTTAGGGCTGGGGATGGTGGCAATGAAACTCAGTTCTGATGCTATTATCCAGCAAACGGAAGAGCACTTGTTAACATCGGCTCAGGAAGGCATCAACCTTATCGAGACTGAGCTGGAAAAGGATCTTAGGATTCTGGAAGAATTGGCCTTGAGGGAACGTACTCGCAGTATGGATTGGGAGACCCAGCGGGCATCGCTTCTGTTTGATGTGGAAAGACTGGGCTATATGGACATCGGTATCATGACCCCCGATGGTAAAGCCAAGCATATATATACGGGGAAGATGCTGAACTCGGTGACAGGGTCCATAATCAAAAGGCCTTACAGGGCGAATCTAACGTATCCGATGTTCTGATCAGCCGGGTAGCTGATCAGCCTGTAGTTCTGTACGCTACCCCTATCAGGGTAAATGATGAAGTGGCAGCGGTCTTATTTGCCCGTAAAGATGCGGCTGTCTTTAGCAGGATAATAGACAAATTAGGCTTTGGTGAACACGGTTATGCCTTTATCGCCGGCCGGGACGGCACCTTATATGCTCACCCAGATCATCAGCGGGTGTTGAACCAAGACAATATCCTAACAGATGGTGGCGAATATGAACAAGTAGGCCTAGCTTTTGAAGCGTTGGGCATGGGAAATGCCGGAATTGTAAATTACGAATTTCTAGGCGATAAACGTTATTTAGGGGTTGCCCCCATAAAAAGCACAGGTTGGGTGTTGGCAGTAGGAGCGTTGGAGAGCGATATTTTAGGCTGGCGGGCCGATTTACAACGGGCTCTTTTGATCGGAGTGGCTGTTTTCCTGTTGCTGGGAATTTTAGTTTCCATCCTGATCGGCCGAGATATTTCAAGGCCTATTGTCAACCTGTCCCATGTTATCGACCGTTTGGCCAGGTACGATTTTACCTATAATGAAAAAGATGAAGCCGTAAAATACTTAAAGCGAAAAGATGAGATCGGTGATATTGCCAATTCCCTGGCTACAATGCAGAACAACGTTATTCAACTGATACAGCAGATCTTAAATCGCGCTCAGGAAGTAGCGGGGGCTTCGCAGCAGCTGATGGCTACTAGCGAAGAATCCTCGGCCTCAGCCCAGGAGGTAGCCCGGGCTATCGAAGAAATTGCCACCGGGGCCTCGGATCAAGCCGTCGAAACGGAAAAAGGCGCTGCCAGTACCTTAGAGATGGGAGACCAGATTACCTATAACTTACAAGAACTGAAGCAGGTTAATAAAGCGGTAGAGAAAATAGCCTTTTTGAAAGAAGAAGGGTTAAAAGCGATAGCGGATTTGGTCGAAAAAACAAGAGATAGCGCTGAAGCTGCCCAGGAAGTAGAGGCGAGCATTAAATATACTTATGAGAGTGCCCGTAAGATAGCTGAAGCCAGCCAGATGATTGACGCTATCACGGATCAAACAAACCTGTTGGCTTTAAATGCTGCCATCGAAGCGGCCAGAGCTGGCGAAGCCGGGCGAGGTTTTGCTGTAGTGGCGGAAGAAATAAGAAAGCTAGCTGAGGAATCCAATAAGTTTACCGGCGATATAGCTTCCATCATCGACGAGCTATCCGGCCGAACCGAAGCCGCAGTCAGGATTATGAATGAAGTGAGCGGCATTGTGCAATCGCAATCAGATAGCGTAGGTGATACTAGTACAAAATTTGATGGGATCGCCCAGGCCGTAGTAGAGATACAAAACTCCATCCAAAGTTTTAACAAATCGATGGATCTTATTGCTGCCAAAAAAGATGATGTACTAAAAATTATTCAAAACTTGTCAGCTATCGCCCAGGAAAATGCTGCCGGAACTGAAGAAGCCTCAGCTTCAGTGGAAGAACAAACAGCGGCTATGGAAGAAATCTCTGCTGCTAACGCGAACCTAGCCGAACTGGCTCAGGAAATGCAGGATGCCGTAGCTAAATTTAGGTACTAAAACCTACCGCGGAGACGTAGCTTCCGACTGGTGGCAGCTAGCGGAAAAAGCCAAGCCTGACCTTGTTTAGGGTCGGGCTTGGCTATCATTATTGTTGGACTAATTAGAGGCTTGCCCCAAAATCTTGGCGAAATTTGGCTACCAATTTTTTCTGCCAAGGTGATACTGGTTTTAAACGCCCGAAGAAAAAGCGCATTATTTTAGGTTCTTCTGTAAAAGAAAGCCCTTCGATAAGGTGACGATTCTGATACAGCCAGACGAGGCGGTCTATAGTGTATTTTATTTGGGACAAGGTGAATACACGCCGGGGTAGGGCTAGTCGTAGCAGTTCCATGTTGGCCAATGGCTCGGTTCCGTCAGGATTTCTTTGTTCCGATATAGTGCCGCGCTCCATGCCCCGGATACCGCCGGCAATATACAAGGCTACGGCCAAAGCTCCGGCCGGGTATTCATGTTGAGGGATATGGTCGACGAACTCCAACGCATTGATGTGGCAACCCAAGCCGCCAGGTGGTGTTACTACCGGAATGCCATGGTTTAAGAGTTCTTCAGTCATATAGGCAATAAATCGGGGCGCTTGACCTATTACATTTTCATCCATAGTTTCTTCAAAGCCTACTGCCATAGCTTCCATTTCCCGGACTGACATGCCGCCGTAAGTGAGAAAACCCTCATAAAGCGGCACCAGCTCTCGCATCTTCTCGTACAGCGCCTTATCGTTAGTGCAGATACCGCCACCGCGGGCGCAGCCCAGCTTGCGGCCGGAAAAATAAATAATATCGCACATAGAAGCCAGCTTGCGGGCAATTTCTTTTATACTTAGGTTCTGGCACCTTTTTTCCCGGATTTTAATAAAATACAGGTTATCAGCTAGTAGGCTGGCATCCAGCACCAAGATAAGCCCGTGTTCATCGCATACTTTTTTTACCTCGGCCAGATTCTCCAGCGAGAACGGCTGGCCGCCGATAAGGTTTGTGCCAGCCTCCATACGGACAAAGGCAATGTTATCCGCTCCATACTTACCGATACAGGAGCAAAGCTTATCAATATCCATATTGCCTTTGAAAGGGTGGTTGCTATTGACGTTTAACCCGGCATCGATTAATAGCTCTTCTATCTGGCCGCCGTTTAAACAAATGTGGGCTCCAGTAGTAGTAAAATGATAATTCATCGGCACTACCGAACCAGGACTTACCAGTATTTGGGCGATAATATTCTCGCAGGCTCGTCCTTGATGAGCCGGCAAAAAGTAGCGGGTGCCGAATAACTGGCGAATTTTCTCTTCCAGCCTGGTAAACGTTTCGCTACCGGCGTAGCTGTCATCGGCTACCAGCATAGCTGCCAGCTGGCGGTCGCTCATAGCATTGACACCACTGTCGGTCAACATATCAAGGAAAATATCCCTATTTTTAAGTAGAAAGGTGTTATTCCCGGCTTCGGTTATGGCCTCAAGGCGCCGTTCTACCGGCGGAAGGTTTAATTTTTGTACAATACGAACCTTGTGCATTTCCAGGGGAATTTGTTCTTCAGTAAAAAATTTGATGTCAGCCATTTACTTGTCCTCCTGTTCGTGCTTTTAGCAGCTAAAATGAAATATTGATTATAATCATAGTCAGATTCCATAGAACCATCCCCTTTCGTGACAAAATAAAACCCCGCCCCTTGATAAGTCAAAGGACGAGGTAATTTCCCGTGTT
This sequence comes from Bacillota bacterium, assembly GCA_012799605.1. Lineage (GTDB taxonomy): Bacteria > Bacillota > DTU030 > DUMP01 > DUMP01 > DUNI01. The sequence goes on along the minus strand of JAAZKX010000033.1, from coordinate 22,424 downwards.
ACCACCTTAATTTATCAGCACCTTACGATGCCGACCTTATCGAGTACGCCGCCGGACGGTTATACTCTAGCACTGTAACGGGTGCAAGTTACCGGCATCAGCCTACTTGGGGTCGCCCCTTTCGGTGAGCAGCTACTAAGATGTATTCAGAACACTTCGCCTTGCACCTCTCACTAGCCGGTGGCTCTCTGTAAGGTTCGACTGTTCCTACTTCTTCCTAGGCATCGCTTTTAAAATGATATATTAACGATATCATAACGATTAAAAATCCCTTTGTCAATAGGAGGTAGAGGAGGCGAGGCTAGCTTCTGTTGCGCGTTTCTGCCATGAATAAAGGGGCACCCTGGGAGAAATAATGAAAGTGTTATATCTGCGGAAAAAAGAAGTGGAAAGGAGCAAAGTTTATGCTGACGGCTTTTATTTCTCCGGGGAAATATGTGCAAGGGGCCGATGTTCTCGATCAGGCTGAAGATTTTATCAAGCAGTTGGGGACAAATGTACTCATTCTTAGTTCAAAAACGGCTTGGAAAATGGCTGGCGATCGGCTTGAGCAAGGATTAGGGGACTTGACTGTAACTGTTGAAGAATTTGGCGGGGAATGCAGTAAGATAGAGATTAAACGTATTGAGGATTTAGCAGTCGAAACCGGCGCTGAGGTGATCGTAGGGTTCGGCGGAGGCAAAGCTTTGGATGCTGCCAAAGCAGCCGCTTATTATTCAAACCTGCCGGTGGTGGTTATCCCTTCGATTGCCGCTAGTGATGCTCCTTGCAGCGCCTTAGCGGTAATATATACGCCGGCGGGTGAATTTGAGGAATATCTGGTTTTGCCCCATAATCCCAATTTAGTTTTGATGGATACTAATTTGGTGGCGGCATCGCCAGCTCGATTTTTGGTTGCTGGAATGGGCGATGCCCTGGCTACCAAATTTGAAGCGGAAGCAGTATTTACTGCCGGGAAAGATACGCTAGCCGGCGGAGTACCAACCGGGGCAGCGTTGGCCCTGGCTGATCTGTGCTATGAAACATTGATCGAATATGGCCGGATGGCCAAGGTAGCGGTTGAAGCTGGGGCAGTTACACCGGCTCTAGAACAGGTGGTGGAAGCAAACACGCTTCTATCCGGTCTCGGGTTTGAGAGCGGGGGCTTAGCTGCAGCTCATGCCATTCATAATGGGTTTACAGCCCTTGAGGCTACTCATGACTATCTACACGGCGAAAAAGTAGCGTTTTCAACCTTGGTACAGCTAGTACTCGAAGGGCAGTCCACCGGGCTGATATACGAGGTGCTTGATTTTTGTGATAGTGTAGGCTTGCCCACAACTTTGAGCCAACTGGGCCTTGCAAACCCGCGCAAGGATGAACTGCTAAAAGTCGGGCAACTGGCTACGGCAGCGGGGGAGACTATTTATAATGAGCCTTTTCCAGTCGACGCTGCTATGGTAGCGGATGCGATCCTAGCCACCGATGCCTACGGAACAAGCATTAAAGAAGGGTAAGGGCAAGCGCCTGTTGGGTTTTTATTGGTGTTTATGTTTCAGTATGATTTCCTCGGCCTGTTCATGCATATTGGGATAAAGTCCTATCGGAACGAATTCTTTCCCCAGTTGTTCGCATACCATGTAGCGGGCACACTTGGTATTGTTGCCTAGACAGTAACGATTTTTATATAGTTTGCCCAGGCCGCTTTCGATATCCATTTTGTCATTGTAAAAAGGACAGCCTTGTAAGTATTGGCACTTCATCTAAATACCCCCTAATGTATTGTCATATATTGAAATTAACTGTTGTTATATTAACAGTAATCGGTACCAAATGCAAGATCTCAGCGGCCCTGTTTAACCGCCCGCTGGAAGTATCTTCCTACCAGCTTGACTTTGGAAAGGGGATCCTTTAAAATAATTGGCATATAGCTAAATAGAAAGATCTCTGTTTGAAGGGAGGAGGTTCCAGGCATGCTGGAACATACCGTTCAACAGCTGAGGGGGCTACTACGGCGGCCGCGGCTGGCTATCGTAGTAGTACTCGTAGTTTCGTTGCTTTTAGTTGGCTATGTAGAAGCGCGGAAAGAAATTACCCTCGTTGTTGACGGCAAGTCTCGCACGGTCTTAACTATGCGAGCAACTGTAGGTGCTCTACTAAAACAGGAGGGTATTGAATTAGATCCGGAGGATTTAGTGGAGCCTGATTATGATGCTAAGTTAGACAGAAAAATGACCGTGAACATAAGAAGGGCTGTACCGGTAACATTGGAAGTAGGCGGCGTTGTTTGGGAAGTCAAGACTGCCCAGCCAACAGTAGGTAAAGCCCTGACGAGTTTGGATATTGTAGTCGGAAACCAAGATCGACTCGATCCGCCGGCTTTTTTCCCAGTGATCGCCGGGAAAAAAATCACAGTAATTAGGGTCGAGGAAACAGAAACTAAAGAGGAAGTCAAGATCCCCTATAAAGTGGAGCGACGTCAGGATGGCAATCTTGAGATCGGCCGTACCCGCGTAGTTCAGCGGGGTGTCGATGGAGTGGCGGAGCGCCGGCTGCGCCGACTCTGGGAAAATGGTGAATTGGCCCAAGAAGAGGTCGTGTCCGAACAGGTTATTAAAGAGCCTGTCACCGAAATTGTGGCTGTGGGCAGCATGGGTACTCTTAGCCGTGGGGGAACAAACTACTCCTACAGTCGGGTTATCGATGCTGAGGCTACTGCTTATTGTCCGACTGACGACGGCGGGGGTGTAACGGCGACCGGAATCAAGCCCAAACGGGGTATTGTTGCCGTTGATCCGAGGGTAATCCCCTTAGGGACTAAGGTTTATGTGGAAAATTATGGCCCGGCGTTGGCTGCCGATACCGGCGGCGCGATTAAAGGGAACCGGGTTGATGTTTTTTTAGACACCCACGAAGAAGCGGTCCGCTGGGGCCGACGATGGGTGAAAGTATACGTTCTAAAATAGGAAAAACAAAACCGGGCAGGCGGACTGCCCGGTTTTAAGTTGATTTAAGCCTTGCCCCAAGGTTATACTAGGGTAGGGACAGGTAGAGGGGAAATGCTATGGGTGCTGGAACAAGAGCGCAATTGCGGCAATATAATATTAGGCTCAAGAAGCATCTGGGGCAAAATTTTTTATTCGACAAGAACATCTTAGCCCGCTTAGCTGATGCGGCTGAACTTACCGACACAGATACGGTATTGGAGATAGGGCCCGGCAGCGGTAATTTTACTGTGCAGCTGGCCCAGCGGGCAGGCACTGTTATTGCGGTGGAAGTTGACCAACAATTAGAGCCCTTACTAACAGCCAATCTGGCCCCGTTTAGTAATATTCATTTAGTCTGGGGTGATTTTCTCCAGTTAAGCTGGAACCAGCTTTGGCAGATAGCGGCTACTTCCTCCGGAGCTACCCGGCGGAAAGTGGCGGCGAACTTGCCCTACCATATTACCAGTCCGGTGCTGGTTAAATTGCTCACTGAAATGCCCAAACCGGACTTGGCTGTCCTGTTGATGCAAATGGAGGTGGCCCAAAGACTGGTCGCCAGCCCGGGAACCAAGGAATATGGCAGCCTATCGGTATTGACCCAGTTTTATTGTTATCCCGAGTTAGTGCTTAAAGTTCCGCCGACAGTTTTTTTCCCCCGTCCAAAAGTATGGTCGACTGCAGTTCGGCTACGCTTTCGTTCACAGCCGGCGGTGTTGGTGGATGATGAGCAGTTTTTTAGGCAAGTTGTGCGGGCATCGTTTAGGCATCGCCGCAAAACATTGGCAAATAGTCTCCTGTATGGTCTAAATGCTCCTATAACCAGGGATTGTGTCGCTGCGGTCTTAGAGAATGCTAATATCGATCCTGCCAGGCGGGGCGAAACATTGGATCTGGAAGAATTCGGTCAACTGACCAAGGCGCTGGTAGATCATCTGGGCTTATAAAGGAAGTGTTTGTAATGCGGAAAGAATTCACCAGCCCCACCAAAGGCCCCATGTCGCTACAAGAGGTGTTCGCCGATATTTTACTTTATGTCACTGACGAACCCCACATGGACTACCGCCTGATTATCGGCACCGATTCCCAGCCGCGGGAGGAAAATGTCTGCTTTGTCAGCGCCATTGTTGTACACCGCCAGGGTAAAGGAGCCCGCTATTTCTATAACAAAAGATATTTACATAAGTTTATGTCGATGAAGCAGCGTATTTTTTATGAAGCATCCCTTAGCCTGGATGTGGCCAGCAGACTTACCGCACTGCTGGCCGAAAGCGGCCACAATGAGGTCAATATCGAAATTCATCTCGATGTAGGCCGCGGGGGGGAAACCAAAGAGATTATCCGTGAACTGGTAGGTATGATTACCGGCAGCGGGTTCAAAGCCCGTATCAAGCCGGATTCTTATGGCGCCTACAAAGTAGCCGACCGCCATACCAAATGATCAGACCTGGCTACGGTGCCGTCGCCAAAGAATAAAGGCGGCGGCTATTATTATGCCCACGCTGGCAACCTGAGCAGCCCGCAGGGAACCCCACATAAGGCTATCGGTGCGGAAACCCTCAACGACAAAACGGCCGGCAGAGTATAGGCCAAGATAAGCTAAAAACAGGTCTCCGGATTTGAGCTCGGGCCGCCGGCGCAGGCGCAACAGAAATAAAAACACCAACAGATTCCAGATTGATTCATATAAAAACGTGGGGTGGCGCCACTCGCCAGCAATATACATAGCCCAGGGCAAAGAAGTGGGATAGCCGTAGGCCTCCTGGTTGAAATAATTACCCCAGCGGCCAATAGCCTGTCCCAGGATCAATGAAGGGGCTGCAATATCGGCGATCTGCCAGAAATCGAGCTTGTGCCGCCTAGCGTACCATACACCGACTACGATGGCGGCGGAGATCGCGCCGTGGATAGCTAATCCCCCTTCCCAGATCTTGGGGATTTCGGCCAGGTGATGGCGATAATATTCCCAATTGAAGATTACATAATACAATCTGGAGCCTAGCACTCCCAAAGGGGCTCCGATTATAATTAAATTGAGGAATGTATCCTCATCGATACCCTGCCGGTTGGCTTCATCTAGAGCTAATTTGGTGCCGGCGAGTAGGGCCATAGCAATTAAAATACCGTACCAACGGATAGGGATAGGCCCAATTTGGAAGGCAATAGCGTTAGGCATTGTACGGTCACCAGCCTTTCTTAATGATGGGTGGATTGAGTAAAGTAAAATATTTCGGCCGGGGGTTTCTTTGGGGCCTGTCCCTGGGCACAACCTAGATGATCAAGAAGCGGCACCAAGCCCTGGGTAATTTGGAGGGCCGAAACCTCTGCCAGCGGTACCCAGCGCACTTCACGGGCATCGGATGAGCTGATCGCTGTACCGCGGACGGAGTAGACCCAAAAATCGACCAGGGCATAATGGTACAGCACTTGGCCACTGCTGCTACGGACAATCGAATCAAGGACAGCGATAGGAGGGCCGACCTCGATGTCTAAATTACATTCTTCCTTGATTTCCCGACAAAGTGCATCGACCAAGGTTTCACCCAGCTCCACTTTGCCACCAGGGATACTCCAGCTTCCTTCAGCCGGTGGTTGACCGCGCCTGACCAGAAGAATCTCATTATCGCGGATGATAACCGCACCTACCCCAACCAAAGGCCGGGTGGGGCAAAGTCCCTGCATAAAAACCCCTTCTTTCCAGTTAGCCTTTCTACCATTTATTATACCACTGCCTTGACCCCGATGGGCAAATATGTTGGGCGAACGGCCCGCAGCGCTTTAGGGGGCCGGGTTTCAGAGGGGCGGTTGAAGTATGATTAGCATAAATTGGGTTAATGCTAACAATAGGCGCTAATTTAAGCCTAACTGGTTATTTTCGGGATGAAATTGGCTTTGGGCTGTGGTATACTTTAATCTGCTGACAAAAATCTTTGCGATTGTACACAAAAGTGTACGGGAGGGATAGTGGTGGAAAAAATACGGGTACGGTTTGCCCCCAGCCCGACCGGGAAACTTCATGTAGGCGGGGCTCGTACGGCTTTGTTCAATTGGCTCTGGGCCCGCCATACTGGCGGTACTTTTGTGCTTAGAATTGAAGATACTGATACTGAGCGGTCTACGCAAGCATCAGTTGACCAAATTATATCTTCGCTTAGCTGGTTAGGGCTCGATTGGGATGAAGGGCCCAAGATCGGAGGGGAATACGGGCCTTACTTCCAGTCCCAACGGCTTCATCACTACGAAGAAAAAGCCCAGGAGCTGATCGATAAAGGGGCAGCTTATCTTTGCTATTGTACGCCGGAAGAGCTGGAAGCTGAGCGCGAGAGGGCCCGGCGCCAAGGACGGGCCCCGGGATATACCGGCCGTTGCCGCAATTTAACTGAAAAAGACCGAGTACAGCTAGCCGCAGCCGGCCGCGAACCGGTGGTCAGACTGAGGGTTCCCGCAGAAGGCGAAACTGTGGTAGATGATCTTATCCGTGGCCGCGTGGTGTTTAAAAACAATATCCTCGATGATTTTGTTATTCTCAAATCAAATGGTATGCCAACTTACAATTATGCCTGCGTGATCGATGATCATGCCATGAATATTACCCATATAATGCGGGCGGAAGAGCACTTATCCAATACACCGCGCCAAATATTGCTGTACGAGGCTTTGGGTTATGAATTGCCCCGGTTTGCCCATGTGCCCATGATTTTGGCGCCGGATCGCTCCAAGTTAAGCAAGCGTCACGGGGCCACTTCGGTAGAGGAGTTTCGGCACCGGGGTTATCTTAGCAAAGCTTTGGTCAATTTCCTCTCTTTGCTTGGTTGGTCGCCGGAAGGCACTGACGAGATCATGCCCCTAGACCGTATTGTGGCCGAATTCAGTCTCGACCGAATTGCCAAGACAGCAGCCGTATTTGATGTAAAAAAGCTAACTTGGATGAACGGAAATTATATCAGAGAATTACCGCTGGCTGAAATCGTGACCGAGGTATTGCCTTTTATGCAAAAACACGGATTTATTGGGGCTGAGGCTACGCCTGCAGAATTGGAGTTGCTGACTAAGTCAGTTAAATTGACACGGGATCGGGCCAAGACGTTGGAGGAGCTGGTCGATGTCGTCAGCTATTTCTTCTCGGCCGAGTTTCAGTTTGAAGAAAAAGGGGTGCAAAAACATTTTGCCTCCGCTGGGGCGGCTGTTATACTTGAGACGGTGAAAAACCTGGTATCGTCAGTGACTTCTTTCGATCAGCAAGCTTTGGAGGAATTATACCGAGCCCGGGCAAAAGAACTAGGGCTCAAGCCGGCCCAGCTCATCCATCCGACCAGATTAGCGCTCAGTGGCCGTACCATTGGCCCCGGCTTGTTTGAACTGATGGAGCTCCTAGGCCGCGATCAATGCTTAGTACGGCTGGAGCGTGCCCTGAAGTTTGTGCAGGACGAACTCCCAGCCCAGCTGGCTGCAGCAGAAAAGGGTACCGAATAACTTCAGCCCATTACCGGATATTTACTTTTGTTTCAACCTGTTTTCTGCTATACTAGAAGTTGGATCAGCACTTTATATAAGTTAATACATGGCAAATGGAATGGGGAATCAGGTGCAAATCCTGGGCGGTCCCGCCACTGTAACCGGAGAGCCGGCGGCTAAAGCCACTGCTGAGTGTAATTTTAGTGGGAAGGCGCTGCCGGGCGATGAGCCGGAGCCAGGAAACCCGTCTGTTTGCGAGCGCAAATACCTTCGGCGGAAAGGGGTGGCGCAGGGGCAGTCGGATATCTGTCTTAGCGACAAGTAGCCTCGGTCCGTTGTGACCGGGGCTGTTGCAATTTAAGGAGGGAACCTGAAATGAGTATAAATAAAAAGCGAAATCAACCGTTTCCAGGCTTCATCTTCATATTGTTTATCCTAGTGCTTGCGCTAGCTTCAACCGGCTGTGGCCAAAGATCCGGGCCGGAGCCTTCTTCTTTAACGGCCGGTCAAAGCATCACTTTTCAGGATGATATGGGGCGGGAAGTGACGGTAAAGCCGGTGGAGCGGATAGTATCTTTGGCCCCCAGTTCTACTGAAATATTGTTCGCTATCGGGGTCGGGGACAAAGTGGTGGGCGTCGATGATTACAGTAATTATCCGGCTGAGGCGGCGGCTATAAGCAAAGTGGGGGCCTACAACGATCCTAGTGTGGAGATGATTGTGGCCCTGAAGCCCGATTTGGTCCTAGCCGGCAGCATCCATAAGACGGCAGTCCACAAACTGGAACAGTTGGACATCCCGGTAGCGGTAGCCTTTCCCCGGAATCTGGAAGGTGTACTCACCAGCATCCGCTGGATTGGGATTGCAGTCGGGGCTAGGGATGAGGCGGTAGAACTAGAAGGAGAATTACAACTGCGGCTCCAGCGCATTGATGATAAAATCGCGGCATTGACCGAGCAGGAGCGGCCCTGGGTATACTATGAGCTATACTCGGATCCTATTATGACCTGCGGGCCTAATACTTTGAGCCATGAATTGATTGTACGAGCCGGCGGGCGCAACATTGCCTTTGACGCGGCTACCGATTACCCGGAATTTAGCCCCGAGGCAATAGTAAGCCGTAATCCCGATATCATAATTTTTCCCAATCTCCATGGCACCGAGACTTTTCAGGCGGAAGCCATAATAGGGCGTCCCGGTTGGGATACGATTAAAGCAGTGCAAAATAATCGGCTCTATGGCATTGATGATGACCTCATTTCCCGACCTGGCCCCAGGGTAGTGGACGCTGTGGAAGAGTTGGTGCAGGTATTTCACCCGGGACTATAGCGGCGGCAGGTCTTGAGGATAAGGATGTATTTGTATTAGAGGTGACGGTTTAAAAATGGACGGGCAGTTAGCAAATAAAATAACCGGCTACGGGGGGAAAGAAGCAGGCGAACCTGTCAGTTCCTTTGTAAAAGCGCGCCGCCGGCGGGGGCAGCTTGTCATAGCTCTGTTGTTGCTAATACTACTTTTAACCCTTGGGACAGGTGTGATTTTAGGGGCAGTTAAGATCAGGCTATCTCACCTCGTTCGAGCCTTGCGGTTATGGCCGGACAGTGGCCTGCCGGTGGATGATAGTACCAAGGCCATAATCATCGAGCTTAGGTTACCGCGGGCCCTGCTGGCAGCTATGGTCGGGGCCGCTTTGGCTCTGGCCGGGGCTTGTTTTCAGGCTTTATTTCTAAATCCCATGGCTGATCCTTATATCTTGGGGGCATCGGCAGGGGCAGCGCTGGGGGCTACTTTGGCCTTCTTGTTCCCCGTGGACCAGCTTCCATTTGGTATCGGGTTAGTGCCACTGGCAGCTTTTACCGGGGCAGCGGTAACAGTGCTGCTTGTGAGCCGCTTGGCCCGATCCGGAAACTATATATCTTTATACGGTATGCTGCTATCCGGCCTCGCCGTGAGTGCTTTTTTTTCGGCCTTGGTATCTCTTCTTATGTACTTTTCCCACCAGCGGTTGCAACAAATTGTTTTTTGGCTGATGGGAGGGTTAGGCCGAGCCAATTGGCTTTACGTCAGAACATCGCTGCCCTATTTTATCGTGGGCGCAGCAGTCGTCCAAATCCAGGCACGGGCTCTCAATGTTCTTTTGCTCGGGGAGGAAACAGCGGCCAGCTTGGGAGTTGAAGTGGAGCGGACGAAACGGTGGCTATTTTTGGGTGCTTCCTTACTTACAGCTACTGCAGTAGCTGTAAGCGGCCCAATCGGTTTTGTCGGCCTGATTGTGCCGCATGTACTTAGAATGCTAGTGGGGACAGACCACCGGTTGCTGTTACCAGCATCAGCCTTGGGTGGGGGCATTTTAGTCGTCGCGGCTGATACTTTAGCCCGAACAGTGATTGCTCCGACAGAGCTACCGGTGGGGCTGATCATGGCCTTAGGCGGGGCGCCATTTTTTTTGTCCCTCCTCAAGCGTCGTCCCCCGCTGTAGCCAAAGGGCAGGTGATAGTTTGTGAACAAAAAGTTGCTTGAAGTACAAGAAATCAGATTCCGCTATAATTCCGCCTTTGCATTGAAAGATCTAAGTTTTGAATTGACAGCGGGAGAGATGATCGCCATCATCGGGCCTAATGGGTCCGGTAAATCAACTTTATTAAAATGTGTCAGCGGACTTTTCCAACCTGAGCAGGGAAATATCACCCTGGCCGGGAAAAACATATTTGATTACACTGCCCGGGAACGGGCCCGCCGGGTAGCAGTAGTTCCCCAGGAGACAGCGCTAGCTTTTGATCTGACTGTGGCTGAGGCTGTTTTAATGGGCCGGCAACCACATCTTAAGCCATTCCAACGCGAAACTCCGGCTGATGTGGCTAAGGTGGAAGCGGCCTTGGAGCAAACCGGCATCCGATCCTTGTCCCAGCGATCCGTACCTACCCTAAGTGGAGGCGAACGCCAGCGCATGCTTATCGCTCGGGCCTTGGCGCAGGAGCCGCAGCTGTTAATTTTAGATGAGCCTACATCACAGCTTGACATCACCTATCAGGGCGAAATTTTGGGCCTACTGCAACGTCTCAACAGCCACTGTCAAGTAGCAGCGCTGGTCGCGATTCACGATCTTAACCTAGCTGTACAATATTTTGACCGCTTTATCTTGCTGGCGCAAGGCCGGATTTTGGCCCAAGGCAGGGCAGCAGAGGTTGTTACTGATGAAAACCTGCGCCAGGCTTATGCTAGCCGTGCAGTTGAGATCATAGTTAATCGCCATCCAGTACATCAGCGGCCTTTTGTTACCGTTTATCCCAAACAACAACAGGCTTTTGAACCTAGTGGAAGGAAAAAGGGGGCGGTCGAGTGAAGCCAGGCAAACTGTTGTTAATGTCAGGCGGGGCCCGATCGGGTAAGAGCACCTTCGCTGACCGCTATGCAAAACAAAGCGGCCGCCGGGTGGTATACGTGGCTACAGCAAGGGTGCTGGATGAAGAGATGAAGGCCCGGGTTCAAACCCACCGGGCCAGTCGGCCCTCTGTGTGGTTAACGGTAGAGGAACCTTACAATCTGGAGAAAGCATTATGGCGATACGGGCGACAGCCTGACAAGCTAGTACTGGTAGATTGCCTTACTATGTGGCTAGCCAATATTTTATTACAGAAGGTTGGCTTTCAGGGCGAACAGCTTATGGCAGATACTACGCTCGCTTCGGCGGTAGCGGCCGATATTATAGTCAGAGCCAAAAACGCAGCTGTTTTGGCCGCAAAGGTAGCGGCTGAAGTGGTGCTCGTAACTAATGAAGTAGGTTGGGGTCCGGTGCCGGATAATCCTCTAGCTCGGCTTTACCGGGATCTGGCTAGCCTGGCCAACCAAGCGTTTGCAGCGCAGGCCACTGAATTTTATTTGTTGGTAGCCGGACTGCCGTTACAGCTTAAATAAAGAGGGAGGGTGCCGTAGTTGTTGGGTTGGTGGCGAGATTTTAAACAGGCCTTATCTTTATTGACAATATTTCCGGTTTCTATCCGGCGGTGGGACGGGGGCACAGCCCCAGCGGGGAAAATGCCCCTGACCCGCTTTTTTCCCAGTCCGGGCGGCCAATTATATCGCCTGCGTTCAGCTGCTGACAGTGTCCGGTTTTTTCCGCTGGTCGGGATTTTGCTCGGGCTTTTTTTTGCGCTGGCCGATTATGGGCTTGGGCGCATATTCAGCCCGGTTTTGACAGCGGCACTGATTCTAGCCCTAAACGCGCTCATTACAGGCGGCCTCCATTTAGACGGATTTGCCGATGCTTGTGATGGACTTCTTAGCCGGCGAAATCGCGAGCAAACGTTGGCTATCATGCGTGATACCGGGATAGGTGCTCTCGGGGCAGCAGCCTTATTTATCCTCCTGATAGTTAAATTAGCTGTGTTGATAGAAATAGCTGAACCGCTGCGGCTGCAAGCATTGTTATTATTTCCTTTTATGGGGCGGCTGAGCATGGCCGGTGCGGTTTGCTGGTTCCCATATGCTCGCACCGAGGCTGGGATGGGCCGGGCTTATGCCCGGGCTGATGAGCATGATTTAACTTTTGCCCGGCGCATGGGCTTGATGATTGTAATAACCACTTTTTTATACTTTAGAGCTACTCCCCGTGAAGTGATACTTATCCTTACGGCCATATTTATATCTTTTTGCGGATCGTATTTTTTCGCCCACCGGGTAGCGCTAAAATTAGGCGGTTTAACTGGAGATGTTTACGGGGCCATCAACGAAGTGACCGAATTGCTGTTCTTACTCGTTGTAGCCGCTGGGGCACAACTAGTATAAGAAACCGCTGCTTTGGAGGTGAGACCCGATGACTAGATCAAGCCGAACATTGCCCGCTAAATTTCGTTTTGTCTTTTTCGATCTCGACGGTACTTTATATGATATGGTGGCGGCCATCGATGCGGCCTTGCAGGTAACAATAGAAACAGCCTGCAACCGACTGGGGAAGGATCAAAAACAAGCACCTTTTTATCTGCAAAGATTCTGGCAGGAGTATTCCAGCGATAGCCAAGCAGCTGAGCTGCTAGAACCGGTCGAATGGCTGCGGCTACTTTTTTACCGCACTCTCGATCTCGGCCCCATAGGAAAAGAAGCGGCTTTAGCCGAGCAGCTCGTCCGCCAAGGAATAAATGAATTTAGGCAGCGGATGAAACCATTCCCACCGGTTAGGAAGCTGTTGGATCAACTTCAGCAGCAGCAAATTGGCTGTGGGATTATCAGTAACGGTACTAGTAAGTGGCAACGGCCGAAACTAGAAGTTTTGGGGCTGGATAAATACTTTCCAGCCGAAACCCTCTTTTTCCCTGACGAACAAGGCGTACGTAAGCCCGATCCAAAAATCTTCCAGTCGGCCTTGGAAAACTGCGGGGTTCAAGCCCGGGAAGCGATTTTTGTCGGTGATTCCCCAGTAACAGATGTTCCCGGGGCCTTGGCAGTGGGAATGACGGTAATTTGGCTCAATCGCTATCAGCTTACCGCCCCGGCTGTAGGCCATCTACCAGGGCGGCTGTTAGAAGCGCGATCATTTTCCGAGGTAGCTACCATAATTGGCTCCTTGTCGAAATCCGACCAAGAGGCCCTTTGACGGGAATTTAGTTTATGGTTAGCGAATATTTTTAAGACAGGCACTACGGCTTTAAAATTATGGCGGTGCAGCCTAAAGGGGGTATCCGGATGAGCTGGCGTTTTCGGCGTTCTATCGGATTGGGTAAAGGGGTACGAATCAATCTGTCTAAAAGCGGCCTCGGCTTGAGTGTGGGCGGAAAAGTTCTGCGTGGGGGAGTAGACCCGGAGATCAGGCACTGCTGTTGGCTTAATTAAGTAGTAGCTCATAATAGCTATAACCGTCAGGGATGTATCCGCTTGGAATTTGCCGTTTCCATACATAGTGCAATTGCAGAATTTTTCCAAACGGGTGGCAACAATACTTATCATCGGCGCTAACGCCGGCGAGACGGTTTTTGACTGGTTGCGGCTTGGATTATTACGGCTAATGTTATCTAACAATAGGATCGTTTAACAACCTCCTGAAACCGGCGAATAATGAAGGAATCTTAGCTATTTATGAAGAATATTACAACATGCAACATGCAACATGCAACAAGGCTTCAGCCTAAGAGCTGAACCAGCATTGGTCTTACTATTATACGGGCTATATTGCTACGTTTACTAAGCGGCTGGAATAACTTTATTGGGGGGCGAGGGAAATCTCTAACAGTCTTTTGCCCTTACCGGAAGATGTAATTTGGGCCAAAAAGAGCGATAGAAACGCTGTGTTTCAGTGGTTGCCATTGAAACAACATTTAATAGATGCCACCGCGGTAATAAAGCTTCTTTGGGAGCACTGGTTGTCAAGACAACAAAGACAGCGAATAATTAACTCCCTTAGCCAACCAGATGAAGATCTGGCTAAAAACTTAGCCGGTTTTTTAGCTGCTATACACGATATCGGTAAGGCAACCCCTGTTTTCCAAAGCAGGCCAAGTTTTTATCAGTCTCCGGATTTGGATAAAGTGCTATTGGAACAGCTTGAAAGAGCTGGTTTTACCGGTATAACAGAGTGTTACAGCGGTCTTATGGATCCTAGTAGAACCCCTCATGCTCTTGCTGGACAGGTTCTTTTGGAACAATTCGGAGTCTCTTCCGATATTAGTTCGATTGTTGGAGCCCATCATGGGACACCTATCGATAAAGGTATTGACATATCTTTGCATTTCATTTCTTATCCGAATAATTATTTTCAGGTTTCAGCCAAAAAGGATTTTGTCCATCGCCAGTGGGCAAAAACCCAACGGTCCATTTTTGATTGGGCCTTAAAAATTAATGGTTTCGAATCGGCAAGCGATCTTCCACATGTCAATCAACCCGGGCAGGTATTGCTCAGTGGTTTACTAATAATGGCTGATTGGATAGCGAGTAACGAAAACTATTTTCCCCTGATCCCCATCGGGGAAACTTCTGTCGGTGATAGGGACGACAGAATAAAAACAGGCTGGCTGAAATGGTATCGCACCTCCCCCAGAATTGAAGAAGAACATACCGATATTGTCTTGGGGTATAAAGATCGATTCGGATTCGAAGGGGGGCCGCATGATCTTCAGTTTAAGCTGTTCAAAATTATCCAAGAAATAACAACCCCAGGCATTATAATTGTAGAAGCACCTATGGGGGTTGGAAAAACTGAAGCTGCTTTAATTGGTGTCGAGCAGCTATCTGCAAAAACCCAGGCTAGCGGGATGTTTTTTGGTCTACCAACCCAGGCAACATCAGACGGAATGTTTGACCGTATAAGCAGGTGGCTAAAAAATATTGATGATGGGAAAAAATCGCTACAACTAGTCCATGGAAAAGCAGCGCTAAATGACAGTTATGCCGCTTTGCCGCGTGCAAATATCTATGATATTGATGCAAGTTTGGTAGTAAATGAATGGTTCGTTGGAAGAAAAACCGCCATCTTAGATGATTTTGTAGTAGGCACGGTCGACCAATTTTTGCTAGTCGCTTTGAAACAAAAACATTTAGCTTTAAAACATCTGGGCTTTAGCAAAAAAATCGTCGTGATCGATGAAGTGCATGCTTATGACGCCTACATGAATCAATACCTATACAGGGCATTGCGCTGGATGGGAGCCTATAATGTACCTGTTATTATCCTATCGGCTACGCTTCCAGCAAAAACCCGGGCGGAATTAATCGAAAACTACCTCCGTGGCAGCGGCAAAAAGTGGAGGGAGATAGCCAAACCGGAAGGTTGGGAAACTGCTCATGCTTATCCTTTAATTACCTATAGCGATGGCATGGAAATTAAGCTATTCAGTGATATTAAAGCCGAAAAACATTCAGTGGTTGATGCTATTCGATTGAATGAAGAAGACTTAATTGACACGCTTTCTGACCAATTAACGGATGGTGGTATTGCCGGCGTTATCGTAAATACCGTAAAGAGGGCTCAAGAAATTGCAAAAAAATGCTGCTCATATTTTGGGGATGATTTAGTTGAACTGTTGCACTCAAGTTTTATTGCTACCCATCGGGTAAAAAAAGAAAAAAATCTGCTTTGTACCATAGGAAAGGGAGCCAAACGTCCCAATAAAAAAATCATTGTCGGAACCCAGGTGATGGAACAGTCGTTAGATATAGATTTTGATTTGCTTATTTCTGATTTGGCGCCCATGGATCTATTAATTCAACGAATTGGTCGATTGCATCGGCATCCAATAAAAAGGCCCCAGAAACTAGAAAAACCCAAGGTGTTTGTTATGGGTGCCAATAACACAGACTTCGAATCCGGTTCCACTGCAGTGTATGGTGATTATCTGTTACTTCGAACCAAGCTCTTACTGCCAGAAAAAATTCGTCTACCTGAGGATATTTCTCCACTAGTGCAAGCCGTTTATAGTGACGATCGTTCACTTATTAAAAATGATCTAGGGGAAAAATACAAAAAGGCTAAAGATGAACATGAAAGTAAAATTAGCCGTAAAAAACAAAAAGCCACCGGCTTCATGCTAGGTAATCCTAGCTTTAGACCAAGCCAAAGTTTGGTCGGTTGGCTCGATAGCAACCTCGATTATGATTCAGAAGAAATTGCGATGGCGCAGGTTCGCGATATTCAAGATACTATTGAAGTTATTGCTTTGAAAAAATATAAAACAGGCTATACTTTTTTTGGCAGTCAACACGATTTGTCCACTTCGATCGATGACCCGTCGGTGCAAAAAGAAATTTCTCGCCACACTATAAGACTTCCTTTACAACTTAGTGCCTATTACATTATTGACGACACCATCAGGGAATTGGAGAAATTCAATAAAAGATACCTTCCTGTTTGGCAAGAGTCTACCTGGCTAAGAGGAATGTTGGGGATTATTTTTGATGAGAATAACGAATTTATTCTAAACGGGTTTTGCTTACATTATTGTCAAAAACAAGGCCTAAGTTATAAAAAGGCGGAAGATAAGGGAGGGGATTAGTTGCGCCATTTTAATTTATTGGAGGAACCATGGATTTTAGTAATGACTGGTGAGGATGGCTCCATGGAAGAAGTGTCTTTGATCAAGTTATATCAAAACGCACATAAGTATAAACAACTGGCTGGCGAGATACAGATGCAAAATTTTGCAATTTTACGCTTGCTGTTGGCAGTGTTGCATACTGTTTTTTCGAGATTTAATTTTCGAGGAGAGCTATATCCGTACCTGGAATTAGATGACAGATTCAAACCGGTTGCGGAACTTGATGAAGATGACCTTGAAGATCACCAGGATAATCTTATGGCGACATGGGTAAACCTGTGGAACAAAAAATCATTTCCGGATATTGTAATTGATTATTTACGACAATGGCAGGATCGGTTTTATCTTTTTGACGATAAGCATCCTTTCTATCAAGTAACAGAAAAAGAATTAATGAAAAGACCGATCAAAGCTGGGCGGGGAAGCAATCCTACCCAAATCCAACCAAAAACAATAAACCGTACAATTTCCGAAAGCCAAAATAAAATTGCCCTTTTCTCGCCAAGATACGAAGCAGATGGAAATAAAAACAGAATAAGTGAGGCTGAGTTAGCACGCTGGCTCATCTTATATCAAGGGGTGGTAGGGACGGGCGATAAGGCACGCTATGAGGACTTTAAAGGTACAAACTCTAAAGGCTGGATTTATGATCTGGGCGGGATAGCATTACGGGGGAAAAATCTGTTTGAAACCTTAGTTTTGAATTTGGCTTTACTACATCCGGAGGAAGAATATCAAGCAACTAGCCAAAGGCCATGTTGGGAACAAACCGGCGCTGAAGTAATAAACAAACTTCTACTCGGTTATCCAGTAGACAACCTGGCAGAGCTCTATACCAATTGGGGCAGGGCTATATATATGGATCCCAAGGCCAGGTTAGAGGACGATTTTGTCATTGAAACCGTAAAGTTACCAGAGGTTGAACACCGGGATCAATTTTTAGAATTGATGACCTTGTGGCGCTACAGAACGCAGGGACCGAACAAAGGCTCACGGACTCCGCAAAAGCATCAAATAAACTCATCGTTTTGGCGTTCATTTGGCAGCGTGTTCCTGGTTGAAAACGAAAATGATAAAAGGCCGGGGATAATTGATTGGTTTTATCGTATCAAAGAAATCACAAAGGAGACGAACGCAGTAATCGAAAGTTACGGAATGGAATCTGACAACAATGCTACTTCTTGGCTTCCCGTTGAAGAATATTTTGACGTTCTTGACATAAATGAGCATGTACTGGACGATATCCAAGATGACGGCTGGGTTGCTAGGATAAATGGAGAGGTAGAAAAGACGAAAGACATTATAGAAAATACCTTTGGTAGATTCGTAAACAATGTCAAAAAGATCCGTAATATCGAAGGCAACGGGTTTACCAGCAAGATTATAATGCAAGCCTATTACGAAGTAGATGTACCATTTCGCCACTGGCTAAATTCTTTAAAGGTCAATCAAGATAAAGAACAACGGATTCATAACTGGCGCTTAGAACTAAGATCAATAATTCTTCAGCAAGCAAATTTATTAGTTGAAACAGCGGGGCACCGGGATTACAAAGGTATTTTTGGTAAGGACAAACCTTTCATGAACATTGCTACTGCCTATAATCAGCTTGTTTATTGGTTAGATAGGAATCTAGGCCTAACTAAAAAAGAAAGGAGAGTAGAATGACTAAATTAGCGGAGTCAACCATTTACCAGACAACAGCGCGGATCATAAATTTAATTGCACGTGATTTGCAAGTCAGCTCTACCAAAGCATATTTGGCTAGTTTGCGTCGATCTGTCAATAAGAACGTTCAGCTAGCCTCCGGGGTTTTCCCAGTTATATTCTCTAATATCCCGGTAAAATACCTAGGAAAATCAGGCGAATTAACTGAGGCCGAACGTTCTATCATCTTGGCTTTGCAGCTTTATGCTTTACATCAACAAGGTAAGGAGGAAACTGTTAACACACGATTTAGTTCCAAGGCAAAAAAGCCGGTAGATAACATAGGGGCATCTTTAAGCAGTTTGAGGATTGAAGATGATAATCAGGCGGTTGACCGAAGATTTAATGCCATGATCACGGCGGCGAGCTTTAATGAGCTGGCTAATCATTTAAGGCACCTTATTAAACTTTTAAAGGCAAAAACGGACACAAAAGTCGATTATGCCCGATTAGCAGATGATTTGTTCTGGTTCCAAAAAGGTCAAGAAAACAATATCCGTCTAAAATGGTCAAGGTCATATTATCGATATTATAACAAGGGGGAGAAAACCGATGAAAACTAGCGGGCGTCTTTTTTTAGATATACATGCTATCCAGACTGTTCCGCCGTCTAATATTAATCGTGATGATACTGGTAGTCCAAAAACCGCGCAATATGGTGGGGTGACAAGGGCCCGGGTCAGCTCCCAATCCTGGAAAAGGGCAATCCGGCAATATTTTTTAAAACACGGCGCTATAAACAATGTGGGTATTCGCAGCCTGGAAGTAGTTCGTTATATAGCGGGAAAGATTACGGATATTGATAAATCCATCAGCCAAGAAGAAGCCTTGAAGCTCGCCCAAAAAACCCTTAATTCGGCCGGAGTTTCGACTACAAAAGATGGAAAAACACGCGCTTTATTCTTTATCAGCTCTAAACAAGCAGAAAAGCTGGCGCAAGCTGCCATTGCAGGGGATAAAACCAAAAAAGAACTGCAAGAATTGTTAAAAAAAGATCTTGCTATCGATATTGCTTTATTTGGAAGAATGGTAGCAGATGATCCCAAATTGAATGAGGATGCATCGAGCCAGTTTGCCCATGCAATTTCTACCCATGGAGTGCAAACAGAGTTTGACTTTTTTACCGCTACAGATGATTTTTCTTCGGTCGATGATGCTGGCGCCGGGATGTTAGGTACGGTTGAATACAATTCTTCTACATTATACCGCTATGCAAACATTGCAGTGCATGAGTTTGCTAGACAGATCGGTGATAAAGAATTAATTATTAACGCCGTAAAACTCTTCGTTGAGGCTTTTGTCAAATCGATGCCCACGGGGAAAATAAACACCTTTGCCAACCAAACACTTCCACAAGCATTGTTAATCTGCTTGCGCCAAGATCGCCCCGTAAGTCTAGTGAGCGCTTTTGAGCGTCCGATCCGCTCTTCGGAAGGATATGTAGAAAAATCTATTCATCGGTTGACGAAAGAGTATAAATCAGTAGAACAATGGATTGATGCACCACTTTTCACTTTTAGCCTGGGTATGGAAGATTTTGTTGGAAACCAAACCAGCTTGCCTGAATTGCAAAAAAAACTAGAAGAGACATTGGGTTCTCTTTTAGACATCTAGCTAGGTGAATGTAGATGAAAACGATTTTACTAAAATTTGCTGGACCATTACAGTCTTGGGGGACGGGTTCACAATTTGAAAGCCGTTCCACCGATCGTTATCCTTCCAAAAGCGCCGTAATCGGTATACTAGCTGCTAGTTTAGGCTACCCAAGAGATGATAGCCGTATAAAAAAACTAAATCAATTATATTTTGCTGTTAGAATTGACCAACCGGGTGAATGGCTAAATGATTATCACATAGCGCAACAATTTAAACCCAATGGGCAATTAGGCCAGGTTTATGTGACAAACCGACAATACCTTCAGGATGCAATTTTTGTTGTAGCAGTAGGCAGCGATGATGAGGAGCTAGTTAAGAAACTAGAACGAGGTTTAAAAAATCCCTATTTCCAACCTTTTTTAGGGAGGCGTTCAAATCCGTTGACTGCAGACTATTTCATTGGGATAGAAAACCAAGATGCAATAACCTGCTTAAAAAACTTAGAATGGCAGGCCTCGGACTGGTATAAACAAAAAAATCGAGGTAGAGTGATTTTGCCAATTTATGCGGATGCTTATTTGTTAGGTAATTCTACAGCAGTGATGATTAGGGATAAAGTACTTTCATTTTCCCAAAAAGAACGACGACACGGCTATAGGGCTGTCGCTAGGAAGGATATTGTATTAAAATCGCTTGAAATTGGGGGGACCCATGATGCATTTAATGCTTTTTAGGGTGATTATATGTATTTATCACGTGTAAAAATAGATGTTAACAACAGGCAAAAGATAAGAGATCTGGATCACTTGGGTGCCTATCATAAATGGGTCGAGGAAAGTTTCCCGGCTGAACTAAAAACCGGCAAATGTTCCCGCAAATTATGGCGTATTGATCCTCTTGACGACGATCTTTATCTGCTTGTGTTAAGTAGGGAAAAACCAGACCTAAAAAGGCTGGAAAAATACGGGGTAGCCGGTAGCGCTGAAACCAAAGACTATAATATATTGTTAGATCGGTTGCAAGTTGGGAATAAACTCAGATTTCGGGCTGTTTTAAATCCAGTCAAATCACTTAGTACCGGTAAAGGGTCTGGAAAACGTGGCCGGGTAATCCCACTTGTAACAGCTGAACAGCAGCTTCAATATCTAAAAAACCGCTCCGAACAACATGGTTTTTCGATTAATGAAAATGAGGTTGTAATCACTAGTAGAGGCTTCGAAATTTTGAGGCGTAGAAATCAAAGACCACTTAAAATTTGCAAGGTTGCTTATGGCGGATTTTTAACGATAGAAGACCTTGACCGGTTTAAGGTAGTCCTTACAAATGGTTTGGGCAAAAAGAAGGCATTCGGTTGTGGTCTTATAACGGTTATTCCAGGTAAGGAAAAATGACAAAACATCCGGGTGCCAAGAAACCCGAATTACTAGAATTACCTCGAGTTAGCGACCGCATTACTTTTATGTATATAGAGCACTCAAAAATAAATAGACAAGATGGCGCTATAACAGTTACAGATAGTCGTGGGATAGTGCGAATTCCTGCAGCTATGATTAGCGTAATAATGCTTGGACCGGGTACGGAAATAACTCACCGAGCAATGGAGTTAATCGGGAATACGGGTACTAGCGTTGTCTGGGTAGGCGAAAGAGGAGTTAGACTTTATGCTCATGGCCGCGCATTAACGAGATCCAGTCGATTGTTAGAGAGACAAGCCAAGCTAGTTTCTAACCGTCGAAGCAGGTTAGGCATCGCACGCAAAATGTATCAGTTAAGATTTCCAGATGAAGATGTTTCTAAATTAACAATGCAACAATTACGCGGTCGTGAAGGTGCTAGGGTTCGCCAAGTCTACCGCAAATACTCTCAAAAATATGGTGTAAAGTGGACTCGCCGAAAATACGATCCTTCGGATTACGAAAGTGGGAGCCCCATCAACCAAGCCCTTTCGGCAGCAAATGTTTCCCTTTATGGACTAGTCTATAGCGTTATTGTGGCCCTAGGATTAGCGCCAGGATTGGGCTTCATTCACGCTGGTCATGAACTTTCATTTGTTTACGATGTTGCAGATCTTTACAAGGCGGACACCAGTATACCTGTAGCTTTCGAGATTGCTTCCCAATTTGGACCAGAAAAAGACATAGGCCGGCAAACCCGCTTAAAAATGCGAGATACTTTTGTTAATGGTGCATTGATAAAAGCAATCGTTAATGACATTAAGTACCTTTTACAATCGGATGATGGCGAATTCAAAGAGGACGAAGAAGTGGATATCATACACCTGTGGGACGATAAAGAAGGGTTGGTGCCCCATGGCGTTAATTATAGTAAATTTAATTAGGGTTGTGGGGTGGTAGGATGACGGTGATAACAATTTCCAACGCGCCTATGTCCTTAAGGGGAGATTTGACTAAATGGATGCAGGAAATAGCGACAGGGGTTTATATAGGGAATTTAAATTTTCGTGTTCGTGAAGAACTTTGGGAAAGAGTTGTTCAAAGTGTTGGTAAAGGGCAAGCTACCATAAGTTATACTGCCAGAAATGAACTGGGCTACCAATTTAAGACTCACAGAACAAAGCAAGTTAATATTACATTTGATGGTATTCCTTTAGTAATGGTACCTAAAGAGGCATCAAAGCCTAAGGCTAGTGAATTACAAGATGGGTTTAGCAACCAAGCAAGAT
>JAAZKX010000032.1 GCA_012799605.1 Bacillota bacterium | reverse complement strand
GGAGCGGGGGCACGGCCTCCTCGTCAAGGCCCAAGATGCTGTAACTGAACTGACTTCCGGCCTTAACCGCGAAGGCGGCGGGGTGCTGGCGGAAAATTTGGCCGGTTTGTACGAGTATATGCATCGCCGCTTGGTGGAGGCCAATATAAATAAGGATCCGGAACCAGCCCGGGAAGCGGCGGCAATGCTGTCGGAGCTGAAAGAAGTCTGGACTCAAGCGGTACGGGAAGGAAATACGCAGCTGAAGGCTGCCGGTGGTCTCAATGTTGGGGGCTGAAGGCCAGCCGGCCGAAAATGGGGGCCGGCTGCTCAGAATTGTTCAGGCGCAAGGGTTGCTCTTGAAGGCGATAAATGGGGCCACCGAAATCGCGCTTGAGGCGGTAAGCTCGAGCGACTTAGAGAAGTTGGAAGATGTGCTGGTTCAGCGGGAACGGCTGATGGTGCAAGTGGAAAATATCCAGCTACAAGAACGAGAACTTAGATCCGGCGGTGAAAACAGCCTGATAGCTGATCTGGAGCCGGAGCTTGAGGAAGCGCAGGAGCAGATCAGGCAGCGGCTGGAGCAAACGATCAAGCTCAACAAAAAGCTGGAGGAAAGCCTGCACAAGCTGCGGGGCCAACTGGACAAGGAGCGGCACCAGCTGGGAAAACTTAGACGGACGGCGGAAGGATACCGCCCTAAAGAGGTGGGAGCGAAGGCGCTGTTTTTGGATCAAAATAGCTAAGGGAGTAAAGCGGCGAAAAAAATTCCTAAGGAGTAGGACAGGCGGCAAATATTTGCCGCCTGTGCTTGCATTTTGTTGTTGGCGCGCATATAATAAGTAGACCATTGGCTTAGGTCTGTGGTTGAAAGTCGATGCCAGCCGCAGGCGAAGCGATCCACGTAAGACAGTCAAGGTGCTGCCGAGCATGGTGCGGTTTAGGAGTAAGACCTGCCTAGGTTGGTGTGAAGCTGCGATGCAGCACTGGCACCGCGTAGCCTAGAGAGAAGGGGTAGTAACGGGATAAGACCCGAAGCGAGACTTCCAGCAGGCGGGTGTGGGGGCAAAAACCAGGTCAGCTAAGCGCGATGGCAAAATTTCAAAGAGTGAGGGATCTTGTTGTATGGCCTTTGAGGACAAAGTGCTAACGTGTCGGGATTGCGGTCAAGAGTTTATTTTTTCTGCCGGTGAACAAGAGTTTTACGCGGAGAAGGGTTTTACCAATGAGCCTTCGCGCTGCCGCGAATGTCGACAAGCACGAAAACAGGCCCAAGGTAGATTCGGAAGAGGCCCGCGCGAAATGCACGATGCTATCTGCGCTGACTGCGGCCAGCCCACCCAAGTGCCGTTTAAACCGCGTGAGGATCGGCCGGTATACTGCCGGGAATGCTTCCAGGCCCGGCGATCTTCCAGCGGCGTGTTTTAGCAAGAAAAAGAGCGGAGGACAGTCCGGGCTGTCCTCCGTTTTTACGTTAAAGACCCATTTTGCGCTGATCTGTCCCCGGCCAGCCCGGTTCGAAACATTGACCGGCGGCCGCGGGTCTATATTTATACAGAAAATCTTGGTTCCGGAACGACTAAAAACTAAAACCGGAATCGCCCGTTTTTCGCTGCGGACGGCGGCGGTAGCAAGGTATCCCCATTTTTATCCACATAAAGGAGGCAGCTGGTCTGAGTTACTAACAGTTTTATCCACATTATCCACAGACAAGTCAGGTTCGAAGGCTCGAGAACAGCAAAGAATTTAACCAGGCCCAGCAAAAAGTAGCGAATAAAGGCGATCTGAGGGGTATTGGATTGATGCCGCGGTTTTATTAAGAACCAAGAAAAAAATAAACTAAAAAAATAAACTAAAAAAGGGCTTGCAATATTATACCTTACCCTGTATAATAATGAGCATAAACTACAACAATTGATTGGGGGATCTTAGCGTGAAAAAATTAATAGGCTGGAGCCTGCTATTGGCCCTGCTGCTTACGGTGGGCCTTACCGGGTGCGGTGGGGGCTCGGGGGCAGCGGACGATGACAACGGTGAAGACGGCGGCCTGGCTGAGAAAGCAGTGATCAAATGGGGAACCAATGCTGCATTTCCGCCCTTTGAAAGCATCAATCCCCAAACCGGGGAAGTGGAAGGCTTTGACAAGGATCTGGCTGATATTATCGGTGAAGAGCTGGGCGTGGAGATGGAAGTGGTAGATACATCGTTTGAAACTCTGTTCGCTGGGTTGGAATCAAAAAAATATGATCTGGTAATCGCCGGGGTGACGATTAAAACCTCGCGCTTGGAAAAAATGGACTTTTCCGATCCATACTTTGAAGCCGGTCAGGTGATTGTGGTCCGGGCCGATTATGATGAAATTGAAGATGAGTATGATTTTGCCGGCAAGCGTATTGGAGTCCAAATATCTACTACGGCCGATGACTTTGTCAGCGATATGCAGGCCGGCGAGGAAGATTATGAAGGCACTCCGATCGATATTAAGGAAATTAAACGCTATGATAACTACCCGCAGGCCTTTTTGGACCTCCAGCACGGTAACATCGAAGCTGTAGTCGTGGATGAGCCGGTAGGCAAGCCCTATGTGCAGGAACACGGCGATAAAGTTAAATTGGTCAGCGATGAACCGTTCATTAAAGAAAAAACGGCTATCGCTTTTCGGAAGGGCGATACCGAAATGGTAGAAAAAATAAATGCTATCTTGGCCAAAATAATGGAGGACGGCCGTTACGATGCCTTGGTCGAGAAATGGTTCCCGGAGGATGAAAACTAGTTGTTAAAGTTCCGGCGGCCGGGGGTGAACCCGCCGGCCGCCGGAACCATGTTCATAGTGAGAGGGGAACGCCTGTATGAGATTAAGCGATTGGTTGGTGTTGCCGGAAATTTTACCTTTAATGTTGTCGGGTCTAAAGGTGACGGTGACCATCACCTTTTTTTCTGTGTTTACCGGACTTTTGATCGGTACAATTGTGGGCCTGGCCCGTCTGTCACGCAACCGGCTGCTGTATATTTTAACGACGATTTATGTGGAAGTAATAAGAGGCACGCCGCTGATGGTGCAGCTGTTTATGACTTATTATGCCCTGCCGGAGATTGGGATTCATCTGCCGCCCATGATCGCCGGCTGGGTAACTTTTAGCGTCAACAGCGGGGCTTACGTGTCGGAGGTGGTGCGGGCCGGGATCCAGTCGATCGATAAAGGGCAGATGGAGGCGGCCAGGTCGCTGGGGATGAGCTGGGGGCAAAGCATGCGCTATGTGGTACTGCCGCAGGCTTTTCGCAATATAATGCCGCCGCTGGGCAATGAATTTATTATGCTTCTTAAAGATTCTTCGTTGATGTCGGTAATTGCTGTGCCCGAGGTTATGCGCTATGCTGGTTTGATGGTAGGACGAAAGGGCGGCTATGCCTTGCCCATTTATGCTACCTCGGGGCTGCTGTACCTGATGCTGACTTTACCGCTGTCTATGGTGGTGCGGCGAGCCGAAAGGAGGTTGGCCAAAGGTGATTGAACTTAACAATGTGCATAAGTATTTTGATCAGCTCCATGTGCTCAAGGGGGTTACCAACAGGGTTCACAGGGGTGAAGTTGTGGTTATCATCGGGCCGTCAGGTTCAGGCAAAAGCACGCTGCTGCGGTGCATAAACTACTTGGAGGAACCTACGGAGGGTGAAATCAGGGTAGACGGGGTCAAACTCAACCACTCGGGTACTAACATCAACCGCGTGCGGCAAGATGTGGGAATGGTCTTTCAGTCGTTTAATCTCTTTCCGCACATGAGCGTAACCGACAACATCACCTTGGCGCCGAAGAAAGTCCGGGGCGTAGCCGAGGCGGAAGCTAAAGAGACGGCGCTTGAACTTTTGGCCAAGGTGGGGCTGTCGGATAAAGCGACAGCGTATCCGCGGCAACTGTCGGGGGGGCAGCAGCAGCGGGTGGCTATTGCCCGGGCGTTGGCTATGCGTCCGCGGGTGCTTCTATTCGATGAACCTACCTCGGCCCTGGATCCGGAAATGATCGGCGAGGTGCTGGATGTGATGAAAGCACTGGCCGATGACGGGATGACGATGATCGTGGTCAGCCATGAGATGGGCTTTGCCCGTGAGGTGGGAGACCGAGTGCTGTTCATGGATGAGGGACAGATTGTGGAAGAAGGCTGCCCGGAAGAACTTTTTTCGCGGCCGCAAAACCCCCGCACCCAAGCATTTTTGAGCAAGATCTTATAATAAGCGCCGGCTGGGGATTATAAAGCAGGAAGGATTTTGGCAGCGGACGGGGAATAATAGGGCCAAGGCCTGAGGTAGAAAGGTGTGGTAATCATGAGGATAATCGTTCGCGGTAAAAACATCGATCTTACCCCCGCCCTGCATCAATACGTAGAAAAAAAGATCGGCAAGCTGGGCCGGCTGTTGGAAGATGTAGCCGAAGCTGTGGTAAGGTTGTCAGTAGAACGAGAACGCCATATTGTGGAAGTTACGATACCGGTGGGAGGAGGCCGACTGCTACGGGCTGAGGTGGCCAGTGAAGATATGTATGCCTCTGTCGACTTGGTGATGGATAAGCTGGAGAAACAGGCGCAAAAGTATAAGACCCGGCTGGCCCGAAGAGTAAAAGATGGCAGCGTGCTAGATGTTGTCCCTCAATCTGCGCTAAAGAAAGAGCAGGAACAGGTACCGCGTCTGGTCCGGACTAAACGTTTTCCGCTGAAGCCGATGCCGGTGGAGGAAGCGATGTTACAGATAGATCTGTTAAGCCATGATTTCTTCGTGTTTAGAAATGCTGACACCGAAGAGGTAAACGTGCTTTACCGGCGTAAAGACGGAAATTATGGGTTGATCGAGCCCTTGTTATAAATTTGGCTGTTTACGCCAGCTGGTAACACGGACGAAAATAGCCACGCTGAAATGAAAGTCAGATTTTAATAGTAGTAGTTGGCTAAAACTTAGAGAGCGCTCGCCCGAGCGCTTTTCTATTGTCTCGGGCAGGAGTAAGTGCTAGAATGAAGGGGCAGGTTATTTAGCCTAGGCGAGAGTGGGTGTGTTGATGCTTGCGTTTTTGAAACATGTCTTCGATGATAATAAACGGGAGCTAAGGCGGCTGGGCCGGCAGGTGCAGCAGGTAAACGATTGGGAACCGGCCGTGCAGGCTTTGCCGGATGAGGGCCTTAGGGCCAAAACCGATGAGTTTAGAGCCCGGCTGGATGCGGGGGAGACTTTAGACGATCTTTTGACTGAGGCTTTTGCCGTGGTCCGGGAAGCTGCCCGGCGGGTATTGGGACAGCGCCATTTTGACGAACAGATCATGGGGGGCATTGTCCTTCATCAGGGACGTATTGCCGAGATGAAAACTGGTGAAGGTAAAACATTGGCGGCTACGCTGCCGGCTTATTTAAATGCGCTTACGGGCCGGGGAGTACATATCGTTACCGTGAATGACTATTTGGCCAAGCGTGACAGCGAATGGATGGGGGCAATTTATCAGTTTTTGGGCCTGACGGTCGGGCTGATTGTTCCCGGGCTGGATTTTGTGGCCCGGAAAACGGCTTATGCGGCTGATATTACTTACGGAACTAACAATGAATTTGGTTTCGACTACCTGCGGGACAATATGGTCCTTAGGGAAGATCAGATGGTGCAGCGGCCATTTAATTATGCTATTATCGACGAAGTAGACAGCATCTTGATCGATGAGGCAAGAACGCCGCTTATTATTTCAGGCCAGGTCGATCAGCCCACCGAGCTGTATTATAAATTTGCCCAAATAGTGCCGCGACTGCGGCCGGGACAAGATTATGAAGTGGATGAGAAGGCGCGGACTGTGGCCCCGACTGAACAAGGGATAGCGAAGGTGGAGCGTCTACTAGGGGTGGATAATTTATACGCGGCTACGGACGGGGATGACCTGTCTCACTATTTAATGCAGGCCCTCAAAGCGCATGAGCTGATGCTGCGCGACCGTGAATACGTGGTAAAAGACGGTCAAGTAATTATTGTGGATGATTTTACCGGCCGGTTGATGTTCGGGCGCCGCTATAGCGATGGCTTGCATCAGGCGATCGAAGCCAAGGAAGGGGTTAAGATCGAGACCGAAAGCCAAACGCTAGCTCGGATCACGTTTCAGAATTTCTTCCGCATGTATAAAAAATTGGCCGGCATGACTGGGACTGCGGCCACGGAAGAAGATGAGTTCCGCAATATTTACGGTCTGGACGTGGTGGTGATCCCCACCCATAAGCCGATGATCCGGGTGGATTATCCGGATGTTGTTTATAAAACGGAAGCCGGCAAATTTAAGGCCGTGGTGGCGGAAATCGTTGACTGCCACCGCCGCGGCCAGCCGGTGCTGGTAGGAACGGTGTCGATCGAAAAATCGGAACAGCTGAGCCGGCTGCTGGCAAAACAAGGGATCAAACATCAGGTGCTCAATGCCAAATATCATGAACGAGAAGCAGAAATCGTGGCCCAGGCCGGGAGGTTGGGCAGCGTCACTATAGCTACGAACATGGCTGGACGGGGTACCGATATTTTGCTGGGCGGAAACCCGGAATTTTTGGTCAAGGAAAAATTGAAGGACTGGGCACAAAACCCGGCTTCTGAAGGGGAGTTGCCGGAAGCCTTGGTGGCTGAGATTAAAGCCCGCTGCAGGCAAGAACATGAGCAGGTAGTCGCGGCCGGGGGCCTTCACATTATCGGTACGGAGCGGCACGAGGCTCGGCGCATCGACAATCAGCTGCGGGGCCGTAGCGGACGGCAAGGAGATCCGGGGTCGTCACGATTTTATCTGTCGCTGGAAGACGACCTGCTGCGCCTGTTCGGCGGGGAGAATATTTTGCAGATCATGGACCGGCTGGGGCTGGAAGAAGATCAGCCGATAGAGCACAACCTATTGTCGCGGGCGGTTGAAAATGCTCAAAAAAGGCTTGAAGGCCGGAACTTCAACATCAGGAAGCAGCTGCTTGAGTATGACGATGTGATGAACAGGCAGCGAGAAGTAATCTACGAGCAGCGTAAAGAGGTGCTGACCCAAACAGACCACCGCGAGACGATTTTAACCATGGCCAAAACTGTACTGTCTGAGTATGTGGCTATTTACTGCAGCGATAATGTCGAGCCCGAGCAGTGGGACCTAAAAGCACTGGTGACCATGCTCGAACAAATATTTTTTCCACCGCGGGCGGTGGCTGCAGCTGAGCTAAAAGGTAAAAGCCAGCTAGAGCTGCGGCAGTGGTTGGAGGACAAAATAACGGCTGTTTATGCAGAGCGGGAGGCTGAAATCGGGGCCGACAGCTGGCGCGAATTGGAACGGATGGTGCTATTGCGGGTGGTGGACAGCAAGTGGATGGAGCACTTGGATGCCATGGACGAACTGCGGGAAGGGATCGGCCTTCGGGCCTACGGTCAGAGGGATCCATTGATCGAATACCAGTTGGAAGCGCATGAGATGTTTCAGGGGCTGGTAGCCCGGATTCAAGAGGACGCAGTGCGGTATTTATTCAAGATCCAGCTAGCGACTAAACCAGTGCAGCGCCGCCGCGTAGCTGCCGCGGCCGCAGAGAAGCCGCAGCAGCCCTACCGGCGCCCACGGAAAAAAATCGGCCGCAATGATCCTTGTCCCTGCGGCAGTGGAAAAAAGTTCAAGCGCTGCTGTGGGCGCTGAGGATAGAAGAGGTGATGTAAATGCTGATCTACGATGAGCTCTGCCGGGAAACGGCGAGGCTGGCCCGGCGGATGCAAGAAATGGGGGCTTCTCTTTGACCTAGAAGCCAAACAAGACCGGATCCGGCAGCTGGAGACGCAGATGGCCGAACCCGGCTTTTGGGATGACCCTACCCAAGCGGAAAAAGTCGTGCCCGAACTTACGGAATTAAAAGAAGAGGTACAGCGGTTTGCAGAGCTAAATAGTAAGGTGGAAGATCTGCGGGTGTTATGCGAATTGGGGGCCGAAGTCGGTGATGCGGAGACAGCAAAAGAAGTGGAAGCCGCCCTGATGCAGCTACAGAAAAATTACGAGGCCCTGGAAATGGCGGCCCTTTTGGCCGGCCCGTATGATAAATATAATGCTCTAGTCTCGCTTCACGCCGGGGCCGGAGGTACTGAAGCCCAAGATTGGGTCAGCATGCTGCTGAGAATGTATACCCGCTGGGCCGAAAGGAACGGTTATAAAGTTGAAATTTGGGATTTACTTCCGGGCGATGAAGCCGGCGTAAAGAGCGTCACTTTTTTGGTCGCAGGGCCTCATGCATATGGTTATCTCAAAGGTGAGCGTGGAGTACACCGGCTGGTGCGCCATTCTCCTTTTGATGCTGCCGGCCGGCGGCACACGTCTTTTTCATCGGTGGATGTAATTCCGGAAGTGAATCAAAATGTGAACATAGAAATCAAACCGGACGATCTTAAAATAGATACTTTCCGGGCGGGCGGGGCCGGCGGGCAACACGTAAATAAGACTGATTCCGCCGTACGCATTACCCACTTGCCTACTGGTATTGTGGTCACCTGTCAAAACGAACGCTCCCAACATTCCAACCGGATGACGGCGATGCGTATTCTGACGGCCAAACTGTTTGACTTAAAGAACAAACAGGAAGAAGAGAAGCTGGCGGCATTACGGGGTCAACAACGGGAAATTGCTTGGGGCAACCAAATTCGATCCTATGTTTTTGATCCTTATACTTTGGTGAAAGATCATCGGACAGGAATAGAGACCGGAAATGTCCAAGCAGTGATAGATGGAGATATCGATGATTTTATTGCTGCTTACTTAGAATTGAAACTATAGCGAAGGGGGAAGAAGCGGTGGAACGGAAACACTGGCTACAACTGGCGACCCTGATCGCGGCCCTGGCTTTAACTGCTATGCTGATGGGCAAAACTGCTTTGGGGATGGGGGCCGGAACAGAACAAGACCCGCTGGTAGCCAAAAGTTATGTCGACCAGCTGGTCCGCCTGCAAGTGTTGGAACTGGAACGGGGAGCCATACTGAGGGGGGAGGCTGGGACGGAAATAGTTCTACGAGCCGGTCAAGCTGCGGCTATCACCTCGCCTCAGGGGGGGATATCTGATCTCACCGCCGGGCGGGATGTTCAAGCCGGGGAAATTGTGGCTAAAAATCACCTGCTTTTGATCCCGCGAAGTGACGGCCGTGGCCTCAAAGCTTTGACCGACATTGTGGTCGTGGCGCGTGGTGGCGTAGGTGTAGAAAATTAGAATTAGCGGCAGGAAAGGGGAACGAAGATGCCCAGCCTAAATGTGCTGCTGGCCCTAATGGCTTTGGAGACCGGAGGCGCGGAAACCCATGTTGTGGGGTTGGCTCAAGAATTGAATAAGTGCGGTCACCGGGTAGTAGTGGCTTCACAGGGCGGCTGCCTGGAAATGGAGCTTTCGGCAGCCGGAATTCCTCATGTTAAAGTGCCGCTTCACAGTCGGGCCCCTTGGGACATGCTGCGTGCGTTACAGCTGATGAACAGGATCGTCGCCGATTGGGAGATAGATTTGATTCATGCCCATGCCCGCATACCGGCTTGGATCGGACATTTTGTGTCCAGATGGAACCAGCGACCTTTGGTAACTACGGCCCACGGCATCTACAGTGCCAATTTAGGTCTTAGAACATTAACGCTCTGGGGCGATGAGGCCATAGCAGTCAGCCCGGATGTGAAAGCCCATATGGTACGCAAGTTTGGGGTCGCGGCTAACAAGGTAACGGTGATTGCTAATGGAGTTGACACCGGTCGTTTTGCGGCTAGCATTGACCCCGAACCGATATTGACCGAATTCGGGCTGAGGGCGGCCGATCCGAAGATAGTATATATCAGCCGGCTAAGTGGAGCCCGGGGGGAAGTTGCCCTTAAGGTGGTTAAAGCTGTGCCGGAGTTACTCCGCCGCTACCCGAGCCTAACTGTTTTTATTGTCGGGGAGGGTGACAAACTGCCGGAAGTTAAGCGCTGGGCGGAGAAAGTGAATGAAGATTTTCGCCGGCTGGCTATTTTGGTAACTGGTTCACGGACTGATACGGCGGCTATAATTGCTACCGCCCGGGTTGTGATCGGAGTGGGCCGGGTAATTTTAGAGGGTATGGCTTCGGCCAAACCGGTGGTGATCGCCGGTGAAGCAGGTTTTATGGGACTTTTAACCCCCGAACTGCTGCCGGCGGCCCGAAGACATAATTTTAGTGGCCGGGGCAGCAACCAAATGACGACGGCCCGGGCCATCCTAAGCGCGGTCGACAAGGCGCTAGCTGACCCTAAATTGGCGGCAGAACTGGGCGATTTTGGCCGCGAAAAGGCTGTAGGGGAATTTTCGCTGGATCAGATGGCCCAACGAGTAGAACAGGTTTATTATAAAGCTCTAGGGAGGAGCTCTTATGCGGCTGATAGATGATAAAGGACGACTGTTTGGATGGATAAATATTATTGATTTAGCGGTTATCTTGTTGATTGCCGCTGTGGCTGCCCGGGTGGGCCTGAAGTCTCGGGTTCAGCAAGCCGTAAATCCGGGTGCGCTAAAAACAGTGGAGGCTGTGTTGCTGATCGAGGACGTCAGGCCGGCAACTTGCGATGCTTTGCTGGAGGGGGATACGGTCCTAAACACTAAATCCAATGCGGTGCTGGGGAAGCTGGTAGACAAAAAAGTAGTTCCGGCCCTGAAAGAGATAGAAACAGCCGACGGGCGGTTGGTACTGGCTGAAGCGCCATACCGTAAAGATATGTATATAACCGTTCGGGGACAAGGGCATGTATCTGAAAATGTGATCATCCTGGGCGGTTATGAAATGAGGGTAGGGGCTGTGGCCCAAGTAAAAGGGCAAAAGGCGGCTGTGATCAGCACCGTATATAGTGTGAAGGTGGAGGACTAGATATGGATACCATCCGGCGCTACGGCCGAAACAGCATCTGCAGACGGATCGTCTTGCGAATAACAACTTTTATTGAGCCGAGTGCGCTGGCCAGGATTTGGGCTTTTGGCCGCAGGGTTGTAGCGGCGGCCGGACGAAACAGTGTACTGGTGCGGATAGTAAGCTGCGACTGGGGGGCCCGGAACTGGTTGGCTCATAGCCGTACCGCCAACGGGCTGGCACGGTTCGGCCGCTGGATCAACAAACTGGGGCTGGCCGGAACCGTGGGCTTTATGACCGGTTGGCAACACAGCTGGTTTAACCGGCTGACCGGCTCTAGCGGACGAACTCGAATCGATCCCGTTCGGTTTACGGCTGGACTGGTGCTAGGTTTAGTTTTAGGCTTGCTGATCCGGGGGCAGAGGCTAGGGGCACTGACCGGCAGGCGCTCAGCGGCTGTACTGATGCTGGCCTTTGGCGGTGGGTTGGCCTTGATTTTGCCCGCCAGTTGGGATCAGTATGCGGATGGCAGCCTGATATGCCACTCAATCGGCTGGCTGCTCAATTTAGGCCGCCCTGATCAAGGGTAAGGTAAAGGAGGCCGGTACCATGGGAGCCGATGCGCTACTGAAGGGCGAAAAAAAACAATTAAAAACGGGTTTCGGCTGGGGGTTGGCCGCGGGGGTTGTGATCGCCCTGCTTTTAACCTTGGTTCCGCCAGAGCGGGCAATTAAATACACTGGCGCGGCTTTAGCCGCCTACTTTGTCTGGCAGCGGCCTAAATGGGGTCTTTATTTTAGCTTGGTTGGACTGGCTTTCTTGCCCACAATGGCCAGCGGCTGCTTGATTTTATTTACGCTGGTGGTGGCAGTAATCAGGCGTTGGGCTGAAGAAGGCGAATTTAATTTAGCCAGCGGGGTGGATTTACCGCTGTGGTCATTTTTTATTCTGGCAGGTTTGGCTTCCTGTACGGCTGTAGTTGGGACTGAAAGTTTAAAGGTGCTACCTTTTTATATACTATATTTGGCCGCATTTTATCTGGCCGCCGTGATCCCGCAACCGCGGGATATACCATGGCTGTTGGGCGGACTGGTACTGGCTGGTCTGTTGGCCGGCGCGGTGGGATTGTTACAATATAAAAGCGGCATCCAAACATCCTTGTCTTGGATCGACCTCCAGCAAGCCGAAGACATTAAAACGCGGGTTTTTGGGCCTTTCGACAATCCCAATATTTTTGCGGAATATTTGACCTTTATCCTACCGGTTGCATTGGTTTTTTTCCTGACCGATCGACGGCTGTTAGCTAAAACAGTTTGGGCACTGGCGGCTGCATCGGCCGGGGCGGCTTTAGTCACCACTTTTTCGCGGGGCGGCTGGTTGGCAGCGTTGACAGGGATGCTGGCGTTAGGTTTCCTTTGGGAGCCGTGGCTACTTTTGGTGATGGCTATGGCAGTGTTGCTGCTGCCTACCGTGGCTCCACGGCAGGTGCTGACCCGTGCTGCCAGCATCGGCAGTTTGGAGGATAGTTCCAATGTATTTCGGCTATCTATTTGGGCAGCGGTGCTGAAGATGATTGCCGCCTATTGGTTGACCGGTATCGGGCCCGGGCCTGCATCCTTTAATCGGATTTACCCTTTGTTTATGATTGCCGGTACTCCAGCTATCCACAGCCATAACCTATTTTTGCAGTTGGCGCTGGAGTTGGGCTTGCCGGGGCTGGCAGCGTTTGTATGGATTTTAGCGGCTGTATTTTCGCGCTCACTTCTTTTGCTGCCACAGATGGATTACCCCCAGCGGGGGGTGCTGGCGGCATTGCTGAGTTCTCTGATCGGCTTTTTGCTTCACGGATTGGTGGATAATGTTTGGTACAGCCCCAAAATAGCTCTTCTGTTTTGGCTTATGCTAGGGCTGACCGTAGCGCTGGGAAAGGGGGCAGATGGCTCTGCAGGTACTGCACGTAATCAGTGATCTACAAATCGGCGGGGCCGGACGCTACCTGTTAAATTTGCTGTCGGGCTTGACCGAGCGCGGGTGGGATGTTGCGGTGGCCTGCCCGGGCGGGGGTAGGCTGGAGCAGGAACTGAGAAAAAGCGGCTACCGGCTCTATCTGCTCGACCGGGCCGATGCCTCTTGGGACTGGTTGGTTCTAAGGCAGCTAATGGTGCTGTTGAGGCAGGAACCTTACCGCTTAGTGCACACCCATGCTAGTTTGGCTGGCCGAGTAGCAGCCCGGCTGGTGGGCGGCTCCAAGATCGTCCTAACCCGGCACGGGCTCGGAGCCGAAACCCGGGCCGGAGGATGGCGGCGCGGCCTCAATACTGCTGTCAGTAAACTTTTGACTGACAGGATTATAGCCGTTTCAGCGGCGGTAGCTGTTCGTCTCCAAGAGGAAGGAGTGCCGCCGGGGCAAATAACTGTAATTCCCAACGGCATCGATGTCGCCGAGTTTTCCCACCGCTCTGGACAGGCTGTGCGTGATGAGCTTGGGCTTGGCGGCCGAACTTTGATCGGGATGATAGCCCGTTTGGTTCCGGAAAAGGCGCCGGAAGTTTTTGTGCGGGCAGCAGCTTTGGTCAAGCGGCAATACCCGGATGTAATGTTTATAATAGCTGGGAGCGGCCCGCTGCAAGAAAAATTAACCGGTCTGATCCGTGATCATGATTTGAACCATGAGTTTAAGTTGCTAGGCTTCCGACCTGATATAGCAGATGTGATCGGGGCACTCGATATAGCGGTGCTTACCTCTTCACAAGAGGGACTGCCGCTCGCATTGTTGGAAGTTATGGCTGCAGGTAAACCGGTGGTAGTTACGGAAGTAGGTGGCATGGCCGAGGTAGTACAAACCGGACGCACCGGCTGGTTGGTACCGCCGCATAATCCTGCGGCCGTGGCCCAAGCGCTGCTGCACTTGCTGGAACATAAAGAACAAGCCTTGGCTTGGGGTCGAGCGGGACAGGAGCTGGTACAGCAAAAGTTTTCCCGGGCAGCTATGGCCGCCCGGACTGCGGAATTATACTCCCAACTGCTGGAGTACTAGAGAGGGGACTGGGCCGTTGCGCACGCGTGATCCACACTGGCTACTAATATTATCAGCGCTGGTAGGTTTGGCCCTGATGGTGGTCATACCGAACAATATCTCGATCGGCGCCAACAACCGGGTAGGGCTGGCTTTGGACTGGCAGGAAGTTCAAGGTGTGGCCCTGGCCGCCGGGGTTTCTCCGGCCCAATTGGTCCAACGACTGCGATCGGAGGGTATCTCGTATCTGGTGCTGAGGGAAGATACGCTAGGACGTCTTAAACAGACAGGCCGGATTCAAATTTTAACCGGCTGGGAACTGCGCCAGCTGAGCCAAATG
Organism: Bacillota bacterium; assembly: GCA_012799605.1. Classification (GTDB taxonomy): domain Bacteria; phylum Bacillota; class DTU030; order DUMP01; family DUMP01; genus DUNI01. Next base: position 56,650 of record JAAZKX010000032.1, on the reverse strand, counting down.
CTGGGGCAGGCGGACGGGGCGAAGGATGATCTTCCCGGCCGGGATACTTATATCTTGACTACCCAGCGGGAACTGTATGAGCGCGTAAAGCAGCGGCTTAATAAGCGCTTCCCGGGCCAAGTACGCTCGCTAACTTGGGAGGTAAATAATGTCTATGTGTTGGCGTTGCCGGAGCCGCCCGAGCGGTTGAATCAGGTTGGGATTGGCCTAGCAGGTGATGATATAGCTGCTGTTAAAGCCATGGGCCTGAAGCCGGTTTTGGCCTGGCTCGATGGGACAAAAAGCGCGGACGAGCTAAAACTGGATTTACAAGATGCAGCTTCGGTACAGCCGGAAATTTTGCTTCCGGGGCCGTTGGCCGAGACTGCCCAGGAACAAGTAGGAGCTTTTTTGGCCCGGCTGGATATAATCCAAGCTGTGCCTGAATTTGATCCGCCGCCGGGGATAGCGCCAGCGGTGGCAGCCAGCGGCTATAAAGCAGTGCGTGTATATGAGCGCCCGCCGCATACTATCTATCAGGAGTATGCGCTGGCTGTACGGGACCGTAACGTGCGCTTTTTAATCCTGCATTTATTTTGGCAGGTTCCGGCCGAATACTCCGGCCAAACATTGCTGGCAGCAAATGTCGCTCATATCAGACGGGTAGCAGCCGCCGCCACCGGCGGCGCCATCCGGCTGGGCCAGCCGAAGCAGTTTGAGCCCCGGCCGGCCAATCCATTGCTGGTAGCTGCTATGCTGTCATTGACGCCGGCTCTTTTCATCAATTGGCGACAGTGGCCGCGGCTGCCCTGGTTATCTTTCTGCTTGGGCATCGGATTAATCGCACTCGTAGGCCCACCCCGGCTGCTGATGCTGTTGCGGAAAGGGTTGGCCTTGATGCTGGCCGGGCTGCTGCCGGTTAAAGCTATGTTTACTACCTTGATTTGGGCTGACAAACGCATAACTGGAACGTTAAAGCGTGGCTTAATGGTACTTATGGTTTCATCGGGGCTGACGCTGGTAGGGGGAATTGCAGTCCAAGGGTTGTTGGGGGATATTGGCTTTTTATTGAAACTCGAGGCTTTTTCCGGCATTAAGGCAGCCTACTTAATTACTTTTTTCTCGGTGCTGGCAACGGCTTATAAAAAACTATGGCTGGGGGACCGTTGGTGGGCAGAAAAGCAGATTACTCCGCTAGAACTTGTGGTCTTGGCCTCGCTGATGCTGCTGGTGTGGGTTTTGTTTAACCGTAGCGGCAATATGTCCATCATTCCAATCCCGACTTGGGAGCTGAAGGCCCGCGCCTGGTTGGAGTCAAATCTATACGCCCGCCCGCGGACCAAAGAGTTTCTGCTCGGGCATCCAGCCCTGATGTTGGCTGCGGCCGGCTGGGCCCAAAATAAATTTTACCGGCCCTATTTGCTGGTCTTGGCGGCGGTGGGCCAGGCTTCACTGATAAATACTTTTGTTCACTTGCATACTCCGGTTGTTGTTTCTCTGGTGCGATCTATACTGGGGCTGCTGGGCGGAGCCTTGCTGGGAACTGTTATTGTGGGAACCGGCAATTTTGTCGCAAGGAGGGGAAAGCGGAATGCCTAAAGTGGTGCTTTCCGGTTATTTTGGCTTTGGCAACGCCGGCGATGAAGCTATATTGGCAGCCGAAGTGAGGGCATTAAGGCAGCTTATCCCTCAGGTTAAGATCGCGGTATTATCGGGAAATCCAAATGAGACGGCAACGACTTATCAGGTGCGGGCCGAACCCAGAGGTAACCTGTGGGCTGTAGGCCGAACCTTGCGCTGGGCTGACTTACTTGTCAGCGGCGGCGGCAGCTTGTTGCAAGATATCACCAGCAACCGTTCTATTCCGTATTATCTGGGTGTTGTTGCTTTGGCTAAACTGTTAGGGAAAAAAGTTATGCTGTACGCCAACGGGGTGGGGCCGATCAGAAATCCTTTCAACCGGCTGCTGGTACGCTGGCTGGGCAATTGGGTAGATTTGATCACTGTGCGCGATGAAGGATCCAAACAGATCCTGCGCACGTTGGGCGTAAAGCGGCCGCCGCTTCTTCTTACCGCGGATGCTGTGTTTACATTGGAACCGGCTTCGCCTGAAACCGCCGAAGAGGTACTACGACGAAACGGGGTGGGTTCAGGTCGGCCCCGGATAGGGATCTCGGTGCGGAATTGGCAGGGTCGGCAAGAATTTAAACGGGCCATGTCGATTGCTATCGACCGGTTTGCAGCGGCGCATGGAGCTGAAGTTATATTTTTGCCTTTACAACATCCCAGCGATGTGACTGCATCCCGGCATGTGCATTCTTTTATGAGCCAGCCGGCTACAATTATTAAGGAACCGGTTGACGTGGCTACTACGATGGCTTTATACGGAGCGATGGATATTGTGTTGGGGGTGCGCTTGCATGCGCTTGTGTTTGCTGCTCTCCAGGCTGTGCCACATGTGGGTATTGTCTATGATCCCAAAGTGGCCAGCTTTTTGGATATTGTCGGGCAGCCAGTGGGAGGGTCGGTCGAGTCTCTGGACGGTCTGCAGCTGGCGGAACAGTTGACCGGTTTATGGTCTAGCCGGCAGGAAGCGCAAGCACAGCTGGCAGGGGCGGCTGAACGGCTGGAAAAACTGGCTTGGCATAATGCCGAATTGGCAGTAGCATTGTTGAAGGGGAAAGAATAAAATGGGGGATAAGGTATGGATCTTGGGTGTGCCTTTGAGCCCAGTAACTTTGGCCGCTTCTTTGCACCAGCTTTCCCAGTGGCTGAAGGAGGACAAAACCCGGCTGATCTTTACTCCTAATGCCGAGATTATCTCTATGGCTCAAGACAACCCGGCCTTAAAACATGCTTTGGTAGCAGCAGATTTGACCGTGCCGGACGGGATCGGGGTAATTTGGGCAGCCCGTCAATTTGGTACTCCGTTACCAGAACGGGTGCCAGGCATTGAACTGCTGGAACAATTACTGGCCTTGGCAGCAGAAGAAAATTACACTGTCTATTTTTTGGGCGGTCGCCCCGGGGTCGCGGCTGAAGCGGCCCGCCGGCTACAGCTGCGTTACGAAAACTTAACTGTAGCTGGATTTCACCACGGCTATTTTGATCCTCAAGCAGAGCAACAGGTGTTGGCCCAGATAGCAGCCGTGAAGCCCGATATCTTGGCGGTGGCTTTAGGCGCGCCCAAGCAGGAGTTATGGTTGACCCGCTGGGCCGGCAAGTTACCGGTAAAGATCGCCCTAGGCGTAGGTGGCAGTCTGGATGTCATAGCTGGTCAGGTTAAGCGGGCACCGCTTATCTGGCAGCGGCTGGGTCTGGAATGGCTGTACCGGATGGTAACTGATCGGCGGCGGTTAAAAAGGTTCTGGCACTTACCCCGTTTTGTTGGGCTGGTGTATAAAACTAAGCATCAAGCACATGATTTGAATGTATAGGATTGGGGGCAAAAAAATGGTACTTGATCCTGAACTTAAGAAACAGCTGGAAGAAAAGGCCCGCCTTATCCGGCAGCATATTATCCGTATGATTAATGCTGCCCAATCGGGGCACCCGGGGGGATCGTTATCGGCAGTGGAAATCCTGACAGCGCTATATTTTCAAATTATGCGGCTGGATCCGGCTAAGCCCAGATGGGCGGAACGCGATCGGTTTGTGCTGTCGAAGGGGCATGCCGCCCCAGCACTGTATGCTGCTTTAGCCGAGCGGGGTTTTTTCCCTGCTGATAAGCTACTGACCTTGCGTCAACTGGGGAGCCCGCTTCAGGGTCACCCGGATATGAAAAAAGTTCCGGGAATCGAGATGTCCACCGGTTCACTAGGGCAGGGCCTGTCTTGTGCCTGCGGTATGGCCCTGGCGGGAAAACTGGATGAAGCCAGTTGGCGGGTTTATGCTTTGCTGGGTGATGGCGAATGTCAGGAAGGGCAAATATGGGAAGCTGCTATGGCTGCCGCTCATTATGAGCTGGACAATTTGATTGTTTATTTGGACTATAACCGCCTGCAGATAGATGGGCCGATCAGTACGGTGCTTAACCCGGAACCGTTTCCGGACAAATGGAGGGCTTTCGGCTGGCAAGTACAAACAGTCGATGGCCATTCGCTGACTGAAATTGTGGCCGCTACCGAAAAGGCCCAAGCCTCGACCGCTAAACCCAACATCATCATCTGCCATACGGTCAAGGGTAAAGGAGTTTCTTTTATGGAAAACGAAGCCGGATGGCACGGCAAAGCGCCTTCGGATGAACAAGCGGTCCAGGCTTTAGCCGAGTTGGCATAAGGGGGAGTAGCCATGAAGGGAAAAATCGCTACCCGCGATGCTTACGGGGAAGCTATAATCGAACTGGGACGAGAGCTAAAAGAACTGGTTGTATTAGATGCTGATTTATCGCAATCGACCAAGACGGCGGGGTTTGCCCGCCTGTTTCCGGAACGGTTTTTTAATATCGGTATTGCCGAAGCAAACCTGATGGGGACGGCAGCCGGATTGGCGGCAGCCGGAAAAATCCCTTTTGTGAGTACTTTCGCTGTGTTCGCCACCGGACGGGCTTATGATCAGGTACGTAATTCTATCGCCTATCCGGAATTAAACGTGAAGATATGTGCTACTCACGCCGGCATCACTGTGGGCGAAGACGGGGCTTCACATCAGGCCTTGGAGGATATAGCCCTGATGAGGGCTTTGCCCGGCCTGACCGTCCTGGTGCCGGCTGATGCCCCGGAGACTAAACAGGTTGTTCGGGCTGCAGCTTTTCATAACGGCCCGGTTTATGTTCGACTGGGCCGTTCGGAAGTACCGGTTATCAACAATGGTGATTACGAGTTTAAGTTGGGGGAGATTAGAACTCTTCGCCCCGGTACTGACGTGACTATTTTTGCCTGCGGTCTTATGGTGTCCATCGCGCTGGTGGCTGCCGACTCGTTGCAGGCTCAAGGTATTGAGGCCCAAGTAGTCAACGCGGCCACCATCAAACCGCTCGATCCGGAACAGATCAGCCTGGCGGCGGCGACTGGGGCAGTGGTGACCTGTGAAGAACACAGCGTCATCGGCGGCTTGGGAAGCGCAGTGGCCGAAATTTTGGCCGAATGCCAGCCAACCCCGCTGGAGCGGGTTGGAGTAAAGGATGTATTCGGCCAATCAGGCCCAGCCAGCAAGCTGTTGGATCTTTACCAGTTAACGGCCCGGGATGTGGCTGCTGCAGCAACAAGGGCTGTAGCCCGAAAACAGCCATGAACACTGCATCTGTTTTGGTAAGTGCCTGTTTGGGTGGAAAACTGTGCCGTTACGATGGCCAGATAATCAGCTGTCCCCGGGTAGAAAAGCTGGTTCGTGACGGAAAGGCAGTGCCTTTTTGCCCCGAAGTTGCCGGTGGTTTGGCGGTGCCACGCCCGCCGGCAGAAATTCAAGGGGGCGATGGCAAAGACGTGCTGCAGGGCAGGGGCTGGGTTCAAGATATTAAGGGGCGGGATGTAACCGACGCTTACCTGCGCGGGGCGCAAGCCGGGCTGGCTTTGGTCCAGCGTTTAGGTATCCGGCGGGCTATTTTGAAAGAAAAAAGCCCGGCTTGCGGGGTACATTCGATTTACGATGGCAGTTTTAAAAACCGGCTGCGCAAGGGCCGGGGGGTATTGGCTGCGGCCCTGGAAGCAGCCGGGGTTGAGCTGGAACAAATTTAACTTCCCGGAGCCATAAGCGGCTGGCAGAGAAAGGGATTGGCAGTAGGCCGATCCCTGTTTATTTTTTCCTAGAAAGGAATACAAGTGAAAAAAGGATTTTTATCTTCCCCTGTCGAAGGATTTACATCATCTGACGAAAAAGCACTGGATTTAGGGAGAGTGGCAGCCGGTGATCGTGTTTGAGCGGGTCACTAAAGTTTATGGTGACAACACTTATGCTCTTGATAATGTTTCGCTACGGATTAAAAAAGGCGAATTTATATTTCTAGTGGGACCCAGCGGGGCTGGCAAAAGCACCTTTGTCCGTTTGCTGTTGCGTGAGGACTTGCCCACTAAGGGACGAATTATGGTGGACGGGGTGGAAACAAGACAGCTGAGAACTAGAGAGGTGCCTTTTTTTCGCCGTCAAATCGGTACGGTCTTTCAAGATTTTCGGCTATTGCCGGAAAGAACAGTATCTGAAAATGTAGCCTTTGCCCTTCAGGTAGTGGAGGCTCCCCGGCGGGAAATATACCGGCGGGTGCCGCAAGTGTTGCATTTGGTCGGGTTGGTGCACAAATCACGCTCGAGGCCGGCCGAGTTGTCCGGCGGCGAACAACAGCGGGTAGCTTTAGCCCGGGCACTGGTAAATAACCCGCCGATATTATTGGCAGATGAGCCTACCGGAAACCTAGATCCGGAAACAGCCTGGGATATAATCAAGCTGCTGGCTGAAATCAACCACCGCGGTACTACCGTAATCGTGGCTACCCATGAACGCGAGATTGTAGATAAAATGAGGCGGCGGGTAGTAAAACTGGAGCGAGGACGCATCGTTCGGGACCAAGAAAGGGGGGCTTATGGCAGTGAGATTTAGCACCTGGGAATTTTATCTGCGGGAAGCTGGCCGCAGCTTAATTCGTAACCGATTTATGACCTTAGCTTCAATTGCCACTGTCGCTTTATCGCTCCTTATCCTGGGTGCGTTCCTATTGGGGGCCGCCAACCTCAACCATATTGCCTCTACCTTGGAAAGCCAGGTTGAAGTCAGCGCTTATTTGGACGAGAAGCTTGGGCCGGAGGAAATAGAGGCTATCAGCGCCCAGGTTCAGCGCCTGCCCGGTATCCGACAGGTGAATTTTGTCAGCAAGGAAGAGGCTCTGGAACGGCTGAAAGAGCAGTTTGGCGAGCGGAGGGATCTGCTGACTTCGGTAGAAAAAAACAACCCGCTCCGCAATGCGCTTGAGGTTCGTACTCAAACCCCGGCCGACGTGAAGCCGGTAGTGGATGGGCTCAAAAAGTTAGCTGGTGTGGCCAAGGTGAGCTATAAAGAAGAAATCATCGAGAGATTATTTGCTCTGACTAAAGCTATCCGGTTTACCGGTCTGGCTGTGATAATACTGTTAGCGGGAGCTACGGTATTTCTTATCTCCAACACCATCCGCTTGACAGTATTTGCCCGCCGGCGCGAGATCGCGATCATGAAATTGGTCGGAGCCACTGATTGGTTTATTCGCTGGCCTTTTGTTCTCGAAGGACTATGTTTGGGCCTTCTGGGTAGTATCCCGGCCTTAATACTGGTGGTTCGTTTTTATCACTGGCTAGCAGCCGGGGTTTATGAAACCCTGCCCTTTATCCCCCTGTTGCATCCGGCTAGCGTACTGAACCGGCTTCAACCCCTGCTAGTGGGGCTTGGAATTTTGGTCGGTGCTTTAGGCAGCGCTATTTCGATGCATCGATTTTTGCGAGTTTAAGCCATGCCCGAGGAGGAATAATTATGCACAACCTGACTCCCAAAAAACTAGGCTATTGGTTGCTAACAGCAAGCCTGGTGCTTTGCCTGCTAGTTGCCTCGATGACCGTGGTGCCTATTTATGGCCAAGCGAACCCCCTGAGCGAAAAACAGCAAGAATTGCGTGAAGTTGAACGGAAAAAGGAAGCCACCTCGAAACAACTGGATCAAATTAAAAAACAGGAACAAAGCCTCACGGCTGAGCTCAATAAGCTTGATCGGCAGCTTGAGCAAGCCGAAAATGAGCTTGCGGTCTTGAACAAAAAAATACAAGATACCGAAACCAAGCTACATCAAACTGAAGCGGAACTGAAAAAGACCGAAGAAGAGCTACAAGAGCAGACCGATATCCTGGGGGAGCGGCTGCGGGCCATGCAGGAGAATGGGGCAGTGACTTACTTAGAAGTTTTGCTTTCTTCCGGGGATTTTAGCGATCTCTTGAACCGGCTTGATCTGCTAAAAGAAATTGTGGCCCAGGATGTAGCCTTGATGGAAAGCATTGAACAAAAACGGGCTGAAGTCGCGGCGAAAAAAATGGCGCTAGAACAGAAACAGGCTGAGCTATTAAGCCTTCATGGTTCGGTTCGCACACAAAAACAGACGATAGAATCGAGAAGCCGGGAACGGGCAGAAATACTGGCTCGGATCAAAAATGATAAACAGGCTTATGAGCAAGCGTTGAACGAGTTGGAACGAACATCAAGGGAACTTGAGCAGGCTATCCGCCGCCTGCAGTCACCGGGCGACCCAACTTCACTAGTACGGGGAAAAGGAGCTATGATCTGGCCTGCTGACGGCCCCATAACTTCTTATTACGGCTACCGTACCCATCCCATCCACGGGGTCAGAAAACTACATACCGGCCTCGATATCGGTGCGGGACATGGTCAAACTGTGGTGGCTGCCGCCGATGGTACCGTGATCATGTCCGATTGGTATGGCGGCTATGGCCAAACCGTCGTTATTGACCACGGCGGGGGTATTTCCACTTTATATGCTCATAATTCTGCTTTGCTAGTAAGTGTGGGCCAAACGGTCAGTCAAGGACAAGCCATCGCCAGGGTCGGCAGTACCGGGGTTTCTACCGGTCCCCACTGCCATTTCGAGGTGAGGGTCAACGGTGTGCCGGAAGATCCACTAGGTTGGTTATAAAGATTATAAATTTATTACAATTTTTCATAAAAAGAAGGGATCTTGCCCCTGAAGGTAGAATACGAGTATCAGGGCTAAGATCCCTTTTATTATCCTACTTTGTCTCCACTCAATTACAGATAAGTCAATTAGAACCTTTTTAATGTTATACCATTCCCAATCCTTGGCCCATCACCCCTTGGGCCTAAAGACCATTTCCCGATGGGTCAAGGCATCGGGAAAAAATAGCCAGAATCTTCCCCGCTGACAAACTAATTTCTATTTAGCGATCAATAGGGCCCTTAGGGCTGCTGGAGGTGATGCGAGGGAGATAGTAGCGACGTTTTAAGGGAATATAAATATTACAAGGGGGTTCATAAAATGATTAAAATGAACCGGATGTTGGTGTTATTTATAACTCTGACTTTGGTCGGCGCTCTTATTGCCGGCTGCACGCCGGCTCCGGAGAACGGCGAAGAAGAAGACGTAGGGGCCGAAACAGTGTTTATTTCTATCGCTACCGGCGGTACTGGAGGAGTTTACTACCCTTTGGGCGGAGCCATGGCTAAGATATTTAATGAAAATATAGACGGCGCTAACGCTAACGCCGAAGCTACCGGTGCTTCCATCGCCAATGTGCAGTTGATTGAAGATGGCGATGCTCAGCTGGCTTTGATCCAAAACGATATTTCCTATTACGCTTTTGAAGGCATTGAAATGTATGATGAAGAACTGGATGAAGGCAAAGGCAAGCAGCTGTCGCTCCGGGGGATGGCTACAGTTTATCCCGAAACGATTCAAATTGTTGCCCATGGTGATTCGGGAATCGAATCAGTGGAAGACATGGTAGGTAAAAAGATAGCCGTCGGTGATGTTGGCAGCGGTACCGAAGCCAACGCCCGCCAGATTTTGGCTGCTTACAATATCACCTATGACGATATTACCCCTGACTATCTCTCCTTTGCTGAAGCTGCCGATAACCTGCGGGATGGCCACATTGATGCTGCCTTTATTACGGCTGGATTCCCCACGGCTGCTATCACTGAAATTTCTCAAGTAAGTAATGTGACGCTGGTACCGGTTTCCCAGGATGTTATCGCTGACCTCAAGACAGACTACCCCTTCTATACCGGGGTGGAAATTCCCGCTGGGACTTATAAGGGCCAAGATGAGGTCGTAAACACAGTTGCTGTTATGGCCATGTTGGTTGTGCCGGCTGATCTGGACGAAGACCTGGCCTATAATATGACTAAGGCCTTGTTCGAAAACCTAGATGTGCTGGCCGCTGCTCATGACCGCGGTGCTGACCTCAAGCTGGAAACTGCTCTCGATGGTATGTCTATACCCCTTCATCCCGGGGTGCAAAAATATTTTGACGAAGTAAACTGAGGAGGAAAAGCGGGCACCGGGGAAAACCCCGGTGCCCGGAAATAATTAATGTGAACAGGATCGTTTTTTTAATCCTATTGGGTCTTTGTCTTTCCTACTTCTTTCAACCCCTTTCTTATTTGCAGGTGGTTGAGGTATCGACCGGACAGGCACTGCTGCTAGTACCGCTAGAACCCGGACAAGAGTTTACTTTGATTTACACTCATTCCGTGCATAAATCTCCCGTGGTGGAGATATTTACCATACAGCCCCCGGAGGGGCTCTTGCTTAAAAAGATAGGATTTAAAGATTATGGGGTAGGCATGCCCTACTCTACTCCCCATAAATTTATCCTAGGCGTGGATGGCTTTTTTTGGATTGAAGCTATCGATGATCCATTGGGGAGTTTTACCCTCCGGGTGCAGGAAATTCCACAGCACCGCTTAGTCCTTAGTGGGAGGGAAATTAACCTGCTTGGGTTAACCCAGGCGGGCTCTTTAGTTAGGATCGAGGCTGTACTGGGATCACGGTTCAGACTATGGGTAAAGGAGAGGGTTAGATGGCAAAGGGAATAAATGACGAAATAAAGGTGGATGAACTGCTGCAACAATACGATGTTGAGGCTTCCCGCCTGCGCTCTCCCGCGGGAGCGGCCGCAACCTTTATTTTTATCATTGCTGTGGTAATGTCGCTGTTCCATCTCTATACAGCCGGGTTCGGAATTTTGCAGGCTATGAAACAGCGGGCAGTGCATATAAGCTTCTCCTTCGTTCTGGTTTTCCTGCTTTATCCGGTTTCCATAAAAGCCAATAAGACCAGGATTCCGTTTTATGATTACCTGTTAGCAGTCCTCGGGGTTATCATTGGTGCTTATATTCTGTACAACTATAACCAACTGGTTCTACGGGCTGGCGCCCCGACCCAAATGGATTTGATAATGGGCTTTTGTGCCATTGTGCTGGTTTTGGAAGCCACACGGCGCTCGATCGGGCCCGAACTACCCATCGTAGCAATAATATTCCTCCTGTATGCCTATTTTGGCCCCAAGTTGCCGGGCTTACTCGGCCACAGGGGTTATGATCTAAGGCGGATAATATACCATACCTATCTCACTACCGAGGGGATCTTTGGAACACCGCTGTCGGTGTCCTCGACTTATGTTTTTCTTTTTATTCTTTTTGGCGCTTTTTTGGACAAAACCGGGGTCGGGAAATTTTTTATTGATATGGCCTTTAGTTTAACAGGTCACATGCGAGGAGGGCCGGCCAAAACAGCGGTAGTCGCCAGCTGCCTTATGGGGTCTATTTCCGGAAGTTCAGTCGCCAACACGGTAACGACCGGCGCCTTTACTATACCTCTTATGAAACGGGTAGGCTACAAACCACATTTTGCTGGTGCTGTCGAGGCAGCGGCTTCGACCGGAGGACAAATCATGCCACCGGTTATGGGTGCCGCTGCTTTTATCATGGCTGAATTTACCGGCATCTCTTATTTGGAGATAATTATTTCGGCGGCAATACCAGCCATATTATACTATCTGGCTGTGGGAACCATGGTGCATCTTGAGGCTTGCAAGCTGGGGCTGAGGGGGGTTTCCCGAGCAGAACTGCCTCACACTCGGGACGTACTGGTAAAGATTTATTTGCTGTTACCGGTCGTGTTTATAATCTACTTTTTGGTCAAAGGTTTTACTCCTTTCAAGGCTGCCTACTGGGGGATAATAGGCACAGTTTTAATCGGTATCGTGGATGTGATCGTTAATTATTTGCTCCGGCACGAAGGGCAAATTAACGTGCGTCAATATATTGTCAACATGATCGATGCTTTGGCCGATGGGGCCCGAGGATCAGTATCGGTTGCCATGGCTTGTGCAACGGCCGGAATTGTTGTCGGGGTGGTGACCTTGACCGGATTGGGTTTGAAGGTGGCTACCTTGATCATCGCCCTGGCTGGCGGTAATTTGCTTTTGACCCTTTTCTTCACTATGATCGCATCCATTATTTTGGGCATGGGCCTGCCCACGACGGCCAAATACATTGTTTTGGCTACTATGGCAGCGCCGGCTCTGACCGACTTAGGTGTGCCTTTGATGGCTGCCCACCTTTTTATTTTGTATTTTGGTGTCATCGCCGATGTTACCCCGCCGGTGGCACTGGCAGCCTACGCCGGGGCGGGAATCGCTGGCGCCAATGCTATGCAAACTGGTTTTACGGCCCTCAAGTTGGCTTTGGCCGGATTTCTAATTCCCTTTGTCTTTGCCTTGTCCCCGGACCTGCTCCTTATTGAAACCACTGCCGTAGATGCCAGCTTTGCTTTTATCAGTGCCTCGATCGGAATTGTTGCCTTGGCGGCAGCAGTCGAAAATTACCTTCTTACCTACTGTAAATTCTATGAGCGGGTACTGCTCTTTGCCGCCGCATTAGCGTTGATCAATCCGGGGCTTTATACAGATGCTTTCGGTGTGGTTGTGTTAGGCGGAATACTATTTTTGCAGCACCTGCGCCAGAAAAAAGACGGGCAGGCCCAGCTGGACGAAAATTCCGGTAAAACAATTTCTAGCTGAGCTGCCCCGAGATTAGATTTGAAGAATTTGTGAAACCTGTCTGCACCTTCTGGACAGAATCCAACCTAAATAGTACAATCTTAAATGGAGGTACTGAGGGAAAAAGGATATGTTCAGGAGGTGCAATTTCATATGGATTATTTCAGGAACCATGTTAACAAAAATAAAAATCGCTTTTGGCTAGCTGCGGTTGCTCTTCTGATCGGTGTCCTTATAATTACGGGCTGTACGGCTCACCTTGGCGCTGAAAGCAATCCGGCCGAAAAAAATGAGCGTGAAGCTCTGGCGGCCCCGCAGCACCAAAGTGCTACTTCTACTTTACCTGGAGGAAGTCCCAGCGCTATCGCTGACATGGTGGATAAAGTCGGACCGGCGGTGGTGATGATCAACACCACGGTTGTGCAAAAAGGATTGGGATTCGATCCCTTTTTGGATGACCCGTTGTTCCGCTACTTTTTCCGCGATCGCTTCCCGTCGATCCCTGACAGCCAGCGGCGAGAGGGCTTGGGCAGTGGGTTTATAACCAGTTCCGATGGTTATATTCTCACTAATGAGCATGTCGTCAGCGGGGCTGACAAAGTACAAGTCACTGTGTCGAATTACGATGACCCTTTCCCGGCTAAGGTTGTAGGCACGGACAAGGAGCTGGATTTGGCTATACTGAAAATAGATGCCCCTAAACCTTTGCCCACGGTTAGATTAGGGGATTCGGACCGCACCCGGGTAGGTGAGTGGGTGGTAGCCATCGGCAACCCTTACGGCCTCGATCATACTGTAACTGTAGGTGTGGTCAGTGCTAAAGGCCGCCCGGTGCCGGTGCAAGACCGGATTTATAAGAATTTGCTCCAGACCGATGCCGCCATTAATCCGGGCAACAGCGGCGGACCGTTGTTGAATTTGCGGGGAGAAGTGATAGGAATCAACACGGCTGTAAATGCCCAAGGCCAGGGTTTGGGCTTTGCCATTCCGATCAATACTGCTACCGAAGTAATGGATTCGCTACGGACGGAAGGTAAGGTAATACGGCCCTGGCTGGGAGTGTCTATTTTGGATGTGACCGCGGACCTGCAGCAATACTTCAAACTGCCGGATCGGCGGGGAGCGGTGGTCGGCGCTGTTGTAAACGATAGTCCGGCTGCCAAGGTAGGTTTGAGGGTCGGCGATGTAATCCGTAAGGTGGACGATTCTGTAGTTGAAGATGCCCAGCATCTGCTGGATATTATTCAAACTAAAAAGATTGGTAGCAAAATAGGATTGGAAATATATCGTGAGGGCCGAACAATGTTTTATCTCGTCCAAATCGAGGAAAAACCATAAGACGAACAGCCATTGACCCCGGAACCGGAGAACAATGGTAACATCTGAACAACGGAAAAGGCGGGCATATAGCCCGCGCTTTTTCATGATCGGGAGGGACGGCTAGATGGGGAACAAATTGCTCCTACAAACTGATTTGGTGCCACGGGGTGACCAAGCCAAAGCTATAGCGGCTTTGGCCCGGGGAATAAAAGATGGTTATCGGTGCCAAACTTTACTAGGAGTCACCGGGTCGGGCAAAACTTTTTCCATGGCCGGCATAATTGAAGCTGTGCAGCTGCCAACATTGGTAATAGCTCATAACAAAACTTTGGCCGCCCAGCTGTGTAGTGAATTTCGTGAGTTCTTTCCGAGCAATGCGGTTGAATACTTTGTCAGCTACTATGACTATTATCAACCGGAGGCTTATATTGCCCATACTGATACCTATATTGAAAAAGATGCTTCGATTAATGACGAGATCGACAAGCTGCGTCACGCTGCTACTAGCGCTTTGTTGGAACGGAAAGATGTAATTGTGGTGGCCAGCGTTTCTTGTATTTACGGGTTGGGGTCGCCTGGTGAGTACCGGGAACAGGTGTTGTCTTTATGGACCGGCGATGAACGGGACCGGGATGAAGTCCTGAAAAAACTGGTAGATATGCAGTACAGCCGCAACGACTTGGCGCTGAGCCGGGGTAATTTTAGAGTTCGCGGCGATGTGGTAGAAATATTTCCAGCCTCGGCCACTGCCCGGGCTATCCGGGTGGAGTTTTTCGGTGACGAGATCGATTCCCTGTGGGAATTTGACACTTTAACCGGCGAGGTGTTAGGACAGCGGCGGCACGTTGCTATTTATCCGGCCAGCCACTATGTTACCTCCCAGCAAACACGCCTACGAGCTATGGCTTCGATCGAACAGGAGCTGGAGCAGCGGTTGGCCGAGCTAAGGGCCAAGGGCAAAGAATTCGAGGCGCACCGGTTGGAGCAGCGAACACGTTACGATTTGGAGATGCTGTCTGAAGTGGGCTATTGCCAGGGGATCGAGAACTACTCCCGCCATCTTACCGGCCGAGCTCCGGGCGAACCGCCCTATACACTGCTTGATTTTTTTCCGGAGGACTACTTGATTATCATCGATGAGTCCCATATGACTATTCCACAGCTTCACGCTATGTACGCCGGCGACCGTTCCCGCAAAGACAGTTTGGTGGAACATGGCTTTCGCCTCCCTTCGGCTTACGATAACCGGCCGTTGAGGTTTGAAGAATTTGCTCAGCGGATCAACCGGGTAATATTTACCTCGGCTACACCGGGCCCATATGAACTTGAAGTCAGCCAACAAATAGTCGAGCAAGTTGTCAGACCCACCGGCTTGCTGGATCCTAAAATTGAGGTCCGACCGACCAAAGGTCAAATAGATGATTTGCTAGTGGAGATTCGCCTGCGGGCTCGGAAAAACCAACGAGTGCTAATAACAACCTTGACCAAACGCATGGCGGAAAATTTAACCGATTATTTGCTCGACACCGGCATTCGGGTGCGCTATTTACACTCTGATATCGGCACGTTGGAACGGATGGAAATAATTCGGGATTTGCGCCTGGGCGAATTTGACGTATTGGTGGGCATCAACCTTCTTCGGGAAGGCTTGGATTTACCGGAAGTATCTTTGGTGGCAATTTTAGATGCTGACAAAGAAGGTTTTTTGCGCTCGCAACGGTCATTGATTCAAACCAGCGGCCGGGCGGCCAGAAATGTGGATGGGCGAGTGATCATGTATGCCGATACTATAACTGATTCTATGCAGCAGGCGATAGAAGAAACTAATCGTAGGCGCCGCATCCAAGCCGAGTATAATAAGAAACATGGCATTACGCCCCAGACGGTACAAAAAGAAGTTCGGGCGGTTATTGAAGCGACGAAGGCGGCCGAAAAAGCGGAAGAATATTTGCCGCGGGAAAAAAGCATCAGGTCGATGTCGGCGGTCGAATTAAAACACTGGATAGGTGAGCTGGAGGAAAAGATGCATAAAGCAGCCAAGCGATTGGCCTTTGAAGATGCAGCCCAGTATCGTGACCTGCTGCTGGAAGCTAAAATGATGTTGCGAAAATAACATATAGGCCGGTTAAATGGCTGGCAGTAGATAGTTAAAGAAGGGTTCGGTAAAAAGCGGGCCTAGAATACTACCTGTAGTCCCGAAGGATAATGTGGTATACTGAGATAACATCCGTCGGGACGGAAAAACTAACCTACAGGGAGGAATTAACATGACCGATCAGACCCCGGTGATTCTTTATGTTACGCCCACTTGACCCTACTGTACTTTGGTGAAAGAGTTTCTTTCCCAGCATGATGTTTCGTTTGAAGAAAAAGACGTGGCTGCCGATCGGGAAGCCAGGGAGGAAATGGTGAATCTGACCGGCCGCCTGGCCGTGCCGGCGCTTAAAATCGGTGATCAAGCGGTGGTAGGTTTTGACCAAGATCGTATCAAGAAATTGCTAAACCTATAGCCATCCGCTTTCCCGAATAAAGGTCTTGCCCTTTCAACTACGGAGGGCAAGACTCTTTTATTATGAGCACCAAGTTATAAGTAGTGGACATACTTATAGAATAAGGGTAATATAAGGTAGCACATTGAAATAAATATGTTATAATATGGTCAATAAGGCCTAAAGGAGGGGCTACCTTGCACCAATTTCAGTTTGTGAAATGGTTGGAAGATGTGGACAAAGAGGATGTAGCACTGGTGGGGGGAAAAGGGGCTAATCTGGGCGAACTGGTCCAAAATGGGATTAAGGTACCACCAGCGTTTTGTCTTACCGCTGAGGCTTATTGGTATCTGCTGCAGGAAGGCAACCTTAAGGAGAAGATAGCGGACATCATCGCGGGACTGGATGTGGAAGATGCGTTTCAATTACAGAGCGAAAGTGCACGCATACGGGAACTGATCGTCAATACGCCTATCCCGGAAAAAATCGCGGCGGAAGTGCGGGCCGGTTATGATGAACTGGGCCGGCGGACGAATACAAACACCCCGGCTGTGGCCATAAGAAGCTCAGCCACGGCTGAAGATTTGCCGGAGGCATCTTTTGCCGGTCAGCAGGACACGTATCTTTATATCGCCGGGGAGGAGCAGGTATTAAAGCATGTGCAGCGCTGCTGGGCCTCATTATGGACTGCCAGGGCAGTATATTACCGGGAGCGGCAAGGCTTTGATCATTTGGAAGTTGCCCTCAGCGTTACCGTGCAAAAAATGATAGACAGCAAAAAATCAGGCGTGATGTTTACGGCAAACCCTGTAACCAACGAGCCTGAACAGGTGATGATAAATGCCAGCTGGGGTTTGGGCGAGGCGGTGGTTTCCGGCCAGGTGACCCCGGATGAATACATTGTGGATAAAAACACTCTTTCTATCTTGGAAAAAAATATTGCTGACAAAACGGTGATGATTATACACTCCAGCAGCAAGATAGGTACTAAATGTGTGCCTGTAGCCGATGAGCTGGGGCCAGAGATGGTAAAAGCGCAATGCTTAACCGAGGCGGAAATAAAAGAACTGGTTAAGTATGGCTGTAAAATCGAAAAACTATATGATGCCTATCAAGATATCGAGTGGGGTTATGATCAGGACAGCCAAGAATTATATATTTTGCAAACCCGCCCGATAACAACCATCGAGAAAAAGCCCGAGCCGACGGAAGCGGCCCAGCCTCAAGTGATAGTGCGGGGGTTGTCCGCATCTCCCGGAATTGCCAGCGGCAAGGTAAGAAAAATAAAAGATGTGAAAGAAATAGCCCAGGTACAAGATGGAGATGTGTTAGTTACAGTGATGACCAATCCGGACATGGTGCCTGCTATGCGCAAAGCCTGCGCAGTGGTTACTGACGAAGGTGGGCGCACCTGCCATGCTGCTATTGTATCGCGAGAATTGGGTATCCCTTGTATAGTAGGGGCCAAAATAGCGACGGAAACATTGCTTCAGGGTGCAACTGTTACAGTCGATGCCACCTGTGGTGTTGTCTACGCCGGGAAAGTAGAATTGGAACCAGAAAAAGAAGAGGAAAAAGTTTTTACCGGCGTCATCAGTGACGAACTGATAAGCCAATTAACGCCGGTCACGGCTACCAAAATCTATATGAATTTGGGCCAGCCTTCGTTAATAAAAAGGTATCAACATTTGCCGCTAGATGGTATCGGGCTGATGCGGACGGAATTTATTTTTACCGATATGGTCGGAGCCCATCCCATGTATTTGCTCAAAAGTGGGCAAGGAAATATAGTTATCGAAAAAATGGCCGAGGGGATCAGCATGGTGGCCCAGGCTATTTACCCGCGCCCGGTGGTGGTAAGATTAAGCGATTTTCGCACTAATGAATTTCGCGGCCTCAAAGGGGGCGAAGAAGTAGAGCCTGTGGAAAGTAATCCCATGATCGGTTGGCGCGGCGTAGCCCGTTATATTTCACCTGAGTATGAGCAGGGGTTTAGGTTGGAATGCCGGGCCATTCGCAAGGTTAGGGATGAATTCGGCCTAACTAACGTATGGGTAATGCTGCCTTTTGTTCGTACAATTTGGGAGCTGGAGAAAGTTAAACAAATCATGGCCTCTGAAGGTTTGGAGCAAGATAATGACTTTAAACTATGGATCATGGCTGAGGTGCCGTCGGTGGTTTTTGAAGCGGAAGAGTTTGCCCAACAAATAGATGGTTTTAGTATTGGAAGTAATGATCTTACCCAATTGGTTATGGGAGCTGATCGCGATTCCGGAATTCTAAACCGGATGGGGTATTTTGATGAACGGAACCGGGCTGTAAAAAGAGCTATTGTAACCTTGATCAAAGCAGCTCACAAATATAAAAAGACCATATCCATCTGTGGCCAAGGGCCTTCTCAATATCCTGAATTTGCTTCTTTTTTAGTGGAGCAAGGAGTGGACAGTATCAGCGTCAATCCGGATACGGTTGTATATACAAAACGGATGGTCGCTTCGGTAGAGCGTAAAATAATACTGCGCAGCAGCCGGTTGAACAATAAATAAAATTATTTAGCTAAAGAAATAGGAGGGGCGAGCCCCTCTTTTTTTCTGCTGTTTATTATTGACCGTCTATTGGCTTTCATATTCGGTGTGATATAATGAGGCGAGAAAATATGGCCCGAGGAAAGCAGTGATTCAGCCATGGCCCAAAAATATATAAAAATCCGGGGTGCCAGGCAGCATAACCTTAAAAATATAGATGTTGATATACCGCGGGAGCAGCTAGTGGTGATTACCGGTTTGTCTGGTTCGGGCAAATCTTCGCTGGCATTCGATACTATTTATGCTGAAGGCCAGCGCCGGTATGTAGAATCGCTTTCAGCTTATGCCCGGCAATTTTTGGGGCAGATGGATAAGCCTGATCTGGATTTAATCGAAGGACTGTCGCCAGCTATCTCTATCGATCAAAAAAGCACTATACACAATCCGCGGTCCACGGTAGGTACAGTTACGGAAATCTATGACTATCTGCGACTGTTGTTTGCCCGTATCGGCCTTCCGCACTGTCCTCACTGCAACAACCGGATCAGGCGCCAGACAGTGGACGAAATGGTAGATCAGCTGCTCAAGTTGCCGGAAAATAGCAGGATATTGATTTTAGCCCCCTTAGTTCGCGGCCGTAAAGGTGAGCACCGGCGTATTATCGAGGACATACAACGCCAAGGTTTTGTCCGGATCCGTGTGGACGGAAAAATACGTGAATTGACCGAAGAAATCAAACTAGAAAAAAATAAAAAGCACACGGTGGAGGTAGTGGTGGACAGACTTCGGATCCGCGATGGCATTCGCAAACGCTTGGCTGATTCCTTGGAACTCACTTTGGGCTTAAGCGACGGTTTAGTCCAGGTTTCTGTGCTGGACGGCGAGGAGCTGACATTTTCGCAAAAATTTGCTTGTCCTGCCTGCGGCTTTAGCTTTGAGGAATTATCACCGCGGCTGTTTTCTTTCAACAGCCCTTATGGGGCTTGCCCCGAGTGCACTGGATTGGGCACTACTATGGAAATCGATCCTGAGCTCGTTATTCCCGATATGGACAAGTCCATCGCAGAAGGGGCTATAGCGCCTTTTAGCCGGTCGACCAATTATTTCCCCCAAATTTTGGAGGCGTTGGCCTCTCATTATGGATTTAGCACTGAAGTTCCACTAAAAGACCTCGACCCCAAATACTTAAAGATACTTTTAGAGGGCAATGACGGTGAACGTTTCCGGGTGGACTATCAAACCCGGTGGGGTGACCAGCGGATTTTCACTACGGATTTTGAAGGGGTAATACCCATTCTTAAGCGGCGTTACCGGGAGTCGCAGTCTCAGGGGGCCCGTTCCGAGTATGAAGAATATATGAACCCTCATCCGTGTCCTGCTTGTCAGGGGAAGCGATTGCGGCCAGAAGCGCTGGCGGTGACGGTAGCAGGTAAAAACATCGCTACTATAACCAAAAGTTCTGTAGCCCAGGCCCATAAGTTTTTTTCCAAACTGCGGCTTAGTGAACGCGACCGCTTGATAGCGGAACGAATATTGAAAGAAATTCAAGCTCGGTTGGGCTTCTTGCTCAATGTTGGCTTGGATTATTTGACCCTAGACCGGGTAGCGGGCAGCTTGTCCGGAGGAGAGGCCCAACGAATTCGGTTGGCCACCCAGATCGGTTCCGGTTTAACCGGTGTTTTATATATTTTGGATGAACCCACTATTGGACTGCACCAGCGCGATAATCAACGGCTACTGAAAACCTTGAAGGATCTGCGCGATTTGGGGAACACTATAATTGTGGTGGAACATGACGCTGAAACAATGGCTGCGGCCGATTTTTTGCTGGACATCGGGCCGGGAGCTGGTGAACAAGGCGGATATTTGGTTGCGACCGGTTCGCCCGAGCAGGTTAAAGCTTGTTCTCGCTCAATAACCGGGCAATATTTGAGTGGAAAGCGCAGCATTCCCGTTCCCTTTTCGCGTCGCCAGCCCGGTGACCAGTGGCTGGAAGTGGTAGGGGCAGCTGAACATAACCTTAAAAATATTGATGTCAAAATACCCATAGGTTTGTTTGTTTGCGTAACCGGCGTATCCGGATCGGGCAAGAGCACTTTGGTCAATAATATTTTGTACCGCCAATTAGCCCAGGATTTGCATCAGGCCCGAAAACCGGCCGGACGCCATCGGGAGATAACGGGTAGAGAATATTTGGACAAAGTGATCGCTATCGATCAAGCACCCATTGGTCGTACGCCCAGATCTAACTCGGCTACTTATACCGGCGCCTTTGATCCTATTCGGGAATTGTTTAGCCTTACGGCGGACGCCAGGATGCGCGGTTATAAGCCAGGCCGGTTTAGTTTTAATGTGCGAGGCGGACGCTGCGAAGCCTGCCGTGGCGATGGGATCCTTAAAATCGAAATGCACTTTTTGCCTGATGTATATGTGCCCTGCGAAGTCTGTAAAGGCCAACGCTACAACCGGGAAACTTTGGAGATAAAGTACAAAGGAAAAAACATAGCCGATGTGCTTAATATGACTGTTACTGAAGCGCTTTCCTTTTTTGCCCATATTCCGCGCGTAGCTAACAGACTGCAAGCGTTGTCCGATGTTGGCCTCGGCTACATCAAGCTGGGACAGCCGGCAACGACTTTATCCGGAGGGGAAGCACAGCGGGTAAAGCTGGCCACCGAATTGTCCCGCCGTTCTACCGGACGTACCTTATATATTCTCGATGAACCAACTACAGGCTTGCATTTTGCCGATATTGAAAAGCTAGTACGTATACTGCAGCGGTTAGTCGATGGCGGCAATACAGTAGTGGTGATCGAACATAACTTGGATGTAATTAAAGCTGCTGATTACGTGATTGATTTGGGGCCTGAGGGCGGCGAAAAAGGCGGACAACTGCTGGCTGTAGGCACGCCGGAAGAAATTTGTCGCTGTGAGAATTCGTATACCGGCCAATTCTTGCGCCCCTTGCTGGAAAAAAGCACAGCCCCGGCCGAACTGAGGCAGGTGAAATAACCAGGTGGATTTGGAAAAAAAATTAGAACTGGTCCCGGACCAGCCCGGCGTATATTTGATGAAAGATAAGTTCAACAAAATAATCTATGTAGGCAAAGCAGTGAATCTAAAGAACAGGCTGCGGTCATATTTTCGCACCCGCAATCATCCTCCCAAAGTGGGCGCTATGCTGAAAAAACTGCAGGACTTTGAATATATTGTCACCAACTCGGAAATTGAGGCTTTAGCCTTGGAATGTAATTTTATTAAAAATCATCAGCCGCGTTACAATATTTTACTGCGTGATGATAAACAATATCCTTATTTAAAACTAACTACAAATGAAGATTTTCCCCGGCTGGTGGTTACTCGACAGATAAAAAATGATGGTGCGCGCTATTTCGGGCCCTATACAGATGTAGGCGCTTTAAATGAAACCCTACACTTGTTAAAGAGAATTTTTCCTCTTAGAACCTGCAGCAATTATAATTTCAACCGTCGTAAACGGCCCTGCCTTAATTTTTATATCAACCGCTGCCGGGGTCCTTGCCAGGATGCAATCAAGCCGGAAGAATATGGGGAAATGGTGCAGGAGTTGGTTTTGTTTTTGGAGGGGCAGCAAAATATAATTTTAGACCGCCTCAATAAGCGGATGGCTGAGGCAGCCGAGCAGCTTAATTTTGAACAAGCGGCCAAGCTTAGGGATCAGATAACTGCAGTAAAGCGAATGCTGGAACGTCAAACAGTGGTCTCACTGCAGGGGGAGGATCAGGACGTTATCGCTTTGGCTGCTGGCTCTAGCAAAACTTGTATACAGGTTTTTCAGGTACGGGCTGGAAAAATGCTAGCTCGGGAAACCTTTTTTTTGACCGACAGCCAAGGTTATGAGCGCTCGTATTTGCTGTCAGCATTTTTAAAAGACTATTATGCACGAGCGGCGATAGTGCCGCCGCTGATTATTTTAGCTGAAAAAGCAGATGAACAAGAACTGATAGCATCCTATCTAAGCCAGAAAAGTGGACGCAGGGTTAAGTTACATGTCCCTCAGCGAGGGACAAAAAAAGCCTTGGTACGGCTGGCGGCCGAAAATGCGGTTTTGGCTCTGCAAGAAGCTGAAGAGCTACAAAAAAGGCGGACTGAACTGTCCCGGGAGGCACTGGCAGACCTTCAGGTGGTGTTAGATTTACCGGCGGCACCGCGGCGAATTGAAGGCTTCGATATTTCCAATATTCGGGGCCAGCACGCGGTTGGATCCATGGCTGTCTTTGTTGATGGCCAGCCATTTAAGGCTCATTACCGCCGCTTTCGCATCCGGACGGTGTTTGAAAGCGATGATTATGCTATGTTGGCTGAGATGGTAAAACGGCGCTATGGCGGCAGCCTGCGCAGCTGTTTGCTGCTACCGGAGCTGATTTTAATTGACGGCGGACAAGGACAGTTGTCCGCCGCCAGCCGGGTGCTCAAAGAACTAGGTTTGGGACAAATCCCGGTCTGTGCCTTGGCCGAACAACAAGAAGAACTGTATAAAGAAGGCCAAGACCCGATCCGACTCCCTGATGACTCTGCAGCTTTGCATCTGCTGCAGCAAGTACGGGATGAAGCCCATCGATTTGCCTTGGATTATCACCGTCTGCTGCGCCAACGCAGCACTCTCAAATCAGAACTGGACGAGGTGCCAGGCATCGGCCCTAAACGCCGGCGCCTACTGCTATCACATTTTGGTTCGGTAAAGAACTTGCAAGCGGCCCCGCTAAAAGACCTGCTTGCCATACCCGGGCTGCCGCGGCCGGTGGCTGAAGCCCTTTACCAACATTTCCATCCGGAAGAAGATCAGCCGTAAGCGAAAAACTCCCGCAAAGCGTTGAAAATGCCTTGGGCAACTTTTTGGCGGTAATCAATATCGCGCAACAACCCTTCATCGATGCGGTGGGAGATGCAGCCGGCCTTGACAACAGCTCCCGGGAGCGGTAGCTCCTTCAAAAGCCGGCTGGTGGTGGTCCCATCTAAAATAAGGGGAAGGGGCAGTTTCGCCTGCAGGTTTGTTTTTAAGACAGACCCCAACCGAATGCTCTTTTCTGATTGCGGCCAGGTAAGCAGGCCGAAACCTGAACGCGGCTTAATTTGTTTATGCAAGACAGCCACAGATAACACGGCCTGACAAGGGTAGCCGCTACGCACTGAAACCGGTGACAGGATGGGAAATGCGGGCGAGAACAGGCTAAAATGGGGCCGGGCTTTAACGCCACCCAACAAGCGAGCCAGGCGGCGGGCAATATCGCAGCTGACTATTTTTTCTGCCAGCCCTGTAGGGCCTTGGGCTTGCGGCCGGATCCAGGGATCTAACAAAATAACCTTACCAGCGAACAGGCTAAACAACGGCTCTGGTTTTATATAAACGTTATAACGGGATAACGCTCCCAGATCCTGATCCAGCTCCCAGGGGCCGGGAAAATAACAGTTGATGTTGATTTTAACTGTCGCCGGCGCAGGTTGGGATACTGAAACGTTTTTAACCAAACTGTCGGCAACGTCAAGCGTACCGCTGGGCATGTTTAAACCTGCAGCGGTAAAAATAAATTCGATTCGATTTTGCCGGCTTTCACAGCTAGATAGAACTGGTTTTCCCCAAAAATCAAAGCCGATTAGAGAGCCTGCTGTCATAGTGGTGGTACCCATTTGTGCCTCGTGTGTGCGCACATTGACCAGTAAAGCTGGTGAAGCCACCTTGTTCACCCCAATTGAAAATAAATATCATTTAATAACTACTTTATTCTATTCCAATAAAGAGCAGACCTTTACAGTAACCGAAAAGATGCCATAAACATAGCCTGCCCATAGGTGGAGGTGAACTTATGGCTGTAAAAATCCCTTTGCGCACACACCTGATTACCGAACATGATGATATTGTGCAGGTAACGGCGCGTTATGCGGGTAGATTGGCCGAGCCAGCCGATCTTATAGCCGTGGCTGAAAGCGTTGTTGCCATCAGCCAGGGACGTTTTTATCGCCAAGAAGATATCAAGACTGGGTTTATTGCTCGTTTCCTGTGTCGGTTCCCGCAACGGCACGGCAGTTTGACTTCGGCTGCGACAATACAGTTGGCTATAAATGAAGTAGGAATAGTTCGAATACTGCTAGCGGCAGCTGCCGGAGCTATCGGAAGAATTTTAACTGTACCGGGTTTTTTTTATCGAATAGCTGGCCCTGCGGTTGCTCTAATCGATGATGTGGCTGGAACTATGCATCCTTATCATGATGTTATCGTGCTTGGACCGGAAAAAGCAGACCAAGTGGCTCAGGCTATCTCGGACTGCATCGGAATAGATGCGGTGGTGATGGATGCCAATGATTTGGGTAAAGCCGATGTAGTAGGGGCTTCTTCTGGCGTACCTCGCCACCAGATTCCAAGTCTTTTTTTTGATAACCCGGCCGGAAACTACGAACAACAAACCCCTCTGCTGTTGATTAAGAATTATCGCTCCGAACTTAAGGGGGTAGGCACGAATGCAGCCTGAACAAAGGCACGCTCCGCTTGCGGAAGCGGTTAGACGATATGCCGAAGATAAAATAATACGGTTCCATATGCCCGGACACAAAGGCGGCGGACAAATTTCTCCGCTAGCCGAGGAAATTTTAGGGAAGAAGCTGTATGAATTAGATATCACCGGGGTCGAAGGCATGGATGATTTGCTGCAACCTACGGGGATTATCAAAGCAGCCGAAAAACTTTTGGCCCAGGCATTCGGGGCCAAAGAAAGCTTTTTCCTGATCAACGGCACCTCTTCAGGGCTCCAGGCTTTGATTTTAACTGTGTGCGGAGCCGGGGATAAGATTCTTGTTCCCCGTAATATGCATAAATCCATGATAGCCGGGGTTGTTTTAAGCGGCGCCAAACCGATTTTTTTGGCACCGGAGATAAACGAGGAATTCGGTATTGCCTTGGGAATTACAACCGAACAACTAAACTCCGCTTGGGAAGCCCATCCTGAAGCAAAAGCGGCATTGCTCATTAATCCCACTTATTATGGCACTAGCTGCGATCTAGGTTCTCTGGCGGAGATAACCCATCGCTACGAGCGTCCTTTATTGGTGGATGAAGCTCACGGCCCCCATTTTTATTTCCATCCGGCCCTACCTCCTGGGGCCTTGACCGTAGGTGCTGATGCCTGTGCCCAAGGTGCTCACAAAACGCTCACCAGCTTAACCCAAAGCTCGTGGTTGCATATACAGGGTGCTCGGCTTGACCTGGAACGGTTACGGACTGCTTTAACAATGCTTCTTTCTACCAGCGCTTCTTATTTACTGTTGGCTTCGCTAGATTTAGCCCGCCAACAAATGGTCCAAAACGGGCGAGTATTACTTGACCGTACTATCGAACTGGCTAATAAACTACGGCGAGAACTGAAGAAAATAGCCGGCTTAATCGTCTTGGACCCGAAGCAACTGGGTCAAGAAGCAGCCTGCCGGTTGGATCCAACCAAGGTAACAGTGAATGTGCGCCGGTTAGGGCTTACCGGTCAACAAGTCGAACTCGCACTGAGATACAAGCACGGAATTCAAGTGGAATTAGCTGATTTAAACAATGTATTATTTATGGTAGGCCCGGGAAATAATGCTGACGATATTTCCGCTTTGGTGGATGCTTTCCGTACGATAGCCAAGGCATACAACGGCAAAAAAAGCAAAACCGGAAATTTTACTATTCCCCCGCTGCCAAGACAAGTTATGACGCCGCGGGAGGCCTTCTTTGCCCCGACTATCAGCGTGAATTTGTCTGAAGCGGTGGGCCGTATAAGTACTGAAACTGTTACCTGCTATCCGCCGGGAATCCCCATACTCTGCCCGGGAGAAGAAATATCAGCTGCCGTGACACAATACATTGCCCTGATGATTGAAGAAGGGTACCGGGTTCAAGGGCCGCGGGACAATCGCCTGATCAAACTGCGGGTAGTAAAAGAGTAATTTTATGGGAAATTATGGCTGGTAGGATTCTCCACGGATAGATTGTTTCTCTCCCTGTGATACTAAATTTGGAGGAAATTATAAAGCCAGGGAGGTGACAAGATGAAAACAAAGTATTCGTGGGGAATCCTCTCCTTTTGCCTGCTGCTGATTATATCTGTCGGGCTTGTTGGCTGCGGTATGGCACAGAGAAAGCCCTTTTCTACCCGGATGCCTGCGCCAACCACACCGGCGCCCACGGAGACAACGCCCCGGACTACGCCGGCACCAGCAACCCCTTCGACTCCGTCAGCCCCGGCAACACCGATGCCCACTGGTACAAAAGAAGTAACGAATCTGCAAAACAAATTAGCCCAAGAGGCAGAAAAAGTCCCCGGAGTAAACAAGGCCTGGGTGGTTTTGTCCGGAAAAACTGCATTAGTTGGGGCAGAGCTTGAACGGGATGTTCCCCGAGGCGGTCAAGGCGATGCAGCTGGGGTAAAAAATGAAATAATGATGCGGTTGCGTAAAGCCGATAACCGCTTAACCGGGGTAGCTGTGGCCACTGATGCTGGTACTGTAAATCAAGTTCGTAAAGTAGCTGAGGGGATGAGGGCTAATAAGCCGGCCTCGACTTTTAGCCAAGATGTGGATGATTTGGTTCGGAAACTAGCGCCCGGTATGAGATAAAACACAGGACCAAGCCCGAGGTTTTTCTTCGGGAATACACATAAGGAGTCTTCCCTCCGCGTAAGCATTGGAAGAAAAGGAGGGAGCTCCTTGTCTTTTGTTCGTTCGGTGTGGCTGCTTTTTTTGGCCGGCTCTTTCAGCAAGCTTATCAGCCTCTTTTACCGGGTACCGCTGAGTTATCTATTGGGGGCAGAAGGGATTGGCCTCTACCAAATGTCCTATCCGGCATTTGTTATCGCTGCCATCCTGGCCACCGGCGGATTGCCGATGGCAATAACTAAATATATGGCAGAATATTTGGCCCTGGGAAACAAACAAGCTGCTCGACAGCTGTTTCGGGTTGGCAAGCAGTTGCTCTGGCTGCGTGGATTGGTGTTGGCTATCATTTTTTATAGACTGGCTCCGATCTTGGCTACCAAGGTTTTAGGGGATCCCCGTTCAGAATTGCCGCTCAAAGCCTTAGCCCCGGCAGTTTTTTTAGTCTGCCCTGAGGGAAGTTTAAGGGCTTACTTTCAAGGACGGCAGCAGCATTTTATTATAGCCAAGGCACAAGCATTTGAACAGCTGTTTCGGGTTGTAATCATGCTGGTTTTGGCTTTTCTGTTGCTACCTTACAGTTTAGAATATGCTACTGCCGGGGCCACTGCTGGCGCTGCAGGCGGGGCTTTGGCGGCTATTGTTTTTTTGCGGAGCCACCTGAAGCTGGAGCTAGCCACCAAAACGACTTCCGCGAAGCCTAAATGGTCACAGGCAGCCCGAATGTTGCAAGACCTGGCATGGCCGGTGATGTTCGGCTCTTTTATTATGCCGGTTATGCAGATGGTGGATGCCGTCATCGTGCCGTTACGGTTGCAGGTCGGCGGGATACCAGTCCGGGAAGCGACCGCCTTATTCGGTCACCATGCAGGAATGGCCTTATCTTTAGTCGGGCTTCCCACCGTAGCAACCAGGGCTTTAACCACAGCTTTAGTTCCTGACATAGCTGCCGCCTTAGCCCGCCAGGATCATTTGCAGGTATCAGGACGGATATCTCAGGCATTAAAAATAACCATCGTATTGGCAATTCCAGCTGCAGTAGGCCTGTTTACCTTGGCCGAACCTATCTGTTGGGTTTTGTTCGGGGCTGCGGAAGCTGCGATTCCGCTGCAGTGGTTAGCTTTTGGCACGGTGGGATTGTGCTTGATGGAAACTAACAGTGCTTTGCTCCACGCCATCGGGCGAGGCCGAGGTGCTGTAGCGGCGCTATTTATCGGCGGGATCGTTAACGCCGGGATAAATTACTATGTCTGTGCTATGCCGGCTTTAAATATCCGCGGAGCTGCTTTAGGCACTGGTTTGGGCTTTACAGTCGCGGCGTTTTTAACCTTAATATTTTTGAGCCGACAGGTGCCCATAGCGGTCAACCCTATAGCGTTTATTTGTCCCCTGTCAGCATCCTTATTGATGATACCTGCCGTACAGTGGGCTTTTAGCTTGAGTAAGAATCGGGGTTGGCCGGCAGCGGTTGCCCTGTTTTTAGCTATGGGAACGGGATTAATCTGTTATGGGCTGGCAGGTTACAGCACAGGGATGTTTAAAAACTGTCTTAGTCGAACTTCCGGAGATAAATTCTTATGAGCAGGAAATAACTGCCCTTTAGCGAAGTAATGCTTTGCAAGACGCTTTTATTTTAAAAGGAGGCATGCTGCATGGCCTATAAACCCAAATGGCGGGATCAGTTTACCGATCAACTTTGTTCGGCCTTCCTAGTCCTTAAAACCCGGGAAGAATGCTACCGGTTTTTGGAAGATGTGTGTACTATCGGGGAAATACAGGCTTTGGCTCAACGGCTGGAGGCAGCCCGGATGCTAAGAACAGGTCATACTTATGATACGGTTGCAGCTCACACCGGTATGAGCACGGCTACCATAAGCAGGGTAAAAAAATTTCTTCAGTATGGAGCCGATGGCTATAATATAGTTTTGGATCGATTAGAGCAGCAAGAAAACCCTTCCTAGTTGAACTCAAACAGTGAATAAAGTATCTGAACGCCCGCGGGGGCGTTTGTGTTAACAGGAAAAGTTCGTTAAGATGTCGAAGAAACATTAGGCTCTGGGCTAACCAGCGGTCGGACAAGGTGGTTGATGTTGGATGCAGGATTTGTTGTCAGGTTTGAACCATCAACAGCAGCAGGCTGTGCAGCACGGGCAGGGCCCTCTTTTGATTCTGGCCGGGGCCGGAAGCGGTAAGACTAAGGTTTTAACCCACCGCATTGCTTATTTGTTAAAACTCGGCGTTGATCCCCGCAATATACTAGCCATAACTTTCACCAACAAAGCGGCAGATGAAATGCGGCAACGGGTAGAAAATATCGCCGGCACTGCTGCTATCGACGGAATTTGGTTGGGGACATTTCATGCTGTTTGCGGGCGCATACTTAGAACTGAGATTAGTCAAATAGGATACCAGCCGAATTTTGTCATTTATGATTCTTCTGATCAGCTGCGGTTGATACGCCGCGCTTTAAAAGAACTGAATTTAGACGAAAAAGTATATAATCCCCGTGGCCTCCAGACCTTAATTTCACGCTCCAAAAACGAATTAATCGATCCTGACCAAGTTGAAAGCTATTGGTTGCGGCATGGTTCGAAAGATTACAATGGTTACTTCCTCGCCCAGCTGTCAGAGGTTTACAGGCTGTACCAACAGTGGCTCCAAGAAAACAATGCTCTTGATTTTGATGATCTGCTTCGGCTTACGGTAAAAATATTAAACCAATATCCGGACACGCTCAGCAAATGGCAGGGAAAATTTAAACATATTTTAGTAGATGAATACCAAGATACCAACAAAGTGCAATATTTATTGATACGGCTGCTGGCTCAAAAGCATAAAAACTTGTTTGTGGTTGGGGACGATGGCCAATCCATCTATGGTTTTCGCGGGGCCAGCATCCGAAATATACTGGAATTTGAACGGGATTTCCCCTCAGCTTGTGTAATTAAACTGGAGCAAAACTATCGTTCCACTCAAATGATTTTAAACGCGGCCAATCATTTATTGGCATTTAACCGGGAGCAAAAACAAAAACGTCTTTGGACTAGCAATGACCAGGGTGATCGGCTATATTTATTTGAGGCCGAAAGCGGTACGACTGAGGCTATGTTTGTTGTACGCGAATTGGCCCATCTTGTAAGTGAAGGGTATAGCCTTCGGGATTGTGCGGTTTTGTACCGGACTAATGCCCAATCAAGACTGCTGGAAGAAGCGCTTCTTTCCAGTGGAATTAAGTATCAGCTTATCGGGGGCATACGGTTTTATGAACGGATGGAAATAAAAGATACACTGGCTTTTTTGCGCTTGCTGGAAAATCCGTATGATGCGTTGAGTCTGGAACGGGTGGTTAACATACCCCGGCGGGGTGTTGGACCACGAACTCTGGATCGTATCATCGATTTTGCTAAGAATGAGAGCATAGATTTTATCACTGCTTGCACCCGGGCGGAACATATCCCCAACGTGCAGCGAAAAACGGCACAAGGACTGGTCCAGTTCGGTCATACCATGTGGCGGCTAAATGAGTTGGCGGCCGAGCTACCGTTAACCGAGTTTATTCACCATGTTTGGGCTGATACCGGCTACATGTCGTATTTGCAACAAGAAGATGCGACACAAGCAGAAGGCCGGCTGGAAAACTTGGATGAGTTTCAAGGCCTGGTGGCGGACTTTGTTCGAACCAGCGCCGATAAAACTTTAGCCTCATTTTTGGCAGCGGTATCTCTTTATACCGACCAAGATTCTTATGATACAAAAACCGAAGCGGTGACGCTGATGACGTTGCATAGTGCTAAAGGTTTGGAATTCCCGGTGGTTTTTTTAGTGGGGTTAGAGGAAGGACTTTTTCCTCATAGCCGTTCGCTGGGCACGGCACAAGAACTGGAGGAAGAGCGGCGCCTTTGCTATGTGGGCTTAACTCGGGCTCAAAAGAAGCTCTATTTGACTTATGCCCACAGCCGTTATTTGTTCGGCAGTAGCCAATCTTACCCCCGCTCTCAATTTATCGATCAAATACCGGCTCAATATATAGTCAAGATTAGCGGTCCGGGGCAAAATAAAGATGTCGCTGTGGAACCGGCCCCGGTAATAGATCAAAATAAAGTGATTCCTTTCCCGGGCCCGAAGACCCGGTTTAAGCCTGATGCTAATGCAGGAATAAGTTGGCAGGCTGGGGATCGGTTGGAACATCCTAAATTTGGTTTGGGTGTGGTAGTTTCCATGCAAGGTACAGACAGGGACGGAATTATTACTGTAGCCTTCCCTGCAGCTGGAGTGAAAAAATTAGCTTTGCGTTATGCTCCGATCAAAAAGCTGTAGCTGGGATCGTAACCCCGTTCTGATTTAATACAAAGGCCTAAGGTAGGAAAGTAGCAAAAGAAATTGCTGGAGGGAGAACTCTCATGCCCGATCCAATAAAGACCCGAATTGATCTCCTGCGCCGCCAATTGGAAGAACACAAT
Organism: Bacillota bacterium; assembly: GCA_012799605.1. Classification (GTDB taxonomy): domain Bacteria; phylum Bacillota; class DTU030; order DUMP01; family DUMP01; genus DUNI01. The sequence continues at coordinate 24,732 of JAAZKX010000032.1, read as the reverse complement.
TGGCGTTACTATGTTTTAGATGATCCGATAATTTCTGACAGCGAATATGATCGGTTGTTGCGGGAGTTGGAATCTTTGGAAGCCGCCTACCCCCAATACTATGATCCCGATTCACCTACCCAACGTGTCGGGGGCGCTATTCAGGCCGGATTTACTACGGTGGCTCACAAGGAACCGCTTTACAGTTTAGCCAACGCTTTTAATACCGAAGAACTGGCTGCTTTTGACCGCAGGGTACGGACGCTAACCGGGCTTGAACAGGTGGAATATGTGGTAGAGCTCAAGATAGACGGGGTGGCTGTTTCTTTAATTTATGAGCAGGGTTTGTTTAAACAAGGCGCTACGCGGGGGGACGGGGTTATCGGAGAAAACATCAGCGCTAATTTGCGCACTATCCGCTCCTTGCCGTTGCGGTTAGCTTGTCACGATAACGGAGCCCTACCTTTACTAGAGGTTCGGGCCGAGGTTTTTATGCCCAAAACAGCTTTCGTGCAACTTAACGAGCGCCGCGAACAAGCCGGTAAACCCGTATTTGCTAATCCACGCAACGCTGCTGCCGGATCCTTGCGGCAACTGGATGCGAAAGTTACGGCCGGCCGGTCTTTAGATCTATTTGTGTATGGAACCGGAGCCGTTGACGGGCTGAATATTCCCAGCCATTGGGAATGGTTACAGTGGCTAAAGGAACAGGGTTTTAAGATAAACCCGCACAATAAATTAGTCCGGGGTATCGAAGCGGCAATAGAATACTGCCTGGCTTGGCAAGAGCGCCGGCAAGAACTTTCCTATCTGACCGATGGCTTAGTGATTAAGGTAAATGATCTGCAGCTACAACAGGAATTGGGAGCAACGGCTAAGAATCCTCGCTGGGCGATCGCTTACAAATTCCCTGCTGAGCAAGCCGAAACCATCCTTAAAGAGATCGTAGTAACTGTAGGCCGTACCGGGGTGCTTACACCTACAGCCTTGTTTGATCCGCCGGTTCAGTTGGCCGGAACTGTGGTAAGCCGGGCTGTATTGCATAATGAAGATATTATTAAAGCCCGTGATATCCGGATCGGCGATGTAGTCCGGGTGGAAAAAGCGGGGGATATTATCCCCGAGGTTGTAGGTTCGATTCCGGCCCAGCGCACCGGGCACGAGCGGCCGTTTGAAATGCCGAAATTATGCCCCGCTTGTGGAGCCGGAGTTATACGGTTACCGGGAGAAGTTGCCCGGCGCTGTCCTAATGCATCTTGCCCAGCTCGACTAAGGGAAAGCTTGCTTCATTTTGGTTCGCGAGGGGCGATGGATATCCAAGGGTTGGGCCCGGCCGTAGTCGACCAACTGTTGGAAAAAGGACTGGTAGCTAATGTGGCTGATTTATATGAGCTGACTGAGTCTCAATTAGTTGGGCTGCCGCGCCTGGGCGAAAAATCAGCGGCCAATCTTATTGCGGCTATTGAAAACAGCAAAAACAACAGTTTGGCCAAGCTGTTATTTGCGTTAGGTATACGCTATGTCGGAGCTACAGCGGCCAGGGCCCTAGCCGAACATTTTGGCCATATGAACGCCCTCATAGCAGCCAGCCGGAAAGAACTGCTCGCAGTTGCGGGCGTGGGCAACAAAATTGCTACCAGTATTTGGAATTTTTTTCACGAACAACGGAATTTGGAAACTATCGAGCGTTTAGCAGCTGTCGGCGTTAAGATGGTAACCGGCGATTCGGCAGAACCGGAGATCTTAAAAAAATTGGCCGGGTTATCATTCGTTTTAACCGGGACTTTGGACGCGTTCACCAGAACAGAAGCTAAAGCAGCGATCGAAGACAGGGGTGGCATAGTGACCAACAGCATCAGCCGACAAACCGACTTTTTGGTGGTCGGAAAAAACCCAGGTTCTAAGTTAAAACAGGCCCAAACTGTAGGCACAACTTTATTGACTGAAAGCGAATTTAGGCAAATGTTAGCCGAATAGAAAAACGCGAAAGGACGTGACCAGATGGCAATAATAACGAAAAGTGAGCTGGGTAAAATTGCTGAGCTGGCTCAATTGGAATTAAGCCCTGATGAAGAAAATATACTGACTCGACAGCTGGGCGAAATTTTAGCTTTTTCCCAGCAGCTACATGAGGTGGATACTGAAGGAGTAGCGCCGACGGTTTCGGTGCTTGACCAAACGAATGTCTGGCGTAGTGATGAAGTGGTTAACTGGCTGAATCAGGACCAGGCTTTGGCTCAAGCACAGGAGGTAAAAGAAGGTTGTTTCAAGGTGCCCCGGATCATGGAGAAAAAATAGAAGGAGGGCGTTATAAATGAAATTGTGGGATCTTAGCGGGCACCGGTTGCGTAACCTATTGGATCAAGGCGAGCTCTCTGCCCAAGAGCTGGTCGAAGCATTCTTGACCCGCCAGCAAAACACTGAACCGGCACTGCACGCATTTGTAACAACTACTGGCCCTCAAGCTCTGGCTGCGGCCAAAGAAATTGATAATGCGCGAGCCCGGGGAGAAAAACCAGGTGCCTTGGCCGGTATACCTATGGCTCTCAAAGATAACATTTGCACCGCAGGCATCAAGACCACCTGTTCATCTAAAATGCTGGCCAATTATGTACCTCCGTATGATGCTACGGTAGTTAAAAGCCTGCGTCAGGCAGGATCGATTCTTACCGGCAAAACCAACATGGACGAATTTGCCATGGGATCATCTACTGAAAACTCGGCTTTTTATCCTACCCGCAACCCTTGGGATACCAGCCGTGTCCCCGGCGGCTCCAGCGGTGGATCGGCGGCAGCAGTAGCTGCCGGGCAGGCAGTCTTTGCTTTAGGCTCCGATACCGGCGGATCTATCCGGCAGCCGGCAGCCTTTTGTTCGATAGTTGGCTTCAAGCCCAGCTATGGACGCGTGTCCCGGTTTGGCCTGGTCGCTTTTGCCTCTTCCTTAGATCAAATAGGTTGTTTTACTAAAGATGTAACCGATTGTGCTGCGGTGTTGAATGTTATTTGTGGCCGGGATGAGTTTGATCCTACATCCGTATCTGCACCAGTTCCGGACTATAGTAAGTTTATCGGACGGGAAATTAAAGGGCTGCGAATCGGGTTACCGCGTGAGTTTCTGCAAGAGGGGATCCAGCCGGCAGTCAGGGAAGCCATTTTGCAGGCTGCCCAAACTTTTGAAAACCTGGGCGCAGTTGTGGAAGAAACCTCACTTCCCAAAATGAAGTATGCACCAGCAGTATATTATGTTATCGCTCCGGCGGAGGCTTCATCGAATTTGGGCCGTTTCGACGGGGTGCGCTATGGTTTTAGGGTACCTACATCAGATCTAGATTCTTTATATAAGAAAACCCGTAGCCAAGGATTTGGGCCGGAAGTGCGCCGGCGCATTATGATCGGTACTTATGTTTTAACTGCTGATAATTATAAAAATCTTTATCAACGGGCTCAACAGGTGCGGACGTTGATAATCGAAGAATTTGAGCAGGCGTTTTCCCGCTATGACCTGCTGCTCACTCCGACATCGCCGGCAGTGCCGTTTAAGTTAGGGGAAAAAATGGACGATCCGCTGCAAATGTATTTGATGGATGTTTGTACCATCCCGGCCAATTTGGCTGGTTTACCCGCGATTTCAATACCAGCCGGTTTCAGCGCTGGCCTGCCGGTGGGTATGCAATTGATGGCGAAACCTTGGGCCGAAGGTACCCTACTGCAAGCTGCTTATTCGTTTGAACAGGCCACTGACTATCATCAGCGGCGCCCAGCTATAGCTTCAGGAGGTGTAGTGGGTGAATAACAATGAATTAGAAACAATCATCGGCTTAGAAGTACATGTGGAGTTATCCACCGAGAGCAAAGCGTTTTGCCGCTGCAGTACCAAATTTGGGGCCCCTCCCAATACCCAAGTCTGTCCAGTTTGTTTGGGCCTACCGGGCGGTTTGCCGGTATTAAACAAGAAGGCCTTGGAATATGCAATTTTGGCTGGATTGGCACTCAATTGTCAAATCGCCCCTTCCTCCCGATTCGATCGCAAAAACTATTTTTATCCGGATATGCCCAACGCATATCAAATATCCCAAGCCGATCACCCTGTAGCCAGAAATGGTTATATCGACGTAAATGTTAACGGTCATACCCGGCGGATCCGGATCAATAGGGTACATTTAGAAGAAGATGCCGGCAAAATGATCCACAGCGGAGATGATATCGTTGCAGCTTCCTCCAGTCTAGTAGATTTAAACCGAGCTGGTGTACCGTTAATCGAGATTGTCAGCGAGCCTGATATCAGATCGCCGGAGGAAGCCCGGCAGTATTTAACCCAGTTAAAAACCATTTTGGAATATATTGGTGTTTCCGATTGCAAAATGGAAGAAGGATCACTGCGCTGTGATGCTAACTTATCGATTCGCCCCAGAGGTAGCACCGAGCTGGGCGTAAAAACAGAGATTAAAAACATGAACTCGTTTCGGGCTGTTTTTCGTGGCCTGTCGTTTGAGGAAAAACGGCAACGGCGGGCATTATTGTCGGGACAAAGGATTAGACAAGAAACCCGCCATTGGGATGAGGCTCAGGGCTTGACCGTTGGTATGCGAACCAAAGAAGAAGTTGATGACTATCGCTATTTCCCGGAACCTAATTTACCTCCTGTGGTTATAGATTCAGGCTGGATAAAAAAAATAAAGGCCAGCTTACCCGAGCTGCCTAGCGCTAAAATAAGACGCTTTATCGATGACTATGACCTACCTGGCTACGATGCCGAGGTCTTAACCTCATCGCGCCCATTAGCGGACTTTTTCGATGAGTGTGTGCAATTATTTCCGGATCCTAAAGCGGTCAGCAATTGGATTATGAGCGAAGTACTCCGGTTATTGAATGTGGAAGGCAAGGAAATTCAAGCCACGCCGTTAAAACCAAAACATGTGGCCAAACTATTGCAGCTGATGCAAACAGGCACTATCAGCGGACGTATAGCTAAAGATGTTTTCGAAGAAACTTTTCATCACGGCCGGGATCCTGAACAAATCGTAAACGAGCGGGGTTTGGTTCAAATTTCTGATGCTGCTGAGCTCGACTCGTTGGTAACCCAGGTAGTAGCTGAAAACCCGAATGCAGTTGAAGACTATCGGCAGGGTAAGGACAAGGCCTTGGCTTTTCTAGTCGGGCAAGTTATGAAGGTTACCCGCGGTAAAGCCAATCCTCAACTGGTTAACAAACTGCTCAAGGAAAAACTGTAACTTATTGACGCATAGCTCTCCTCCGGTCGGGGAAACTCTAAAGCCGGAGGAGATTTTTTTATGAGTAAAAGTAATCCAGCTACCGTAGCCGGGGTAAGCGGGGGGCAGCGTCTTTACCTAAAGCAAATGCTCAACGATGTTATCGACCAACTGAACAAGCAACTAACCGGAATTGAACAAACAATCGCTTTAGCGATCCCCGGGTTGGCAGAGGGATTAAACAGCACGGCTAATATGCGTGAGCTGGAAACAGTTCTATCAGAACTGCTGCAATGCGATGACCGCGAACAAGTGCTGGCCGATACGTTAGCCTCAGCCTCGGCTTTGTCCTGGCAAGAGGAGCGGGCCTGGGCTCAAGCCCGGGAACGGGTACTGGAACAAGCTGTAGCAAATTTGTTACAGGCAGTTTGGCTGGGAACAGCCCTTAAAAGGCAAGCTGTTTTGACCGAAGGCCTGACCTGTGCCCAACGTATGATCAGCGCTAGGAGGGGTAAGACAAGTGAAAATAACTAAGTTTTTGCACCTTCATATGTCGGACTTGTGGCTAGTTCTCAGGTCAATTGTTCTTTACGCATTGTCTTTAGTGGCTATTCGGCTGGTAGGGAAGCGTACTATCGGGCAATTGTCACCGTTTGACCTGCTGGTGATTGTAATCCTCGGTGCGGCGGTTGCAATTCCGATGGAAGATGAGAAGTTACCATTTACTCATGGCTTGATTCCTATAGTGATGGTTACCCTTATCAGCTGGATAATTTCAAAAATAGTCCTCCGCAGCCGGCGAATCGAAAATATTTTACAAGGGAAACCTTCTGTTTTAATTGAAAACGGCGAGGTTGTAGTCAAAAACATGAAACAGGAAAGGATTTCAATGACGGATCTGGCTGTAATGCTGCGCGAGAAGAACGTTAACAATATCCAGGATGTTCAAGAGGCGGTGCTGGAACCTAATGGGATCCTAAGCGTAATTTTAAAACCGGAATGCCAGCCTTTGCGGCCCAAAGATGTAGGCATTAGCACAGACGAAGGAGTGCACCCGACTGTATTGGTTATGGATGGAGAAGTAGTTTACGATAACCTTGATCGCGTCCGTCTGGGCCTGCCCCAGTTAGTGCGGGAGCTAGCCGATCAAGGCATCTATCGCCTCGAATCGGTTAAAGCAATGACTTTGGATGAAACCGGAAAAGCTTCAATTCAACGTCAAGACAGGAGTGAAAGCTGATGACAGAAAAGGGGCAAAAAAACAAGAGCCAGCTTTCGGTTGTGGATTTGGCGGGCAAAGTTAATTGTTCCGTTTTGGAACAAAAACTAGGAACCAGTCTAGGCCCCTTATTAGAAGCTTTTTCACTAGGGTTAAATGATAGGGATGCGGCCGAATTGGCCGAAGTAAGTGAAGAGGACGTCCGACAGCTGAGGGCAATTCTGGGTCAAGCAGGGAGTTCCTTGGGCCTTAACTTTAAAAAACCGATTTGCCAGCAAAAAAAAGATCAGCCGGGCTAAACATCCGGCTGCTTGTAGGCGAAATGGATTTGTAGTAGCAGGTTAGGGCTGGAGAAATTGGCCGGTGGCCGCTTTAAGATCGGAAATCATCTGTTCAATGGTAGTATACGTTTGCCCGTCCAGCATGGATCCTTGAACTTGAGCCAAAGCGGTTACAGCTTGCTGTAACCCTTGGGTAATTTGGTTGTCAGTTTCCCTGATTTGCTGGCGTAACTGATCCTCAATTTGCTCTAGTTGATCCTGATGAGACTGCACAGTCGCTGCAGCCAGGTCACCCGCCGTTAGCTCGGTTTTCATTTGAACTAAGCTGTTCATAATCCGATCAAGCCGCTGTCGATCTGACTGGGCCGTAGAAGCTTGACTCATAGTAGTTTGATTGTTTTGGTCGGTCTGCAACTGTTGTTGGTGAATTGTATCAAGCAAGGTGTTGACTAAATTGACCAGGTCAGTCTGATTAGCGTTCATGTTCGATACTCCTTTGTGCTAGAACTTAACTTTATCAGTGCCCAGCGGCCGGATAAATTATCCCATTCATTATAAGACAGCAGCAGCGGTTGCGGTTACTGGCTAATATAGGGAGGAAAAAGATAATGGTAGGGCGAATTGTTTTAACAGATGCTAGAAGGAGGTTTAGCCATGAAATTATGGGAACAAAGCGGCAAAGAAAACACAGAGGCAACGGTTAAGGCAGCGCTAACAAGAGCCTATAAGTTAGGCCTCGAATATGCAGTAGTAGCTTCCAATACAGGAACTACCGCTGCCCGTTTTTTAGAAAGTGGTTTGAAGACGGTATGTGTAACCCACCAAGTGGGTTTCCGGGCACCGGGGGACGATGAGATGCCGGCCGCAGTGCGGCAGGAGCTGCTAGACAAGGGTGTTAAACTGCTAACAACAACCCATTTATTCAGGGGAGTAAGCCGGGGTATTGTGCATGCTTATGGAGGTTATGACCCGGGCATAGTAATATCAGATACCCTGCGACTATTCGGGCAAGGCACAAAAGTAGCAGTGGAAATAGCTGTTATGGCCCTGGATGCCGGTTTGATTCCTTACGGACACGATATCGTTTCCGTGGCCGGCACCGGCCGTGGTGCTGATACAGCCTTAATTTTACGCCCGGCCCATTCAGGTCAGTTTTTGGAAACAAAAATTCGGGAAATCATCTGCAAGCCAAAGGATTGGTAAATAACCCTTGGAGCAAACAGTTAGTCCGGCTGCCAAACAAAGCGCCACGGTAGGTGGGCCCATTCTTTTGCGTAATCGATGTTGATGCGCGGCTGAGCAGAAATATTTTCTGCCGGGACGGAAATGCCGGAGGTGATAAACAGCTGTTCGCCGGTCAGATCGCAACCATATTGTTGTTTCGTAATTCCCAAAGCTTGGCACAGCTTGCCCGGGCCATCGGTGAGACGGCATATATTATTACCGGGACGCTGTTGTTTGAGCCGGCGCCGCGCGAACATGAGTTCAAGACCATCTTTTGGTTTTAAAGATCGTACCAAAACAGCCTCGGGCTGATCTTCGGCAGCAACAACAACGTTGAAACAATGATGCAAGCCATATATAAGATAAACGTAAGCCCGCCCTGGAGGACCGAACATAGCCCGCGTCCGGTCGGTTTTCCTGCCACCATAACTATGGGCGGCTTTGTCCTCAGGTCCCACGTATGCTTCGGTCTCGGTGATATAACCTGAGGCTGTGCCTTCTGGAGTAACATGGACCAATAGTTTTCCCAGCAAGTCGGGTGCTACTTCCAAAGCCGGACGGGCATAGAAATCCAAAGGAAGCCGATGGAAAGTCACAGCGCTTCCAACTCCTTTCTTGTGGGCAAAGTGCTCAATGATAGTTGAGCCGGTCTTATTATAACTGATGTTTTAACAAACGTTAAAGCATATACTAAACTGAACCCTACAAGCAAGTTTTGGCAAGCGGTAAATACATTAATTACAGCCTGGTTGGAGGGACAGATGATGAACAAGCTACTTTCCGGCCCGATTCTTCCACCGGAAACTATCAGCAGATCAGCTCGCAACTTACCAGTAGCCAAACTGGTTGAAATTGCTTTGCAACAAAAAGAGGGGATCCTTACTTCGACCGGTGCCCTTAGGGTCGCCACCGGTAGATACACGGGGCGTTCACCACATGATAAGTTTTTTGTCGACCGAAAATCCATCCGCCGCCACATTTGGTGGGAAAATAACAACAAAGTAACTCAAGAACAAGCCGCGACCTTGCTTCAACGGTTGCAAAACTATCTCAAACAGAAGGATGTTTTCGTTTTTGACGGGTTCGTAGGCGCTGATCCGACGTATCGGCTACCTATCAGGGTAATTACTGAGCTAGCCTGGCAAAACCTATTCGCTCACCAACTGTTTCGGCGTCCGAACAACAAGGAGCTGAAAGAACTTCGGCCTGAGTTTACAATCATCGCAGTCCCCGGTTTTTTATCCCAGCCGGCGCTCGACGGCACCAACTCTGAGGCAGTAGTGCTACTGGATTTGGAACAACGCTGGGTAGTAATCGGCGGCACATCTTATGCCGGTGAAATCAAAAAAGCAGTGTTTACGATCATGAATTACCTTCTTCCTCAGCAGGATATATTATCCATGCACTGCTCGGCTAATGTGGGCCGGACTGGTGATGTCGCCCTATTTTTTGGCCTGTCAGGCACAGGAAAAACAACGCTGTCAGCCGATGAAGAACGCTATCTTATCGGTGACGATGAACACGGCTGGTCGGACCATGGCATCTTTAATTTTGAAGGTGGCTGCTATGCTAAAACTATTGAGCTGTCCCGAAAAAATGAACCGCAAATATGGGATGCTATTCGTTTTGGCTCCGTGCTGGAGAACGTTATTGTTGATTCCAACACGCGCGAAGCCGATTACGACAATGATAGTTTGACCGAAAATACACGCGCTGCCTATCCATTGGAGCATATCCCTGCTGCTGTGGCCAGTGGCACAGGCGACCATCCCCGATCGATAATGTTTCTTACCGCTGACGCTTTCGGTGTGCTTCCACCCATAGCTAAATTGAGCACAGAGCAGGCCATGTACCATTTTATCTCTGGCTACACCAGCAAATTGGCCGGAACTGAACGGGGTATCACCGAACCGCAGGCCACTTTTTCTACTTGTTTCGGTGCTCCATTCCTTCCACTGCCACCTACGGTCTATGCCCGTTTGTTAGCAGATCGCATTGCCAAACATAAGACCAACGTGTTTTTAGTTAACACAGGTTGGTCAGGCGGGCCTTATGGCGTAGGAGAACGAATCAGCTTGGACTATACCCGGGCTATGGTAAGGGCTGCGATAGATGGCCGTCTGAATAATGTTCCTTTTGAGCGTGATCCAATATTTAACCTGGCCATTCCTGCCCACTGTCCCGGCGTTCCAGCTGAGATTCTAAAACCTGCTGCCACATGGGCCGATAAAGATAAATACCAGCAAACCGCCCTAAAATTGGCGGCCCGGTTCAACGACAACATCAAGAAGTTTAATGTCTCTCCTGATATTCTGGCTGCTGGCCCTAACGGGGGAAATTAAACAGTGGTCGACCTGAGCCGGGAACTCAAAGAAACTGCTGCTACTTTAGGCTTTATTACTGTAGGTATTACTCCGGCGGCACCACTTCCGCGCACAAAGTTGTTTTTAGACGAGCTGAAACAAGCCGGACAACGGACCCCTTTTACTACCAACGATACTCGGCGTCGAACCGATCCCGGCTCGATCTGGCCAGGGGCTAAATCACTACTTATGGTTGGCTGGCCATACAAAGTTCCAGCCACAGGCCCCCGCCCAAGCGGTGAACTAAGGGGCTATTTTGCCGCCGGTACCCTGGGACAAGATTACCATGACTTATTGTCCGAACGACTTACCGTACTGCGTTCAGTTATAAAGCAAAATATTCCGGGCAGTAGGACTGTACCGTTTGTCGATACCAGCCCCCTGATAGAAAGGGCCTATGCTTATCAAGCCGGTCTGGGTGTATGGGGAGAAAACACGTTTATTATCCGGCCATATTTAGCCCCGACCTTTTTTTTAGGCGGTTTGGTAACCGATGTCGAGCTGAAGCCGGATGAACCGTCGAACAATACCTGTCTACAATGTGGTCTTTGTCGGGATGCCTGTCCGACCGGGGCTCTAGCAAAACCATATCGCTTGACCTACCAACGCTGCTTGTCCTATTGGACGCAAGCCAAACAGATTATGCCAGTGGAGCTACGGCCATTACTGGGTAACCGCCTATATGGATGTGACAGTTGTTTAAGAGCATGCCCGCTGATAAAAAAGTCACCCCGGGAAGGGGCGACGGTAGATTTACAGGAGTTTTTGGTGCTTTCGAAAAAAGATTTCCAGACCCAATACGGTACAAGCAGTATGTCTTGGCGGGGGCAAAAGGTGCTACAACGCAATGCCCTGTTGGCACTAGGTAACAGCGGACAGCAGCAAACGGTTCCACTCCTGTGCAAATTTTTAGTCGACGGGGAGCCAACAGTCCGGGCCGCAGCAGCTTGGAGCCTGGGCCAACTAGGGGGCAAACCAGCTTATACGGCTTTACAAAACCGGCTAAAAAGCGAGCGAGAGCCCTGGGTAGAAGATGAAATTAGGCATGCGCTTCAGCGGATTTGGATATAAATGGTGATAACTTCTTCGCGTAACTCCCGGGCAGTATTCCAGGCCACAACCCGGTAACGCCCGGGCTCCACCTGGCGGCCGGCACTGTCTGTTTGATGCCACTCCTCGCTGAAGGTTGTAGTTTCCCCGGGGCGGATTTGAACCCGTTGCACCGCTTGGCTAAAAGCATGACCATCGGACCAGCGCCAAATGAGGCGGTTGTTTTGCCTTAGTTCAAATTCATATCGTTGACCACTAGGATAGGTGAGGATTTGGGTCCGGCGGCAAGTATTGGTTTTAGCCAGCCTGATAGTAACTGAAGCACCCCGGCTATAAGTGGTGCGATCGGTGGATAACAGTAAGCGAAAATATTCTGTTTCGCGCTTTTCTCGCGGCGGTCCAACTGAAACCACCTCTTCGGGGATATAAAGTCGTTGCCCCGCACGGATCAAACCGGGATTAGCGCGGACAAGCTCAGTGAGAGGGATGCCATAATGCCGGGCAATTGAAAACAGCGTTTCATTGGGTTGAACTACATGGACGGTGGGGGAGGCGGAAGGGACTGGTGGTCTGTGGGGTGTCGGTTGCTGTACAGCAACGATTACTAGTTCCTGACCGGGAAATAGCTCAGTGCTAACGAGATTGTTAGCTGTCATAATTTCCTGCTCTGATACACCGAAAAGGCGAGCTATACTCCATAAGGTATCCCCTGGCTGTACTACATAGATTGCCATCGCATGGCCTCCTTGATGATATGTTCTGTGATTCATTGTATGCTCGCGGGCATACAGTTGTTTAAAACAGCTGCTAAAAATATTGCTGGAGGTAGAAAAATGGAAGTATATGATCAAGCTCATGCTTTAGCCCGAAGCCTGCGAAACTCACAGAGTTTCCAACGATTGTTGACAGCCCAAAAAATACTGGTGCAAAACCCCCAAAAGTGGGAACGGGTTCAGGAGGTACGAAAAAGGCAGATTGAGCTGGCCGCTAAAGAACTATCTGGGAAAACAATTCCGCCTCAAACCACCGAAGCCTTGGAGCAGATGATGCAAGCCCTAATGGTAGATGAAGAAATCAAAGAATATTTAATTGCTGAAGAACGTTTCGGCCGCCAATTAGCTGATATCCAAAATATTTTAGCCGAAGCAGTGAAGGATCTTACTTTATTGAAACAGGATCCTGATAAATAGGAGGTGCCAACTTATATTGATTGATAACTCTAAAATGAAAAGTTTGTTGTTTGACCTCGATGGCACCCTGATCGAGCTGGATATGTCCGTTTTTTTGCCTCGTTATTTTAAAGCCCTGGGAGAACATCTGGCTGATTTAATGAAACCGGAAGCGCTGATAACCGCAATCCTTAACTCGACTGAAGCGATGATCAATAATTTAGACCCCAAAATGAGTAATAAAGATGTCTTTGAACAAGATTTTTTTAAACGCACAGGTTTATCGCCTCAAATTGCTTTTCCACTGTTTGATTCTTTTTACGAGCAGGTTTTTCCCCAACTGGCCGGTACCGAGGTTCGTAATCTTGCCGCTCAACGAGCTATTGAATTGGCTTTGGCCCGTGGGTTTGAAGTTGTCATAGCCACTAACCCTGTATTCCCGCAGAAGGCTATTTTTGAGCGTCTGCGCTGGGGCGGATTTGCTAATAAAAAATTTAACCTAATTACTTCATACGAGAACATGCATTTTTGCAAGCCCAAACCGCAGTATTATGCTGAGATTTTATCTAAGTTGGGCCGTACGCCAGCTGAATGCTGGATGATAGGCAATGATGTCGAAGAAGATTTGGTAGCCGCACAATTAGGGATCAAAACCTTTTTGGTTCAAGATTATCTCATTCCCGGATCAAAAAAAATAACACCCACCAAAAAGGGTTACATGGCTGACCTGCCAGACTTCGTTAACAGCTTAAACCGGGAAGGAATACCATCCGGCGGCGTGGAATAATTAACAGGCGACAAGATTGAGGGGAGGTACGGCAACTGCTAAAAACGTTAACTGTGGATACGAACTCCACCAGTGAGTTTATCGATATAACCGCCCGTCTGGCTGAGCTGGTGACAGAAAGCGGGATTGTCGATGGAGTATGCTACGTATATGTTCCGCATACTACTGCCGGAATAACTATAAATGAAAATTATGATCCAGCGGTGGCCCGCGACATCGAAGCTACACTCTCGCAGCTAGTACCTGATTTGGGCGACTATTTGCATGAAGAAGGCAACAGCGCAGCTCACATTAAGGCCACCTTAGTTGGTTCGACGACGACCTTGCTGGTCAGTAATGGAAGCCTGTCATTGGGCCGCTGGCAAGGGGTTTACTTATGCGAGTTTGACGGGCCACGAACCCGCCAGATCCAAGTACGGATAGTAGGTTTACCATACTGATGGCTGACAGCAAGGGGGAAACCGGTTTTATGGATATAATTGAACCGCGGTTTACTGCTAATGCTTTAACGGTTTTGAAACGACGCTATTTAAAACGTGGGAGCGAAGGAGAGGTTCTAGAAACACCGGCAGACATGCTCAGGCGGGTAGCAAAACACATTGCCAGCGCCGACAAGCTATACGATCCTAAAGCGGATGTAAGCAAAACAGCTGCAGAATTTTATCGCCTGATGGCCGGGCTTGAGTTTTTACCTAATTCGCCGACGCTGATGAACGCCGGGCGAAAATTGGGGCAGTTGGCTGCTTGCTTTGTGCTGCCGATAGATGATTCGATGGACAGTATTTTTGAGGCAATAAAAAACACCGCCCTTATTCACAAAAGCGGTGGCGGCACGGGCTTTTCATTTTCGCGGATCCGGCCGCGCAATGATGTAGTTTTGTCTACTAAAGGTGTCTCCAGCGGCCCACTATCGTTCATGCGTGTTTTTGATGTGGCCACAGAAACTATAAAACAAGGTGGAACCCGCCGGGGCGCCAACATGGCCATATTGAGGGTTGATCATCCGGATATCATTGAATTTATTACTATCAAACAAAAAGAAAATGTGCTAACTAACTTTAATTTATCGGTAGGTCTAACAGAAGGATTCATGGCGGCGGTAAAAGAAAACGACACCTATCCGCTCATCAACCCCCGCACCGGACAAGAGGTCCGGCGGTTAAAAGCCCGCACTGTCTTTAATCTCATCGTTAACATGGCTTGGGCTAGCGGCGAACCGGGAATAATTTTTTTGGACCGCCTCGATAAGGACAACCCCACGCCAAGCCTTGGCGCCATTGAAAGCACCAACCCCTGCGGTGAATTACCCTTGCTCCCGTATGAAAGCTGCAATTTGGGCTCGATCAATCTAAGCCTGATGCTTACTGATGATGGGACCAACATAGATTGGGATCGGTTGGGCAAGGTCACGGATATAGCAGTACATTTTTTGGATAATGTGATTGATGTTAACCGCTATCCGCTAGCCCAAATTGAAGAAATAACCAAAGGCAATCGTAAAATTGGCCTGGGTATTATGGGATTCGCTGATCTGCTGATCAGACTGAACATTCCATACGATAGTAAGCAGGCGTTAGCATTAGCCGAAAAAATAATGAGCTTTATTCGCCGCCGGGCCTTTTCCGCGTCAGCAACTTTGGCCGAACAGCGCGGACCATTTCCCAACTGGGAGCAAAGTATCTATGGCGGTAAAACCAAAATACGTAATGCAACCCTTACCACAGTTGCCCCCACAGGAACTATTTCCATCATTGCCGGCACCTCCAGTGGGATAGAGCCCTTATTTGCGCTATCTTACCGGCGCCACGTTTTAAATGATGATGAGTTGCCGGAACTGCATCCGCTCTTTTTTCATATAGCTAAAGAGCGGGGATTCTATAGCCCTGACTTGGTGCAACAAGTAGCGGAGCGGGGCGGCGTCCGAGGGTTAAAACAGGTACCGGAAGATGTGCAGTCCATATACGCTACTGCTCATGATATAAGCCCTGATTGGCATGTTAAGATGCAAGCTGCTTTCCAAAAACATACTGACAACGCAGTATCTAAGACTGTTAATTTCCGCCATGATGCTACCCAGGAGGATGTAAAAAGGGCCTATCTGTTAGCCTTTGATTTAGGCTGCAAAGGCGTTACCATCTACCGCGATCGCAGCCGTAGCCGGCAAGTGCTAAATGTGGGCATACCCAGCCCGAACCTGCAGCCGGAAAAGTTACTTACCCCGAGGGCGCGGCCGCAAGTAACCGCAGGTACCACCGAAAAAGTTAAAACCGGCTGTGGGAACTTGTATATTACAGTAAATCGTGACCAGTATGGTATTTGTGAGGTCTTTACCAGTACGGGTAAAGCAGGTGGTTGTCCATCCCAATCTGAAGCAACTGCCCGGTTGGTATCGCTAGCGCTTCGTTCCGGGGTAGATATTCGGGCCATTATCAGTCAATTAAAAGGGATCCGCTGCTTGTCCACGGTATCACGAAAAAATAGCGGTAAAATAAAAGTCCTGTCATGCCCGGACGCTATCGGAAAAGCTATTGAACAAAATTTTAAACAACAGGGTAATTCTATTCCTAGTGCTGGCGCTGTTGATACAGCAGAGGACTTTCAAATCAAGTGCCCCGATTGTGGTGCTGCTTTAGAACATGCCAGCGGGTGCACCACATGCCCCGCCTGCGGCTATTCCAAATGTGGCTAAATTACATTATGATTTAAAATAAAACCGTAGAGGGAGGAGTTTTTATGCAGCTGGCAGCCAGGGCCCGAAATATCGGCGCATCGCCAACTTTAGCCATGAATGCAAGGGCCAAAGAAATGGTACAGCAAGGGATCGATGTGCTTTCGTTTACCGTGGGCGAACCCGATTTTGACACGCCGATTCATATAGCTGAAACCGGCATAGAGGCCATCAAGGATGGGTTTACCCGTTACACGCCTGCAGCCGGTATCCCGGAGTTGAAAGAGGCTATTTGTACAAAACTAAAACGTGACAATAACCTCGAGTATGAACCGTCAGATGTGGTAGTTTCCAATGGGGCCAAACATTCGATCTACAATGCACTGCAGGCTTTGATCGAGGACGGCGATGAAGTAATTATACCTGCACCGTATTGGGTCAGCTATACCGAAATGGTCAAGTTAAACGGCGGTATTCCAATAGTTATCCCAACTATGGCCGACAACGGTTTTAAGCTGACGCCAGAGCAACTAGAAGAAAAGCTCACCGACCGCACCAAAGCCATCTTTATAAATTCACCCAACAACCCCACCGGGGCAGTCTACGCAAAAAAAGAGCTCGAATCCTTGGCTTCCATCTTGGTACCTCGGGGGATTGTTATTATAGCCGATGAAGTCTATGAAAAACTGCTCTACGATGGGGCAGTGTTTACCAGCGTGGCATCTTTGGGGCCGGATGTTAAAGAACATACTGTGACCATAAACGGAGTATCCAAAACTTATGCCATGACCGGTTGGCGTATCGGTTACGCTGCAGCGCCGAGGGCATTGGCCCGGGCAATGGCTAATATACAAAGCCACGCTACGTCAAGCCCCAATTCTATTGCCCAATTAGCAGCCACAGCAGCCTTGACCGGGGATCAAGCGCCGGTTCAAAAAATGTTGGCTGAATTTGCCCGGCGCCGCGAACTGATGGTGACTAAAATTAACACCATCCCCGGAATGAGCTGCCGTAAACCGGAAGGGGCCTTTTATGTTTTCGCTGACGTAGCGGATTTATTCGGCCGGACTATTAGAGGACAACAAATAAACAATTCAACCGACCTGGCTGAATTGCTGCTATCAGAAGCCCACGTTGCCCTTGTTCCCGGGGCAGCTTTTGGTCTGGATGAGTTTATTCGGTTTTCCTATGCCACCTCGACCGATGTAATTGAGCGAGGTTTGGCCCGAGTTAAAAATGTGCTGGCCGAAGCCCAATAGCCGTCGGTGTATCGAAAATAATTTAACTACGTTATGGGAGAAGGATGACATAGATGTCTGACCTCTGGAGCAAGATCCGCAATCTGGTTCGTGGCGATATAGAAAACAAGACCGTTAATGTTAATAAACACCCTACTCCGGAGGTAAATGTTGTAGTGCGCCGCCCTAGCTCGTTTGCTGAAGCCGAGCCGATTGCAGCTTTAGTTAAGGGCGGCCAAGCAGTGGTGGTTAACTTTGAAGGTGTGCCCATGGACACTGCTCAACGATTAGTTGATTACCTTAGCGGAGCCACGTATGCTTTGGACGGCAATATGGAAAAAATAGGGACAGCAATCTTCTTGTTTGCTCCGCTCGATGTTAATATTCAGAGCCGGGATTTATTTAGGTTAAAAGAAGAATAATGCCCCGCGCACCCAGCCCCCGATTCGCAGACTCTGCCCGGGGGCTGTCACGTTAGGCCGACTAGCCCGGGAAAAGTTCTAAAACGAAACGAACAGGAAAGAAAGCTGCTGGCGTAGAATACTTGGCCAGAAGGGCAGGAGGTATTTCTAGTATGACTAACTTTGTCCATCTTCATGTACATAGTGCCTTTAGCTTGTTGGATGGAGCCGGGCGCATTGAAGACTTGATCCTAAAAGCAAAAAAATTGGGTATGCCGGCGCTGGCGCTGACCGATCACGGGGTTATGTACGGTGCGGTGGACTTTTATAAAGCTGCCATTGCAAATGGAATCAAGCCGCTCATGGGTTGTGAAGTGTATGTCGCTCCCCGTACCCGGCATCAGCGGACACCTAAAGTGGATGATCAGTTAAACCATCTAGTACTTATAGCAGAAAACAACCATGGATACAGCAACCTGATGGCTCTTGTAAGCCGGGCTTATACAGAAGGTTTTTACTATAAACCAAGGGTGGACCAAGAGTTGTTGGCCAAATACAGTACCGGGCTCATTGCTTTATCCGGATGTATGGCCGGAAAAATACCCCAACTTCTTCTAGCCGGTGATACCGAGGGAGCCCTTAAGACCGCCGGCACCTATCGCGACCAGTTCGGCCCCGATAATTTTTTGCTGGAACTACAGAACCATAAATTACCGGAGCAAGAACAGCTTAACCACGATCTGGTTAAGTTGGCTAAAAAGCTGGACATCGAGGTTGTGGCTACGAATGATGTCCATTATATTGAGCGCGGAGATGCACTATATCATGATCTCCTTCTTTGCATCCAAACTGGAAAAAGCGTAAACGAAACTAATCGGTTGAGTTTCCCCAATGACGAGTTTTACTTAAAATCACAATCCGAGATGGCCCAATTATTTAATACTATACCTGAAGCGCTGGCTAACACAATTGCGATAGCTGAAAGATGTCACGTCGAGCTGAAACTCGGGCAGACCTTGGTGCCGGAATTTCCGGTACCCGGAGGATATTCTGCAGAACAATATTTAAAAAAGCTGTGTTACCAGGGCCTAAAACAACGATATCAGCACCTGACAGCTGAAATGGAAGAACGGCTATCGCATGAACTCAATGTAATCGAGGAAATGGGTTTTGCCAGCTACTTTCTTATTGTATGGGATTTTGTCCGTTTTGCCCGAGAAAGCGGTATCTTGGTAGGGCCAGGGAGGGGATCAGCAGCGGGAAGTTTGGTTGCATATGCCCTGGGCATCACTGATATCGACCCCTTGGCTCACGGTTTGTTATTCGAGCGTTTTTTAAATCCGGAACGGATTGGTATGCCCGATATAGATATCGATTTTGCCGACAACCGCCGTGACGAGGTCATTGACTATGTCAAAAAAACCTATGGACCCGATCATGTGGCCCAAATTATTACTTTTGGGACTATGGCCGCCCGGGCTGCAATTCGCGATGTGGGCCGGGCTTATGATTTCCCCTACGCTGATGTCGACCGGGTGGCAAAATTGGTACCAGCAGAGCTGGGTATCAGCTTGGCCGATGCTTTGGCTTCCAGCCGCGAGTTGACCGCGTTGTACCAAGAGGAAGAATGGGTACAGCGCCTTTTGGACGCCGCCCAAAAACTGGAGGGGTTACCGCGGCATGCCAGTACTCATGCGGCCGGTGTTGTTATATCAGCTCGGCCTTTGATAGAATATGTGCCGCTTCAGCAAACCGCAGATGGTATTATAACAACTCAATACCCCTGGGAAACGATTGAAGAGATTGGTTTACTTAAAATGGATTTTCTCGGTTTACGGACTCTTACTGTTATCCAAGAAACTCGGCGGCTGGTTAAAAACAAATACGGCCAGAGCCAAGACCGTACCGCGATGCCCTTAGACGATAAGGCAACCTACGAACTGTTAGCTTCCGGTAATACTTTCGGGGTATTTCAGCTGGAAAGCCCCGGCATGCGGGCTTTAATCCGCGACCTTAAGCCCGAAGGGATAAATGACCTAACAGCGCTAGTTGCTCTTTATCGGCCAGGGCCGCTAAGTAGTGGGATGACTGAGGATTTTATTGCCCGGCGTCATGGTTCAAAAAAAGTGCAATATTTACACCCCTGGCTGGAACCTATTTTGGCCGATACATACGGCGTCATCGTCTATCAGGAACAAGTAATGCAAATCGCAAGCCAACTGGCTGGTTTTACTTTGGGACAAGCAGATATGCTGCGGCGGGCGATGGGGAAAAAGAGGCCTGAAGTTATAGCCGGCGAGCGCCAACGGTTTATTGCTGGGGCGAAGAAAAACAATATCGACGGCGCTACTGCCAGCCAAATATTTGATTTGATGGAGTATTTCGCCGGCTATGGATTTAACAAATCTCATTCGGCAGCTTATGCTATGTTGGCTTATGAAACGGCTTACTTAAAGGCCAACTGGCAGCCTGAATTTATGGCAGCATTGATGACCAGTGTCATGGATGATACTGACAAGGTGGCCTTATATTGCGAAGAATGTAAACGCTTGGGGTTAAAAGTACTGCCGCCGGATGTCAATTCCAGCGCCGTCAATTTTTCGGTCGAAAACGGGCAGATACGATTTGGTTTAGCAGCAGTTAAAAATGTAGGAAGAAAGGCTATTGAAAATTTAGTTCTTGAACGCGAACTAGGAGGCCAATTTAACTCTCTGGATGATATGTGCCAGCGTATAGATCTAAGTAGCATCAGCAAAAGAGCACTGGAAAGCCTTATCAAGGCCGGTGCTACACACTCATTAGCCGGCAATCGGGCTCAGCAGCTTGCTGTGTTGGAACAGGCTATAAAAGCAGGCCAAGCCTATCAGCGGGAGCGTAAAAGCGGCCAAGGGGTCTTGTGGGATCTGGAGGTAACCTCGGCAAAATTGTCACTGCCTGATCTGCCTGAGATTCCGTCTGATGTAAGGCTAGCTTGGGAGAAAGAAACGCTAGGGCTGTACCTCAGCGGCCATCCGCTAGCTAGAAAAGCGGAGCTGCTACGGCAAACTGTTACCGCCTGGAGTAACGAACTGGCTGGCCTGATCCCCAAAACCCAAGTCGTGATGGGTGGAATCATAAATTCCCTAAAAGAAATTACTACCCGCACGGGAGAGCCAATGGTATTTCTTACAGTAGAGGACATGACCGGAGTATTTGAAGTGATAATCTTTCCCCGCCTTTATAGTGACAATAAATGGCTGCAATCCGACCAGCTTATAATTCTTACCGGGGAGCTGGCCAAACAAGATGCTGATTTACCCCAAGTAATAGCACACAAGCTGTTACCACTGTCTGCCATGCAAGCCCTGTATTTGCAGCTCGATTCAGCCAGTAAGGTCAGCAACCGGGAATTATATGCGGAACTGGCCCCTTATCCTGGGGACAGTCCGGTGTTTGTTTTTTTCGCCCAGGATCAACGCTTGGTTCAATTGGATCGTCGTTATAATGTCCGTTTGAATGATGATTTGCTAGCAGAGTTGAAACAGTTATTAGGTCCTAACAACGTTGCTGTGAAAATAAGAAAACTATAATCCAAGGACAGGAATTGGGCTTGGGCAAAGCGAAAGATGATATTAAGACGCTATTTAAGTATAATTTCAAGGAGGCCTCAGCTTGAGATGTGGACAGTTGTATATGTGGCTCGCAACGAAATACAGGCCGAAATGCTAAGAGGCATTCTTGACCAAGAAGGAATACTGGTTATGCTGCGAGGTTTGGGAGTGCCGCATTTGGGTAGTTCCGGCAGCGTCGAAATTTTGGTCCCGTCTTCTGAAGCGGAGGAAGCCAGTGAGATACTGTATGGTAATTTATGTCTTTAAACGGGAGTGAAGTAAGTATGCGTAGAACCAAAATAGTGTGCACGATTGGGCCTGTCAGTGAATCCGTTGACCGGATCCAGGAGCTGTTATTAGCAGGTATGGATGTAGCCCGGCTTAATTTTTCCCACGGGGATCACACTACTCACAAGCAATATATAAACACCTTAAAAGCCGCAGCAAAAAAGCTAAAACGGCCTTTGGCTATTATGATGGATACAAAAGGGCCGGAAATTCGGTTGGGTAATTTTGCCGGTGGGAAAGCTGTATTAACTGAGGGAGATACTTTTACTTTCACCACCTATCCGGTAATTGGCGATTGCACTCGGGTCCAGATACTGCATGAAATGCTCCCGCAGGATGTCCATTCCGGCCAGATTATTTTGTTGGCTGATGGCGCTATGGCCATGGAAGTTCAAGAAATTACTGATACGGAAGTACAGTGTCGGGTCTTAAACTCAGGCACTTTAACCGACCGGAACAAACTGAACCTGCCGGGCTGTAAACTGACTTTGCCGGCCTTATCAAAACAAGATGTCGAGGATATAACGTTTGCTGTAAAAAATGGGGTCGATTTTATTGCAGCTTCATTTATCCGCAGTGCCAACAACATACTTGAAATCAGGGAACTGCTTGAGCAGTTAAATGCTAATACGCCTATTATAGCTAAAATAGAAAACAGCCAAGGAATAAAAAACATCGATTCGATCCTGGCGGTAGCCGACGGGGTAATGATCGCTCGCGGCGATTTGGGGGTCGAAATTCCGGCTGAAGAGGTGCCCTTGATTCAAAAAATGATTATAAAAAAAGCTAATCAATTGGGCAAACCGGTAATTACGGCTACTCAGATGCTGGAATCGATGGTATCAAACCCTCAGCCTACTCGAGCTGAGGCCAGCGATGTAGCCAACGCCATCTTGGACGGATCTGATGCAGTTATGTTATCCGCCGAAACTGCTACTGGTCGTTACCCGACCGAGGCTGTAAGTTACATGGCTCGGATCGCCAAGCGGATGGAAGAGGCCCAAATATACGAGCAAAGCCTTAGGCTGCGGCAGCTAAGTGAAGATGTTTCGGTTACCGATGCTATCAGCTATGCCACTTATACCGCTGTCCGCTCGCTTGGGGCATCTGCCGTTTTGGTTTCTACTAGCTCCGGCTATACGGCCCGGATGATAGCTAAAAATCGCCCGCGGGCGCCTATCGTTGCGGCCACATCCAGCGAGCGGGTACTGCGGCAACTGCTATTGGTATGGGGTGTATATCCTTTATTGACTAAAACTACAGCCAGTACTGATCAAATGATCCAATCGGTTGTCCGGGGGGCTCTGGATCATGGATATATTAAAAATGGTGATTTGGTAGTAATTACTGCTGGAGTCCCGGCCGGAGTACCTGGCAGCACTAACTTGATAAAAATACAAACGGTTGGGGAAATAGTAGCCCGGGGTACTGGTCTGGGCAATACAGCCGTTACCGGCAATGTTTGCCTCCTGCGGGATGCTAGCGAAGGAGCGGAAAAATTTAGCCCCGGTCAGATATTGGTGACTCATGCTACCGATAGAACTATGGTTCCTTTTATGAAACAAGCCGCAGCTATTGTTACCATCGAGGGAGGGCTTACTTCACACGCCGCCTTGGTAGGTTTGGATATCGGCGTCCCGGTGGTGCTGGGCGTCAAAGATGCTTTGGAAGTGCTCAGGGATGGGATGGTTGTTACCATAGATCCGGTACGGGGCTTGATATACCGAGGGCAGGCCCAGGTAAGATAAAAACGGTATAAAGATTTTAAGCCGGGGGTGATTAGGAGATTATGATGTCAGGAGGAAACACAGCCAGCGTCCAAATAAACGTACGCTATGCTGAAACCGATCAGATGGGCGTAGTTTATTACGGAAACTATTTTACCTGGTTTGAAATCGGCCGTAGTGCTTTTTTCCGCAGCCTGGGCCACTCATATGAAAAGCTGGAAGAACAGGGTTTGCTTCTGCCTGTTGTCGAAGCATACTGCCGCTATCTGAGCCCGGCCCGATATGAAGAACAGATTACAATTACTACCCGGCTAGAAAGGCTTACGGCAGCGCGCTTGGTGTTCGCATATACCATTCACCGCGGCGAAATATTACTGGCCAGCGGGCGGACAACACAATGTTTTGTAGGGAAAGATAGCGGACGTCCTGTAAACCTCAAGAAGCATTATCCGGGGTATTGGGAACTGCTACAAAGTTTGATCCCTAAATAAAGGTTGGCGTTTATCCGGCCCAGTAGTGCTACGGCTGTTGATGCCACAGTTTGCGGCGAAATTAAGCTAAGGAGAATTAAGGTTGAAGTGGGATTATCATGTTCATCTCGAACAGGGACCATACCGGACAGAATGGTTGCGTAAATTCCTAGCTGCTGCCCGCGAGGCAGGTATTGATGAAATCGGTTTCTCTGAACATGCCTACCGTTTTCGCCAAACGGAAAGTTTCTGGCCTAAAAGTTGGGGCTTAAAAGCCGAGGAAGATGCTGACAACTACGTCAGTTTTATCTGTACATTAAAAAAGGAAGGGTATCCAGTAAAATTAGGGGTGGAGATTGATTTTGCTCCGGGTAGCGAAACTTTAATCGATGATTTTATTTCCACTTATCCTTGGGACTATGTAATCGGGGCTGTTCATTTTATCGATGATTGGGGATTTGACCGGCCTGATCAAGCCCATCTTTGGCTAGAACAAAATATTTTAGAAACATACCGCCGGTATTTGGCCCTGTTTAGAGAGGCTGCACAAACCAAGTTGTTTGATATAATGGCACATCCGGATGTAATCAAGGTATTTGGCTACCGGCCGCCGACTTCTTTACGGCCAGAATATGAGTCTTGCGCTGAAACCTTGCTGGAGGCAGGTCTAAGCTTTGAAATAAATACGGCCGGATTACGCAAACCGGTAAGGGAAATATACCCCGGTCCGGAATTTATCAAGCCCTTGGCTGAAGCTAATATACCAGCGATTATCAGTTCTGACGCTCATCGACCCGAAGATGTGGGAGCTGATTTCCCCTTAGCCTACCAATATGCCCGGGAACATGGTCTGCGCCAGTTGGTCCGTTTTAATAACAGGCGGCGGCAGCCAATGCCGCTAGACTAGGGCTTTGGGTTTATTGATAATTTAAACGGGCAACGGTGTGAGTAAATAGTTATCGGGTATAGATCCAGGAAAGCAGGAAAAAGAGACCCTGCTCCCTAAATGTTAAGTACCACCAAACAAAAAGGAGCTGGGTCTCAAAATGAAGACAGAGTTATTGAATG
>JAAZKX010000031.1 GCA_012799605.1 Bacillota bacterium | reverse complement strand
TCCAAGCGGGGGTGAGCTCGGTGGCGGTGAGGCCGCGGATGTCGTATTCGCGGAAGATATGGGGATGGAGTTTTGGCAATGGGGGTCATCCTTTCTGTTCGGTTTGCGGGTAAGGTTATGGGGTGCGCGGTACGTTGGTGGGGGTGCGGGGTATGGGGGCACGGGCGGGGACGGAGCCCCGCCCCTACACATGGGTGCGGTAGGTGTTAAGAAGCCGCCCGCGGGATCGGGAAGGGGTCAATGGGGGTGCGGGGTGCGTTGATGAAGGTGCGCGGTTTGGGGACACGGGCCGGCGCGGAGGCCGGCCCCTACGAGGGGGTGCGCGGTGTACTGATGAAGGGGCGCGGTTATTGGGTGAGTAGGCGATGGAAGTCTTCGGGGGTAAGTCCGGGGGGTACTACTAGCCGGGGGACGTTGGTTGTGCCGCTTTTTCTTGGGGCTGGGGCGGCGCGGGTGCTGAAGGTAAGGGTAAAGCCGGCTTCGGCGGCGGCGCGGTGGGCGGCTTGGTCGCTGATGCCGTAGGGATAGGCTAGGATGGTGACCGGCTGTTTTATTTTCTCCTCTAGTTGTTGGCGGGAGGTTGTTAGATCGGTCAGGATGCGTCTGTAATGTGCTGTTTCTGTTTCTGGCCGGCCGGTGTTCGGGTCGGTGATGCGGGCCACTAGTGCCGGGCGGTCGCTGCCTCCGGCTGCTTGGGGCACGTAGATGTGCTGGTTGTGGGTGTGGGAGGCGATGGTGATCAGGCCGGAGGCGGCCAGCTGTTGTAGTTCGGGCCATGATAGGGATTGTAGCCGGGTTGGGTCATAGGGCTGTTGAGGCTGATCGGGTACGGTGCCGCTGATGATGTGTAAGATAGCGTGAAATTTATGCTGTTTTAGGATCGGGAAGGCATATTTGAGGTTGCTGGCGTAGCCGTCATCGAAAGTAATGGCTACGGAACGCTTTGGTGCTGAAAGTTCGCCCCGGAGAAAGGCTGTTAGCTCGGCGGCATCTAGGACCCGGTAGCCGTTATCGGCGAGGTACTGCATCTGCCAAGCGAATTCTTCCGGGGTGATGGTTGCGTAGTTGGTGTCAAATCCGCTCCCGGCCGGAGCTAGATGATGATAAAGAAGTACTGGCACTTGCCGGGCTTGGTGCCCGGGTTTTGGCGGCGGGTCTTTATGTACCAGGTGGATCAATCCGGCCCGGGTGCAGGCTTCGGGCCCTAGAAATCGGTGTAGTAGCTGGGCTAATTCCCAGCCGGTTACCGGCTGATCGGGAAAAAAGCGGTCGGCTTGGGGGCCGGCGACTAATCCTTGCTGCCAGGCACGGCTGATGGCGGCATGGGCCCAGTGGCGGGCGGGAACATCGGTAAAGGGAAACAGGGCTAAGCTACGCTCTTTAGCGGGATTGGCCCGGGCGGCCGGGCCGGATGAAATTTGGCCGGCGGCGGTTATAAGTACGGCTACGGCTTGGGCTCGGGTAACTTTTTGGCCGGGGGAAAAAAGGCTGCCGGGAAAGCCATGCATGAGCCCGGCTTCGTGGACTTTGCCGATGGCGGCGCTATCGGGGCCGGCCGGCGGTAAATCAATAAATGGGGCCGGGGCTGCGGCCGGGGGCAGATTTAAGGCTTGGCTTAGGATTTGGGCCAGCTCGAGGCGGGTTACCGGGGCTGCCGGGGCTATGGATGTGGCTGTAGCTTCGACCGGCTGGACTGCGCCCAGGGTCAAGAGCAAAAACAGCAGGATCGAAATTGTGCGGCAGGTCATATCAGTTATCGCTCCTTTGGTGTAAGTTAAGTTTTGGTCAGGGTAATTCTCTGGGCTAAAATACGCCTTAAGATAAGGGAACTCCTCTTTTAGGAAAAATTAAAAATCAACCCGCGGCGCCGCCGTTTGCACAGCAACACCGGGGCTGATTTGGTTGGGGGCAATTTTGGTTACGCCTTCGCGCCGGGGCTACAGATGATTAGGTTATGTTTTCGGGCGCTCAGGTGTGCTGACGGCTGATCAACACTTTATACCGCCGGCAGGCGGGCCCAGCCGCCGCTAATTGACAAAGGTTGCATATACATACATATTGTAACAAAATAATAGGGCGCTTGTGAATAGTCATAATTTCCAAATCGAAAAAGGTTTTTTAGGAACGGTTTAAAGCTGCAGCAATAGAGGTCGTAAAAAAGAGCTGCGACATCACCGGAGGATAAATTGAAACCGTAATGGAAGATTAGAACCAGCTTCAGCCGTGTCACCGGATAGCTGGGGCCAAGAAAACAGCCTAGGCGGCGGGGGCTAGGAGGCTGATGAAAACAAATAAAATAATTAAGGTTCGGGGATAGTGCACTGCTGATGTCTCTCCTTTATAAACAGCTGACCCCCGGTGCAGCGCTATCGTTAGCACCGGGGTTAATTACGTGTAAGCACGAGGCCGGATTAAAGGTGCCCTAAGGCTTCCCGGCAGGCAATAAAGTTTTCCACTGGTGTGGTGGGATCGGCTACGCAACCGGGCGTTATCATAAGTCCGCGGATTCCGGCAGCTATGACAGCTTCCCGGATGTGCTTGACAATCTGTTCCGGCTTAGCTGTCTTGAGCCAGATCTCGTTGATTCCGCCCATGAAACACTTATTAGATATTTTGCGCGCAGTGGCCAGATCCGGTTCTGACCAACGATCGTGCCAATTCAAGCAGTGCACAGGATAGGTGGCCAGTAGATTGAACCAAGTATTGTCGCCGTGAATGTGTAAAATATTAAAGAATGTTGAATCGGTGAAGGCTTCGATCACTTTCAGATCATAAAAAAGCCCGAATTCTTTATATTCGTCCTCGGTAACCCAGTCCCGGGTGGCACACTGGGTGGCAAAAAAGAAGCCAGCTACACCAGCATTTAAATTTTCCACTACAAAATTGATACTAGTCTCGGTGATCGCCGCCAGTGCGGCATGGACATGCTGTGGATGGCTCCGCATATCCTGGAATAAGCGCATGCCAGCTAACTTTTTGGCCGTGGTCAAAGGGCTGAAAACAGTCTGGACAAAGGGTAACTCCAGCCCCGCTTTTTTTTGTTGTCGGGCCACTTGCTGGGCTATCATTACTGTTTTTCCATGGTTACCAAAAATACCTGGCAGGGGCTTCAGTTCGCTCCACTCTTTTGGGTCTTCAATAGCAAATTTGCGTTCAAAAACCGGCTTATCGGCAGTACAATGGTAGGTACAGCTCAGCCCAAAATCGGCAGCAGAATAGTTACCAAAGGGCATAAGCTTGATGAAATCAAGGTCATAATCTTGCGCTTGTTGAATTTGAATCTCTGCCAGATGCACCGGATCCTGATCTACATGCGGTACATGATACCACATCCCAAATGGGGGGCGGTCCACTTCTTCTTTCTGAATGGCGGCTAAAACGCGTTCTTTTTTTTCCATTTTCATCGGTGCCCCTCCTTAAGTAAAAACATTAAATAGTTGCTAGCAATTCCTTAGCCAGGGCCAGGCGATCTTCATTTACATGTAGGGGCACGCAACAGCCCGGTCCGACAATCATGCGACCATCTGGAACTTGCTCTAAAGCATCCCTTAATTGGGCAGTTAGTTCCGCGTCAGTACCATTATAAAGCGCCCCAAATTCATCGACGCCACCGATAATAATCTTGTCCGGGCAGATACGGCGGCCTTTTTTAAGATCATAATCCTCCACCAAGCGGTCATGCCAGTTAAGAGCCTGGACCGGATATTGGGCTAACAATTCGAACATGGGCGCATTACCATGCATATGCATGATGTTAAACCACATTTTTTCATTGGCACGCTCCAAAATGCGAAGGTCGTAAGGACGTCCGAACACTTCATATTCCGGCACACTCAATTTATCGTAGGTACCTAACTGGGTAGCGAGGAATATGCCGTCAGCCCCACAATCTATTAAAGCTTCTACGAAGGCCTGGGTGGTATCGGAAATCACATCCAAGCCTTTTTTTACCCTCTCGGGATCACGGCGCAAGTGTACCAGCACTTTATCATCGCTCATTTTGGCTGCGGTGGTCAATGGGTTAAACACGGTTACCACCACTGGAGCCTCGCCTTTGAAATACTCGATAACACCCTTGGCAGCAGCAATTGAATCAGCCCAGGAACCCTGGTTCATGGGGAGCGGCTTCAATTTGCTCCAGTCTTCGATTCGTTTAACGGAAGGTTCGATCACTGTTCCAACCTGGGAACAAGTGTTAGGCCAGACACAGTCGCGTTCGGGCCATTTGATTACGGATCCCCAGTCCTGAATCGAATACAGACCTTGATAAGTAACCTTCACAAAATCCCACTGGAAGCGCTCTTGAAACTGGATCGTCTTTTTGATTAACTGGGACGGCTCCTCATCGTAGGGCGGGAAATGCTTCCATAGGTTTATCGCTGGGGAATCGAGGGTCTTACCAGCCAACAGGGCTTCTATTCTTTCAATTGGTTTCATAAACCTATTCCTTTCGTTTTAAACTTTTAGCCGGGGTAAATTTGGATTAGTACTTGTCTTCGGTCGTTAAAATATAGTTTTCATTTGTCTGGGTTTAATAGCTATCCACCCAGGTATGACTTGATGACAAGGTCATTGTGAAGCAGATCTTGGCCAGTGCCTTCCATGACTATATTTCCTGTCTCCAGCACATAGGCGCGGTCGGCCACCTCCAAAGCCGCCATAGCATTTTGTTCGATCAGAAGAAGTGTGGTTCCTTGTGCCCGGATCTCGGTCAGCAATTCGAATATCTGTTCTACAAAGATTGGTGCCAAACCTAATGAGGGTTCGTCCAACATCAATAACTTAGGATTGCCCATGAGCGCCCGCCCAATAGCAAGCATCTGTTGTTCGCCTCCTGATAAGGTGGCTGCTAATTGTTTTGTTCGTTCTTTTAAAAGAGGGAACAATTTATATACCCGTTCGTAACCCTGTTCGATAATCTCACGATCTTTAACCGTAAAAGCACCCATGGTTAGGTTTTCCCAGACGGTAAATTTAGGGAAAATCTGGCGCCCTTCCGGAGCCAGGATAACGCCTTTTTTAACCCTGGCTTCGGCATCCATCCTCAGCATGGACTGATCCATATAGACGATATCACCGCTCTTTACTTCTTTTACACCGGCAATGGAATTTAATAAAGTGCTTTTACCGGCACCGTTACTTCCGATAAGGGCAACAATTTGGCCCTTTCCCACCTGGATGGAGACGTTGTTGAGGGCATGAATTTTATTATAGTAGACATTAAGATCCTTAACCTTTAACATTTTGTTGCCCCCTTTCCTAAATACGCCTCCAATACAACCGGATCATTTTGCACCTGAGCCGGGGGCCCCATGCTAATTAACTTGCCGTAATTTATCACCACGATTTGATCAGAAATCCGCATAACTATTTTCATATCATGTTCGATCATCAAAATAGCATCCACATCTTTTAACAAAGAACGCACAAACTCTCCCAGTTCATGTGTTTCCTGTGGATCCATGCCCGCCGCCGGTTCATCTAGTAACAATATGGATGGATTGCTGGCCAAAGCCCGTCCTATTTCAAGCTTCCTTTGCAAGCCATAAGGTAGGTTCCCGGCTTTTTCAGCGCATAAGTCAATAAGGCCTACTCGGTCCAAAATGCGCTTAGCTTGCCTCAGGGCATCTTTTTCCCCTCTGCGCTTAGCCGGATTGGGGAAGAACGACTGAAGAACCCCATAGGGGATAAGATGCTGCATGCCCACTAAAATATTATCCAGGACGGTCATTTCGGAAAAAAGCCTTACATTTTGGAAGGTCCGAGCAAGGCCGATCTTGGCATACCTATCCGCGGGAAAACCGGTAATATCCTGCCCGTTCAAGGTGACTTTGCCCTGGTCTGGCAAATAAAAACCGGTAAGCAGATTGATTACGGTGGTTTTACCGGCCCCATTGGGCCCAATAAGGCTAGTCACCTCACCTTTCCGCAACGAAAAGGAAAGATCCTGGACAGCAACCAACCCACCAAAGGCAATTTGTAGGTTACTAACTTCCAATAATGCTGTCATATTTCCCGTTCCTTTCCATGGGGGCCGATTTACGCCGGAACCGGCCCTTTACTCGGTCCATTTGCTCGCCTAAATATCGCTTTAAACGGGTACCCGGAATGCTGTGGTCCAACAGTACAATAACCAGCAGAACAGTGCCATAAATAACTTGCCGATACTCGGAAAAACCGCGTAGCAATTCGGGAATTACGGTCAGACCGAAGGCTGCAATGATTGTACCAAACATATTGCCCAGGCCACCTACAGTTACAATGCTAACCACGGCTAAAGACTCCACGTTGGTAAAATTGGTCGGGTCGATGTAACCAATATTAAACGCATAAAGAAGGCCGGCAATACCTCCCACCGCACCGGAAATGGTAAATACTATCATTTTCTGACGGAAGATATTAATGCCCATGGCCTCGGCCGCCACACTATCTTCTTTCATAGCTTTCAGATTACGCCCCAACTTAGAATTCAGCATCCAGCCAATGGCAGTATACACGATTAACACACAAGCCAACACAAAATAGTAGTAAGAGCTACTGGACCTAAGTGGATAACCAAAAAAGGTAGGGCGCGGTATGTTCATTAGCCCAGCGGGTCCACGGGTGAGACTCTCCCAGTTAATAAGAATAAGGTTAACAATTTCGCAATAACCCAAGGTGATAATAGCCACATAACGTCCTGTTCCCCGCCCCATGGGAATAGATAAGAGAAACCCACTCAAGGCAGAAATTACAATCGTAGCCAACACTACTGCCCATAGTGACCAGCCGAATTTTAGTGTAATCAAAGCCGCGGTATAGGCGCCAATTCCGTAAAATACCGCCTGCCCCAGGGACACCATCCCGCCTATGCCCATAACCAGGTTGAGGCTCATACCTAAAACCATATAGATGCCCGCTGTTATTAGGATCCTCATAATGTAATTTTTCAGGTGCAAAAGGGGGATTAATAAAGCAATCACCAACATAACCACTTTTATGACCATTGATAATTTCATTTCCCGTTTTTTCATAGGCTACACCTTTTTACTTTCCGCTTGGCCGAAAATGCCGGAGGGCTTAAAGATAAGAACGATAATTAAAATGCTAAATGCCACTAGGTTGCGGTAACTAGAACTGATGTAGCCGGCAGTGAGCATCTCTGCAATACCGATGATAAATCCCCCAACGACCGAACCTGTGAGGGATCCAATTCCGCCCAGCACCGTGGCCGCAAATGCCTTTTGCCCAATGACGCCACCGATATTAACCTGTACCGTTTGGTAATACATGCAAGAAAAGATGCCGGCAACAGTAGCCAGGACCGAGCCAATGGCAAAGGCTAATGCTACAATCCGGTTAACCGGCACCCCAACCAAATTGGCAGCCCGCAAATTTTGAGCTGTGGAGCGCAACCCCATGCCCATTTTGCTTTTCAAGGTAAAATACCCCAACGCAAGCATAATGACAATTGTTACAGCTAACATCACAAATTGGATCGCCATCATTCGCGCCCCAAAGACCTCCACATAACGCCCGGCCAGGATAGTGGGAAAAGCACGAATCTCCGTTCCATAGACGATCTGACAGACGCTTTCAATAATAGTTTTAACCGCGATTGAGCTTAGAATAGCATAAATCATGCCATCGCCCTTCTCACGAATAGGTCGAATGGCCAAACGCTCAATTGTTAGTCCGGCAACGGCGGCATAAACTAGTGCGATTAAAAAAACCACCAGTAGCGGAACATTTCTACCGCCAAGATTGTAAAACATGGAAAAGCAAACAGCGCCGGACATATAAATAGCGGCATGGGACATATTAATCAGCCCCACCACGCTGAAGACCAGGGAATAGCCAACAGCGGTCAGGGCATACACACTTCCTAAAGATACCCCATTTATAAGCTGTTGTAAAAACATTCTTATCCCTTTCCCTTAAGTCTGATATTGTTCCAAACCAATCTTGTGGAATGGCCAAAGTGTAATGATTTGGCCATTCCACGCCTTCCACAGTTAGATTAAGGCATTGCTGTCCATTTACATTAGAAGTTAGTTAGTATCAATATTTACCCAGACACCGTCTTGAACCTGAGCCAGATATTCTTCGTTGAACACCTTGCGAGTATCAGGGTCAAAACTGATGGTGCCCTGCACACCCATGAAGTCTTTGAGCGAAGCTAGCGTATCGCGGAAAGATTGACGATCCACTCCGCCGTTTTCAATCGCCCAGATAACGGTTAGCATGCAATTATAGGATTGATCCACATACTTTTGGGTTGTTTCGGAATCGGGATAGACCTTAATGTACTCTTCGAAATAGTCAGCGTACACCTTGTTCTCTTTTGTTTTAGGTGCGTTATTCAAACTGTATAAGCCCTCGGCCAGCTCACCTAACTGATCAATAACTGTTGCTGAACAGCATTTTTTGGAAGAAAGCCAGTTAAAATCGAGGCCCAGCATGTCAGCTTGTTTCATCATCATAACCAAATCGTCTTCACCACAAAAGGTCATCAACGCGTCAGCATCTACCGTCTTTAGGGTAGTGAGCATGGCTGTGAAATCATTGGTAGTTCCAGCAATATAGGATTCTTCTGCTACGATGGTACCGCCTTCGGCTTCGATTGCTTCTTGGTAGAAATCAAAGGATTCGTTACCCCAGTCATCGTTAGAGTGGATCACCGCAAAGGTTTTATAGCCTAAATAATTAATTTGCCAGTCGGCATGATTGGCGGTTGAGACGTCCTGGGTAGTGGAGAGTGAGAAGCAATACTCCCCAATCGGTAAGTAGCGCGTGTTGGAAGAAGTTAAAGCATACTGTACCATCTTGGCTTCATTGTAAATGGGAGCAGCAGCCAGCGAAACTGGTGACGCAAAGGAACCAATCTCACAGAGGTACTTATCATCTTCCACAATGCGCTCCGCTAAAGCTACCCCTTGCTTGGGATCGTTGTTGTCATCGTAGAAATCAAGAATGATTTTACCGCCGGTACCGTTTAGGCCACCCCTTTTCTCGAGATTTGCCAAGGCCATTTCAAGACCATTTTTGATATAAGCTGCATAGGTAGCATTGGTACCGGTAATAGGGATACAAACCGCAATATTGTAGTCTTGTGCTTCCAATTCCGTATCCTCCTCTTGCGCCCCTCCTCCCGTAGGTGCGCAAGCTGCCAGCGAAATAACTAGCAGAAGTCCCAACATTAGCGCCAATAATCTTTTCATCCTAAACACCCATCCCTTTCTCTGCGCTTCGGCCCACAAGTATAATGGTAGCCAGCGCGTTATTCTTTAATGAGCCGGGCAACGAACCGCCAGCTATAACCAGGTGGGCTAGTTACCCGATCCCATTTTTTGGAACAACAAACCGTGACCAAAGTGAAAACCCGCAAACGCTCAATTATACCCCTGTACCCCTTCCCAGTTCCAAATCCTTACACTTGCCTTGGTGGTAAATAATATGCTATTGGACTGCTTCCCCCCCCTTCATTACTGCACTATTACACTTGCTTTTGCATAACAGTCAAAATAGCAGCATCGGTATTGGTTAACCCGTGGGTACTGACATACCCCAAGTTGCTAATGGTCTGTTCAACAGTTTTGCCAATAATGCCATCGAAATGGTCCGCGCTAAGTCCGCGGATAGCATGGTGAGCCGCTAGAACTGCTTCAGCGGCGGCGGCGGATAGTTTGAGGGCACAGCCATTTTTGCCACCATCGCAGAAAACGCCGGCTTGGCTAGCGATTACATTTTGGATAGCGCGACTGATGGCTGTGTCATCTCCCCCTAAAAGCCAGGTGCAAGCAGCACCGGCACCGGAGCCAGCGGCAATGGAGCAGCCGCAGATGGGTGAAAGTGTTCCAGTATGTTCTTTAATATAGATTGTAACCAAATGGCTCAGGGCCAAGGCCCGAGTTAATTTTTCTTGGGGCAGTTGAAGCTGTTCCCAGACAATGATGACGGGGATGATGGCGGTGATACCGTGGTTGCCGCTACCGGCACTGGACATTATCGGGATGGGAAGCCCACCCATGCGAGCATCAGCGGCAGCGGAGGTGTGGATACGGGCTCTGGTAGCAATATCGTCGCAAAGAATCCCCTCTTCCACCATGGCCCTTAGCGTGCGACCAACACCGTGGCCGCAGCTTTCGATAAGACCTTTTTCGGCTGCTTCCTGATTCATGCGTACCCCTTCCAGCAGGAATTCAATCTCAGCGGCTGAAACGGTCTCAATAAATTTGACCAGATGGGATATGTTCAAATGGGAAATGGACACGGCAGCGCTGGTATAATCTTTAGCCAGAGTCCTTTTGGGGTTGCCATAGATGGGTTCATTATTTTTTTCCACGTAAACTATATTGGTATGACTGCCGGAAATGATAGCGCGAGCAACATCCGTTCCTTGGGTAACAGTAGCCTCAATGAATATGGTGCTAACGTCAGGGTCAAAGGTTACGTTAACTTTACCCTGTTTCACCATCTCTTTGGCCTGTCCTACTACCGTGGAATCGATAGCAGACAAGACCTCCAACCCTTGGTCGGGATCGCCGACCAAGGTAGCTAAAGCCGCCGCGATCGGAATGCCTCGTTCGCCGGTGCCGGGGATACCGACGCCGAAACCATTTTTGTATATTCCGGGACTACAGACAATTTTGATGTGGTCCACAGGGCCGCTGGTGGCCAAGGCCTGGCGTGCCCGGGCCACAGCAAGGGCACAGGCTACCGGTTCGGTACAACCAAAAGCCGGCTTTACCTGTTTACGTAGCACAGATAAATGTAGGGTCTGCATAAGAGCCGCCTCCTGAAAGGGATTAACCCAAAATTATAACTGATAATTGCCCGTTGATTTTAATCAGCTACTTAATACTATTGCATGTTTCATGCCAGAAGTTCAATGGCTCTGATCGATCGTTATCGCCTTGCCCCAATCCCTGTCCAAAGCGAGCCTGCAATATGGAATCCCTTTCCGAAATAACATTGTGAAACAACGCCTGCCCATAATAAAAATGCACATTTGTTATCAAATGTGCGATATTAAATCATAATTGAGAAAAAGGTGGCTAGTACGAAGCCTGTTTGCATTTTGCCAGCCGACGGTAAAGGGTTGCCAAAGAAATGCCTAAGCTACGCGCTATCTTGGCCTTAGCCGCCGTGTTATTGCCATAAATAGTGAGATAGTGTTCCAGGATTAAACATTCATAGGCGGTTAACATTTGTTCCAGCGTGTTGCCGGTTGCTATGGATTCTGGGGTTTCGGCCGCTACAGCCGATCTATGTTCTAGCAAGCCGTGAGTATATCTCTCCTTTTCTTTTTCAGCCTGCAAATACTGAGGTAAATCCGCTGGGGTAATGACTGAACCGGGAGCCAAGTTGACCGCATATTCAATGGCGTTTTCTAATTCACGCACGTTTCCCGGCCAATGGTGTCGCTTAAGTACTTGCAACGCTTGGGGGCTGAGTCTGTTGCAGCGCCGATGTAATAAATTGCGATATTTATCAATAAAATAGCTGCATAAAACCTCCAAATCACCTTTACGCTTTCTGAGTGGAGGTATGACAAGAGGAATAACATTAAGTCGGTAATAAAGGTCTCTACGGAAAGAGCCTTGTTCAATTAGCTTTTCCAGATCGTGATGGGTAGCGCTAATGATGCGCACATCAATGGGTATGGATGTAATCCCGCCTACACGCTCGATATGGTGTTCCTGCAGGACGCGGAGAAGCTTGGGTTGCAAATGTAGGGGCAGATCGCCAATCTCATCGAGGAATAATGTTCCACCTTGTGCCAGTTCAAATTTTCCGATTTTACCACCCCGACGGGCCCCGGTAAAAGCACCGGAATCATAACCAAATAATTCACTTTCCAGCAGGCTTTCGGGAATAGAAGCACAGTTCACCGCCACAAAAGATCCGTCGGTGCGGGCACTGGCATGATGGATTGCCCGAGCAAACATCTCTTTACCAGTTCCACTTTCTCCTTGAATTAAAACAGTAGAAGGTGAAAACGCCACTTTACGGGCAAGTTCTTTAGCGGAAAGCAAGGCACTAGATTGGCCAATAATATCAGTAAAAGAGAGGGGACTGCGGGAACTGGAAGAGATGTGGTTCTGTCGCACTTCGCAGTTTCGCTGCTCTTCTGCCCTGAGAGCATGGACAAGCAATAGTTTGCTTTCCAATAACCCAGCCATGCGGCTAAGAAAATTATGTAAGTGTGGTACTCTTTCCTTTAGTCGTTGTCGCTGCTCGGCGGTAAAGGCCACTACTCCGATAACCCCCACGACTTGTTCCCGGCAGAAAATGGGTTGGCCCAAAGTGGCCAGTTCCTGGCAAGTGTGGCGTGCTGCACAATGCCTGCATTGTTCGCTGTCTCTGACATCTTTGATATAACCAGGTTCGCCTGTTTTCATTATTTGGTGAA
Source organism: Bacillota bacterium (assembly GCA_012799605.1). Taxonomy (GTDB): domain Bacteria; phylum Bacillota; class DTU030; order DUMP01; family DUMP01; genus DUNI01. The sequence continues at coordinate 35,018 of JAAZKX010000031.1, read as the reverse complement.
ACAGCGAATTGCGGGCGGCGAAAGAAAAACGGTCTCCGGCATAAAGTCCAGTTGCACCTAAGCGCACATGGCGACAATCGATAATACTTACGTCCAGCTCCAATACTGATGCAATGGCATCAGCCACATGTTGCACTGTATCTTCAATTGCTGCCAGCTGCGGCATACCCCTGCCTCCTAATTAAATCTGTTTAGTTCCATTATATCATACCTTTCGCAAGTTAAAGAAAAAATTGTAACTTATTCTGCTGAGGCCGCGATGAAGCCGTTAAACAAGGGGTGGGGCCGGTTGGGACGGGATTTTAATTCGGGATGAAACTGGGTACCGATAAACCAGGGGTGGTCTTCGAGCTCGATAATTTCTATTTGGCGGCCGTCGGCCGAGGTTCCGGCTACTTTGAGCCCGGCCTCCTCCAGCGGCTTACGGTAGCGGCAATCGAGTTTGAGCAGGTGGCGGTAGCGCTCTTGGGCTGTCGGCTTAGCGTAGGCTGCTTGGGCTTTGGTACCCGGTACCAGCTGGCAGGTGTACTGGCCCAAGCGCAGGGCAGCGCTGGCAGCCCTATCTTTATGCGGCCGGAAGGGACAAAGGATGGGATGGGGTGTGTCCGAGCCGGTCTGTTGTAAACCTAGCTTGTGGCGGGCAAATTCCACTGCCGCCAGCTGCATGCCCAAGCAAAGCCCCAGATAAGGAATCTGATGACGGCGGGCGTAGTTTACGGCCTTTATTTCGCCGCCGATACCGCTGTTGACAAAACTGCCGGGAACTACGATACCATCGATTGCGGCAAGAAGCTTGTCCGCCGGCTCGGTTTCTAAGTCTTTTGCATTGATCCAGCGGATGTCGATGCCGATGTTTTGGGCGATGCCGGCATGGTTGAGGGCCTCTACTACTGATAAATAGGCGTCGTGCAGGGCTACATATTTGCCCACTAAGGCTATGGTAACCCGCCGGGATGGGTTCATGGCCCGATGTACGAGCTGACGCCATGATTTCAAATCGCGCCGGCCGCTGCAATCGAGCCGGAGGCGCTCGACGACGATCTCATCCAGCCCTTCGGCGGCCAGGGCTAGCGGCACTTGGTACAGGCAGGCGGCATCAGTGTTTTGGATGACTGCCCGCTGTTCGGTGTCACAAAAGAGGGCGATTTTGGCCCGCACGCTGTCTGACAGCGGCCGTTCGGTCCGGCAGACGATGATGTCGGGCTGGATGCCGATGCTGCGTAGCTCTTTGACGCTGTGTTGGGTGGGTTTGGTTTTGAGCTCGCCCGCGGCTTCTATGTAGGGCACCAGGGTGACATGAATGTAAAGAACATCATGGCGGCCTACATCGCTTTTTAATTGCCGGATCGCTTCTAAAAATGGCAGGCCCTCGATGTCGCCTACTGTGCCGCCGATCTCACAAATAATAACATCGGCGCCGCTTTCGGCCGCCAACAGGTGGAGGCGGTCTTTGATTTCGTTGGTGATGTGCGGGATAACCTGCACTGTGCCACCGCGAAAGTCGCCGCGCCGTTCTTTATCGATTACGGTACCGTAAATTTGGCCGGTGGATACATTGCTGAGGCGGGTAAGATTTTGATCCAAAAACCGTTCGTAATGCCCCAGATCAAGATCACATTCGGCCCCATCATCGAGGACAAATACTTCACCGTGCTGGTAGGGGCTCATGGTGCCGGGATCGACGTTGATATAGGGGTCGAATTTAAGCATCGATACTTTAACCCCTCGGCTTTTCAACAAACGGCCCAGCGAGGCCGCTGTAATACCCTTGCCTAAGGAAGCAACTACTCCACCGGTTACGAAAACGAACTTGGCCACCCTACCATCCCCTTCCAAGACATGATGCGCCATTCCAAAAAAAAAGCGCTAACGCGAAGCGCGAAGTTTCGGCCAAAGTCTCTTTGTGTTAATTCTACTTAAAGCCTATCATAACTGTCAAGGATTAGCCAGAAGGATTTTAGAGAGGGTCTTCGTCTTCGTCTTCGTCTTCATCTTCGACCAGGTGAAACATATCTTCTTCGGCCAAAGGCAGGCCCAGATCCTCGTCTTCCGGATCATCGGTGCTATATTGGGCCGGGCCGGGAGCGTGGTCATCGTAGTAGGATTTGCCAAACAGCGAGGTGGCCGGCATGGTAAACCGTGCTACCTTCGGGTGCCATTCGGCCAGCCCCCACTGCCCTTTTCCCAAGGGTATAAACCGGGTATCGAGGTTGAGGTTGGTATACAGGTTGGCCAGGGCGGTACCGCTAAGTTCGATCTCCGGTTGAATTTTGTCCCAGCCGGATTTGAGCAAGTCACGAAAATGCATCGCTTGCCGGGTTGATTTTAGCAGCTGATAGCATTGGCCTAAAACTTGTTGGGCCAGTTCTTTTTTCTCCTGGGGCATGTTTGTACCCACCTCCGCGTTCTAGTATATGTGGTAAAGCCGGTTGGAAAATCATTTGTTGTTATTCTTCTTCTAGCATATTTTTCCGGCGGCGTCAAGGGGATGGCTACAGTTAGATTGCTGTGGGCCGGGCCCGGGCAGCTGGGCTCGATTTGGGGATAAAAAGGCAGGTTTTGGGCGCAGGGCCAAATAGGTAAGGCGGCCGCTTAGGGCCGCCGTGGTACAAAAACCGCGTTGGGTTTGGGGGCAAATTTTGGTTTAGCTGCCGCTGTGTTCAGAAGCGGTTTGGCTGAGTGTTTCGGGAAGGGGGTCATTCCAGAAGGTATGAAGGAATTTGATGACGGCAAAAAAGAGGGCCAATGAAACTGCCAGCACTAGCCAGCCGCTGGGCAGGAAGGAGGCGGTGATAAAGCCTACGGTGGCCAGCGCCGCCGCGGTTACAGCATAAGGCAGCTGGGTATTGACATGATCCACGTGGTGGCAGGCGCCGCCGGTGGAGGACATGATGGTCGTATCGGAAATCGGGGAGCAATGGTCGCCGAAGGTGCCGCCGGATAAAACTGCGGCTATCGCCGGAATAAGAAGGGAGATGTCGGTAGCTTGGGCCAAGGGCACGGCTATCGGGATCATGATGGAAAATGTGCCCCAGGAGGTACCGGTAGAAAATCCGATCAAGGCCGAGGCTAAAAACAGCGCCGCCGGGATCAGCATGGTCGGCAAGCCGCGCGAGACGACGCCGGCTACCCAAACTCCGGTGCCAAGGTTACTGCAGACAGTGCCGATGCTCCAGGCTAGGCCCAAGATCGTCACGGCTTCGACCATGGATTTAAAGCCTTGGATGATGGCGCTCATGGACTCGGATACGGGAACGACGCCGCGGATGTGATAAAAGGCGGCCATGAAGATAATGGTGATGAAGGCGCCGTAGACTAAAGCTGTGGCCGAGTCAGTATCCATAATAGCATCCCAGAAGCCTCGTTCGCCGTAGCCGCCGGTATAGAGCATGGCGATAATGGTGGTGACGACCAGTATAACGATCGGTAAAATCAGATCGATCGGCTGGCTGTTTTCGGCAACTTCAAGCTGGGAAAAATCGTCGCCCGGAGGCGAGCCGAGAGATTCGTCATAAAGGATGCCTTGTTCCAACGCCCGGCGCTCATGGCGGGCCATGGGGCCGTATTCTAAATCGGTGAAGGACGTGATCAGCACCATCCCCAGCACTAGCCAGGGGTAGAGATTGTAAGGGATAGTGGTCATGAAGGCTTGGAACGGGTTCATGCTGATACCGTAGAGCTTAAACTGCTCCACTAAAATGGAGATGACGTAAGCGACCCAAGTCGAAAGCGGTACTAATATACAGACCGGGGCGGCAGTGGCATCGATAACAAAAGCCAGTTTAGCCCGCGACACGCGGTAACGGTCGGTAATGGGCCGCATGATGGTACCGACGGTAAGACAGTTGAAGTAATCATCCATAAAGATGATCACGCCCAGCAGCCAAGTGGTGAACAAGGCGCGCGGCCGGCTCTTTATCCTCTTGACTGCCCACTGGCTGAATGATACGGGGCTGCCGGAGCGGGCCAACAGGCCGACGATGCCGCCGAGCAGCATCACAAACAGGATTACCCGCGTATTCCATTCATGATCGCCGATCGCTTCGATTAGAATTTCCAGCGAGCCGGTAAATGCTGTCAGCGGGTTACCGCCGCTCAAAATCAAGGCTCCACAAAAAATACCTATCGCTAAGGAAATAAGAACTTCTTTGGTAATAATAGCCAAGGTGATGGCTACCAGGGGCGGAATAATAGAAATCCACCCTACTGTTTGTAAATCCATCTGAAACGCTCCTTTCAGTCAGATCCGGGCTTGGGTTAATAGTAATTGGAATCCAAGCCTGTCCGTTTTCGACGTTTTGGGCGTTTTGGATTTAGGGGTGGACAAGATAAAAACACCCTCATTCCCTCCTCTCCCCTTCTGGGATAGCCCTCCACCCGGGTTTGGTAAACCACAGGTGACAGTTCTGCAGCTATTAACTGCAGCCCCAGCCTCGCCGCTAGCAGCCGGCGGCGGGCTTCGGCGGTGATCCCTTTCCCAGCAGTTCATAACTGCTCTGCTCCCAGCTGGTACTGATGATCTCCCGCGGCCTCTACCCCATCCCGGGCATATTAGTGGGATGAGGTAATTTATTTACTTAGCAGAATTTTATCATGCTTACGTTCGGGCGTCAAGGCCCGGCGGCGTGGCTAAGCAATCGTCGCTCAAAAGATGGCGGGCGCCGGTCTCGGGCAGGCGCAAGCAAACAGCGCAAGATATGACCATGGTCAAGAGGCAGATGCTGAAACCCCAGCGGAAATTAGTGAGCGAGTACACTGGTACGCCGGCGGCCAAGGTCCCGTCCCAAGTATAATCGAGGATAAAGCCGACCAGCGGTTGCAGCAGGGCCGCTCCTAAAAAAGCGGCTGTGTTGGCGGTACCGGTAGCTAATCCGGCGATAGCGGGCGGATTTACTTCTTTGGCCAGTACCATTACGGTCAAAAAGCCGCCGGCTCCGAGGCCGATGGCAAAATATATCAGCCGGAGCAGGGCCAAAGGAATCGGGCTCGGCCAAAAAACTAGCATGCTCCAGCCGGCCAGCGGCAAGGCAATGAAGGTAAACAAAACCGGTTTCCGGCGCCGGAGTCGGTCGGAAATAAGGCCAAACAGCGGCCCGGAGATGATCGTGCCCAGCCCGGTCAACAGGGTAAAGGCGGAAGCCTGAGTGCGGCCTAATCGGTAGACCTGCATCACATAAGGGATACCCCACATCGAGATGAAGGTTTGCAAAGTGCCGTTTAAGCCAAAGGCAGCCACCAGCACCGGGATCAGATAGCGGTTCTTTAAGACTGGGGTCAGGGCCTCGCGGAGCGAGATTTTAAGCTGCGGCGCTGCCGCGGGTGGCTCGGCATCAGTCAGGTAGGCTTCGAGCTCGGCCAGCGAGGGCAGGCCCAGATCCTGAGGTCGGTCGCGGACAAGCAGCCAGCAGGCTACGGCGCCGACTAGCCCCAAGGCGGCCACGACCAAAAACGAGCTGCGCCAGCCTACGGCTGCCACCAGCAGGGCCAGCGGCGTGGCCGCGCACAGGGCCCCGGCATTGCCGACGGAAGAGGTAAGGCCGGTCAAGGTGGCGAATTCGCCCGGGCGAAACCAACTGGTTTGGGCTTTTTGCACGCAAACAAAAATGACTGAGACGCCCAGCCCGGTAAGAAAGCGTCCGGCGCCGGCGATAGCCAGATTGGGGGCCAAGGCAAAGAGCGCTGCGCCCGCGGCTGCCAACAGCATCCCCAACGATACTGTGAGCCGAGGGCCGCTGGTGTCGGCCAGCAGGCCGCTTGGAATTTGCATGATGGTATAGATGTAAAAATAAATGGCGCCGAGGTTGCCGAGGGCGGCCGCCCCGAGATTAAATTCGGCCATCAGTTGATCTGAAACTACTGCCAGCGATACGCGGTGAAAAAAAGCGATGGCAAAACAAAAGGCCAGCACTGCCCAGACCAGCCAGCGCCGGCGCAGCAGACGCTGAATTTGCGCTGCAGCGGGTGAAGGATGGACTGCCATTTTTATTGCTCCTTTATAACTGTTATTAATCCCCGGGGGTAGCCGGGGTGTACACATGCTTGCCGTTATAATCTTTATTCGACTTTTGGGCCCTACTTCCTGCTGCATAACCCTCCCAAGGGAGGAAATACTATGAAAAAGCTGACCGAAAGGAACCGAAATGTGGGAAAACGAGCCAAACGTAGTTGGAATTTAATACCGGAAATTGGTCTGGGGATCGTGCTTCTTCTTCTTTTGGCTATGGGTGTATATATATTGGCTACACCGCTTCCAGCGGCGGCGGTGCCGCTGGCCAGCCAGTTGTTCGATCTGCATGGGGAGCCGATCGCTAAATTTTATAGCCAAAACCGGGTGGAAGTGCCGCTGACGGAAATTGCGGCCTCGGCTCAAAATGCGGTGGTGGCTGTGGAGGACTACCGGTTTTATGAGCATTTTGGCTTCGATCCGGTGGCGGTGACGCGGGCCTTGGTGCGCAATATCCGGGCCGGAAAGGTGGTCGAAGGTGGGAGCACGATCACTCAGCAGCTGGCTAAAAATTTATATTTGACCCATGAGCGGACTTTGCAGCGCAAGCTAAAAGAATTGCTGCTGACTTTCAAGCTGGAAACGCGCTACTCTAAAGACCAGATCCTGCGCCTTTATTTGAATACGATTGATTTTGGCCATGGGGCCTATGGGGTGGAGGTAGCGGCTCAGACTTATTTTGGCAAACAGGCTCGGGATTTGACTTTGGCCGAGGCAGCTTTGATCGCCGGCTTACCCCGCAGCCCGGGGGTTTATTCCCCCTATATCGATCCGTCGGCAGCGCTGGCCCGCCGCCGGACGGTGTTGGAAGCGATGGCGCTGCGGGGGTATATCAGTGCCGAGGAAGCGGAACGGGCCGCCGAGGAGCCTTTGCGGTTGGCCGGATTAAGGCAAGGCCCCGGCCGCGCTCCTTATTTTGTCGACTATGTATTTCGCGAACTGGAGAAACGCTACAGCCGCGATCTGCTGCACAAGGGCGGCTTGAAAATTTACACTACCTTGGATCTTAAGATACAAGAGGCGGCGGAACAGGCTTTTGCCCAGGGGCTGGCGGTATCGTTTACCGATAAAAAAGGGGTCAGCCAGCCGCAGGGGGCGCTGGTGGCACTTGATCCGGCGCAGGGCTCTATTTTGGCTATGATCGGCGGCCGTAATTTCGCTGAATCGCCGCTTAACCGGGCTTTGGCCCCGCGGCAGCCGGGATCGGCTTTTAAGCCTTTTGTCTATTTGGCCGCGCTTGAAAATGGCTACACGGCGGCCAGCACTATTTTTTGTGAGCCGATCTCGCTGCCGGTGCCGGGGCAGATGCCCTGGACGCCGACTGATTATGGCGCTGAGGATTATCATTACCGGCCGCTGACTTTGAGGGAGGCGCTGACCATCTCGGATAATGTCGTCTCTGCCCGGCTCAATTACGAACTGGGGCCGGCTAAGGGGGTGGCGGTGGCTCATGATCTGGGTATTTCCGGCCGGCTGACGCCGCATTTGTCTTCGGTACTGGGGACGAATGAAGTAACGCCACTGGATATGGCTGTAGCTTTTTCGAGCTTTGCCAACGGGGGCAGTAAAGTCGAGCCTTGGGCTATCCGGCGGGTTGAGGATCGCTACGGGCGGGTCATGGAGAAGCGGGAGCCGCGGGTACAACAGGTGATAGACAGCAAGGTGGTGTATATCCTGACCAGTATTTTGCAGGATGTAACCCAGCCCGGCGGTACTGCCAGCGTGGTCGGGCGCATTTTGGCTCGGCCGGCGGCGGGAAAAACCGGCACCAGCCAGGGCAATGCCTGGTTTGTCGGTTATACGCCGGAACTTACAGCTGCGGTTTATGTGGGCAATGATACTCCGGTGCAAGATGTGTACGGGACCGGCGGTGGTTTGGCCGCTCCTATTTTTGCTAATTTCGTCGCCGCCGCTCTCAAGGACCGGCCGGTGCGGGATTTTGACCGCCCCCGCGGGCTGGTGGAGCTGGAGGTCTGTCGCGAGTCGGGGCTGTTGGCTACCCGCTGGTGCCCGGCGGACAAGGTATATAAGGAGGTTTTTGTGCCGGGAACGCAGCCGTGGCAGCCGTGCACGGTGCATACTCCCTGGGGTAATTGGCAAGATAGCTGGCCCTTTAATTATTTTAGCCCGGACGAACTGCCGCCGAAGTCCGGCCCCGACCCGGAGCCAAAAGAGGATGAAGGCCGAAGGCCCCCGGGCCGGCCCGAACCGGATGAAACACTGCCGCCGAAGCCCCTGCCGAAGCCGGAACCGGAACCGGAGCCGAAGCCGGAGCCGAACGGTAACTTTAGCCCGGCGCCGGAGCCGGTTCCAGCCGGGCCAACTTTCGAGCCGGCTGCCGGGGACGAAAACGGGTTGCCGGCAACTGAGACCATAATTGACGAAGACTGACAACTTTCTCTTTTTTTCCTTCGGTTACCAATGGTATCCGATTTTGCGTTTTTAGACCAAGCGCCTACTTAGGGCGCTTTATCTTTTCCCGCGGACAAATCTGCGCAGCTGCTGCGAGGTGACAGCTAAGATCGTAGCGGGCTATAATGAACCTGCTTGGGGGAAATCTGTGTCTACTTAGAGAGAAACTTGGCACAAATCGAGGAGGAGAAATTGTGCGACGAATAAGTTTACTGTCTCTGGTGCTGTTTCTGGTGGTAGTGGCTGCTGCCTCCCCCGCTCTGGCGTCCGGCAGAACACTGGCTGTTGGCGCTTTGGGGGATGATGTGGCCCAATTGCAGGCGACCTTGGCCCGGCTGGGCTTTGACCCGGGGCCGATCGATGGGGACTTCGGTTACCGGACTGAACAGGCTGTGAAACAGTTTCAGATCCGAAACCAGTTGGCAGCAGATGGTATCGTAGGCCCGGCCACCTGGAGAGCTCTGGGGGAGGATGGGTCCGATCCGTCCCGTTCCGGGGCTTCGTTCGTGCGTTATCTGGTCCGGCCCGGCGATACGATGTTTTTGATCGCTCAACGCTATGGAATCAGCCTGGCTGAACTGATCGGAGCCAACGCTCTCGCCCGCCCCGATCTCATTTATCCGGGACAGGCGCTGGCTATCCCCCGCTCTTTTCCTTCAGCCCCGCCGCTAGAGCCGGAGCCGGCACCGACGCCGGAGCTTCCTCAAGATGGACAGGGTTTTGATGTGGTGGGCTATTTTGTCGAGTACTATAGTGGCGATAATCTGTCTTGGAACTCGTTTACGACTTACAAGGATGCAATCTCTACCGCGGCCGCCTTTTCTTATCAGATCAATTGGGATGGCTCGGTAAGCGGACAAGCATATTCGAGGTTGCTGCGGGAGGCAAAGGCCGCCGGCAAATCGGTCTTGGCTTTAGTTCATAATATCAGCGGCGGCGGCAACTTCGACCGCAACTTGATTCACGCCATTTTGTCCAATCCGGCCCTAAGAAGTACGGCGGTGGCCAATATCTGCCGCACTGTGCGCAGCGGCGGCTACGCCGGGGTGAATATTGATTTTGAGGACGTGCCCACCTATGACCGCCAGTTGTATACTGCTTTTGTGCGGGAGCTGGCGGCCGAGCTTCAGCCGGGCGGCTATCAGGTGACTTTGTCCGTGCCTGCTAAAACCTGGGATGATCCCCAAAATGCCTGGTCCGGTGCTTTTGACTACCGTGCCCTGGGCGAGATCGCCGATGCGATTATGATTATGACCTATGATGAGCATTGGAGCGGCGGCTCGGCCGGCCCGGTGGCCTCGCTCGGCTGGGTGAAACAGGTGGTGGATTATGCTGCCAGTGTAATTCCGCCCGAAAAAATCCGCCTCGGCATCGCCGCTTACGGCTACGACTGGCCGCTCGGCGGCTACGGCGGACGGGCGGTCACCGCTACTGAGGCGGTGGCTTTGGCCCAGCGCTACGGGGCGACCATCGAATGGGACCATGCTTCTCAATGCCCCTATTTTACTTACTGGCCCGGCAACTACGCCCGCCGCGTCTGGTTTGAGAACGCGGCCAGCACTGCCGCAAAACTTGACCTTTGCCGGCAGTACAACTTGGGCGGGGTGGCCATCTGGCGGTTGGGCTTTGAAGATCCGGGCCTTTGGAAGGTAATTAAAGATAAATTTGACCTCCGCTGATGACAGCGGGCAGGCCACGATTCCCGGGCAGGGTTTTGCTACCGGGGACTAGAATATAGCTAGTAGCTGATAATAAGGTTAAAGCCGAAGGCTGAATCAATCGGGAGGTGATTAGGTTGAAAGTAACGTTTCTAGGCCACGCTTGTTTTCTTATCGAGACTGGGGCTTATTCGATCTTGACGGATCCGTTTTTGAGCGGTAATCCCATGGCGGCCCGCCGGGCGGAAGATGTTCGGCCGACTCATATTTTGGTCTCTCATGCTCACGATGATCATCTGGGTGACACGGTGGGCATTGCCAAGGCCAGCGGAGCTACGGTGTATTCGACCTTCGATTTGAACTCGGTTATGGAACAGGAAGGGATCAATTTTAGCGGCGGCAATATCGGCGGTACTTTGCCGGCCGATTTTGGCCCGCTGAAGCTGGTTCAGGCGATTCACAGCAGCGGCCTGGCCGGTGGTATTGCTTGTGGTTTTGTGATTGAAACCGACGGCCGTAAGATCTACCATGCCGGCGATACGGCTTTATACGGCGATATGGCTTTTTTGGCCCGGGAGAACATCGATCTGGCTCTGCTTCCGATCGGAGACTACTTCACGATGGGCCCGGAGGATGCGGTCGAGGCGGTAAAGCTGATTAAACCAAAGCAGGTAATCCCCATGCACTATAATACTTTCCCGCCGATTGCCCAAGATCCGAATGAATTTAAGCGGTTGGCGGAAAGTGAAACTGAAGCCAAGGTAGTTATATTGGAGCCCGGGAATCAGATTCGCATATAAATCCCAAGTAACGGTGCCGGCCGGTGGCCGGCACTTTTGTTTTTATGGTCGGTCGGTCTTAGCTGGCATAAGGCAGCGGCCAATGTACTATATTGGGGCTAAGACCTATTTGCAAAGGGGTGGGACCGGTGGAAGAGTTTTTGCCACGGCTGTTGCTGAGCTTTTTTACTGCTTTGGGCGTGGTGCTGGGAGCCGCACTTCTGGGCCCTTTGGCTGCTGTTTTGGTCGGCCAACCGCCGCTGCGGACGATGATCCGTCAGGCTCATAATATTAAAATGTGGGCTGTGGCCGCGGCTATGGGCGGGACTTTCAGCACGATGGAAATGCTCAGCCGCGGGATTATGGAAGGGCAGGTCAGGATTTTGGTCAAACAGCTTTTATATATCATGGTTGCTTTTATCGGTGCTCAAACCGGTTGCTGGTTGATCCAAGGGCTGGGCGGGGGCTGATGATGCGCTCTTTGGTCTTTGTTGTGCTAGGGTTTTTGCTGGGCGCCTGCTGGGTAAATTTGCTTTTTGCCCGCCAGCAGGAGCAGCTTCATTTGGATCGGGCGGAACTTGAGCTAAAGCTGGCCACGGCGGAGGAAAAAATAGCCCAGCTGGAAGATTGTTTGGCTCAAGAGACCGACCGGGTGATAACGGCGATTGAGCCGGTGGTTAAATTTGGGGATGAAAAGTTAACGGGAACGGAGGCCAGGGCTGCCGGTCAGGTGATCAGCAAGGAAGTGAAAGTATTTTTGGATCCGCTGATCGGTCAAGAGATCCGCTCGCTGAATGCTGCCTTGATCCCCAACCTGGTGAGTGGCCGCAGGCTAAATGCCGCTGGCCGGGAATTTGAACTTACGGTCAGTTTGGTTCTGGTCAGTGACACGGTGGTAATTTATCTGCAGGCTGACGAAGCTAAGTAAAGCCCGGCGGCGGCGGGCCGGTCTTGAAGCTCGAAGGGACCCCTGCCCTAGAGCCGGATGGTGTTGACTGCGGTGTTGTCGACGGTAAATTCTGAGCGCCGTTGGAATCCGAGGCCATGGGCCAGGCAAAGGGCAGCTTTAATCAAGCCGCCGTGGGTTACTACAGCTACTTTCCGCCCCGGATTGGAGGCGGCGATCTCTTTTAAGGCTTGCCAGCCGCGCGCTGCCAGCTGGGCGAATGTTTCGCCGCCATGGGGGGCCAAATAGGTGCGGTCAGACCGCCAACGGGCCAGTTGTTCGGGGTAAAGCCGGGCCACTTCGGCCAGGGTGTGCCCTTCCCAACAACCAAAATCAATTTCGCGCAAATCGGGCCGGTAGGGCTCGATTTTGAGGTTTATTGCCCGGGAAATAAGCTCTGCTGTCTCTTTTGCCCGAGAAAGGTCGCTACTGTATAGGGCTTGAATCTGTTTTGTTTTCAGCCATTGCCCCACTTTATGTGCCTGCTGTCGCCCCTCGGCCGAAAGGGGCGTGTCGGTCTGGCCTTGAAAGCGTCCTTCGCGGTTATAGTCGGTCAATCCGTGCCGAATAAGTAAGATAGTGCTAAGATGCAGTTTAATCCCTCCTTGTCAGTTAAGATCGCTGGTTGTTTTATCCTTTCAGCCGGGGCCGCCGGGGGCGGAAATTAATAGGCCGGCCAGCTAAAAAATGAATGTTTTTCCTGTAGCTGGCTAAGACTAAATTCTGTATAAGATTACGCTGAAGGGAAGCTGTCTTATGAGCAGTGAGTTTAAAAAACCGGTTCCGGCGGCGGAGATAAAGGAACGGCACCGGGCCGAGCAGGTGGCGGCTAACAAGGCGCCCACGGAACTGACAGGAAGCTTTGAAACTGATTTGAGTCTCCTTCGTACTTTGTTTCATAACAGTTCCGATTTGGTGATACGGCGCTTTCGCCTGCCTATTCCGGAGGATTTGGATGTAGCTGTGCTTTATATTGACGGCCTGGTGGATACACGGGTGGTCGATCAGGATATTATTCAATCGCTCCTGCGCCTGTCGCGGATAGAGAGCGTGGCTGAACGGCTCAAACCCGGCAATGCCATGGATAAGATCAAGGCTTATCTGCTGTCGGCGGGCGAAATCGAAACCAGCAGCGCGATTGAGAAAATCAGCCATACGATTTTATCCGGTGATACGGCGCTTTTGATCGCTGGCAGCAAGGATTGTATCATCGTCAATTCGCGGGGTTTTGAAACCCGCGGGGTGCAGGAGCCGACTATCGAAGCGGTGGTGCGCGGGCCCCGGGAGGGTTTTTCGGAAAACATCAGGACTAACACTTCTTTGATCCGCCGCCGGATCAAAGATCCTGATCTGGTGATAGAAGCTGCGGTCATCGGTCAGCGATCGGGTACTGATATTGCTTTTGTTTATATAAAAGATATTGCTGATCCTCAAATCGTGGAGGAAATTAAGACCAAGATTGAAAGCATTAAGATCGATGCAGTGCTAGAGAGCGGCTATATCGAACAGTTGGTCCACGATCAGGGGGTATCTTTGTTCCCCCAGATGCAAGCTTCTGAGCGCCCCGACAAGGTGGCGGCCGGCATCTTGGAAGGCCGGGTGGCGGTAATAGTCGATGGCACTCCCTTTGTTTTGCTGGCTCCGGTGGTGTGGGTTCAATTTTTTCAATCGCCGGAGGACTATTACGAGCAATCGCAACTTAGTACCTTTATTCGTTTGGTGCGATTTGTCGCCACTGCCTTTTCGTTGTTTCTCCCCGGTGTGTATATAGCCATGACTTCGTTTCATCCGGAGATGATCCCGACGCCGCTGGCGCTAGCTTTGGCGGCGGCACGAACCGGGGTGCCGTTTTCTTTGGTGACTGAGATTTTAATTATGGAAATCTCGGTTGAGATTATCCGTGAAGCCAGCGTACGCCTGCCAGGTCCGATCGGGCCTACGATCGGTATTGTGGGCGGGCTTATTTTGGGTGAGGCCTCGGTGCGGGCCGGCATTGTCAGCCCGCTGACGGTAATTGTGGTCGCTATTACAACTATCGGCTCTTTCGCCACCCCTAACCACACGACCGCTATTTCTTTCCGCTTTTTGCGCTTCCCGTTTATTTTTCTGGGGGCCAGTTTCGGCTTAATCGGCATTACTACCGGCTTGATTTTGTTGGTCATCCATTTGGCCGGTTTGGAATCGTGGGGTGTGCCTTATATGGCCCCTTATGCCCCGTATGAGCCCACCGGTCAAGGCGATGCTATTTTGCGCCGGGAGTTTTCGTTCCAGCGCACGCGGCCTCCTTTTTTGAAGCCTCAGGATAAACATCGCCTGCCCCGGCCAGAGCCCCGCTCTTAACACCAATTGTAAAGGAGGCCGCTGATGAAAACAAACCGGAAGCCAGTTACACCATATCAAGCAATCGCGATTGTGGTCAATACGATTATAAGCGGCCGGCTGCTTATTTTACCCCGCGAACTATGTACTGAGGTAGGAAATGGCAGTTGGCTGATGATAGTTGTCAGTGCATTGGTGGCACTGGTTATCATCTCTTTATATACGGCTGTCGGCCGCCGCTTTAGCGACAGCAGCCTGCCCCAGTATACAGTCAAAACTTTGGGGGTTTTTGGGGGCAGCATGCTCGCTTTGCTGTTTGGGGCCAGTTGGTTGATTATGGCTTCTCTTTCGGCCCGGATCTTCTCGGCTGTGATTATCACTGCCATCTTACCGCGCGTACCGTTGGAAGTGGGTATTTTGGTCATGCTGCTTTTGGGGGCTCATTTGGCGACCAAGAATATAGCGACTATAGCCCGGGTGCATGAGCTTTTGCTGCCACTTGTGGTCGGGGCTATTTTTCTGCTGGTCGTCCCTTCTTTGTCGCGGGTCAGCCTCTGGCGCCTGCTGCCGCTGATTGAACCTGGCAGTTTGAAAAAGCTCGGGACCGGTATTTTGGTCGGCAGTTCGTCGTTTCTCGGCTTGGAGATCGTGTCTTTATTCATGCCCTGTTATGGCCGGCCGGAACTGGCTGGCCGCAGTCATAAGCTGGGGATTTTGATTGTCGCCGCGGTCGCTTTGCTGACGGTGGAAGGCTGTATCGGTGTGCTCGGGACCGGCACTTTGGCCCGTACTCAGTGGCCGACCTTGACTTTAGTCCGGATGATAAGTTTTCATGGAATTTTTGAACGCTTGGAGGCTCCTTTTTTGGCCATGTATGTAATTGTGGTTTTTACTACCATCGGCTCGATGTTATTCGGGGTAGTGGCGATCTTGGCACAGCTGTTTAAAATCAAGTCGCAAGCGATCTGGCCCTACTTATTGGTGATTCCTGCTTATTATCTGGCGGTGGGGCCGCCCAATGTCATCGCTGTAGAGAAGGCCGGCCAAATATTTGCCTATTTTCGCTTAGGCTTGGTGGTTTTTACTCCTCTGATCGTGCTTCTTGTAGCTATTATTCGCGGCAAGGAGGACCGCCCGGATGAAAAACAAGCTGAAGGCTCTTAAAATCCTTGTCTTTATATTAATTGTTGTTACGCTCAGTTTTCGAGGCTGGTCCAGCTCTCGGGATATTGAAAAAAGATCGTTCGTGTTGACGCAAGGGGTGGATACGGCTCCGGATAATACTTTTAGCGTGACCTACAGCCTGGCTAACCCTCAAGCGCTGGGAAATGAAGAGGGGGGCGGGAGCAAGGGCAAAGAATCGGCGATCATCTATAAAACCCGTTGCCGCAACTTGTGGCAAGGCCATCATTTTATTCAAGCCCGGACTGAGCACCCTTTGTTTTTGGGCCATGTGCAAACCTTGGTCTTGGGCGAAGAGCTCGCCCGGCAAGGCATCGGGCGGGTGGTGGATGTTTTTATGCGGGCGGCTGAGACGCGGCTTAAAACCTGGCTGGTAGTTGCCGAAGGTGAGGCGGGGAAGATTTTGGAAGTGGCCCCCAAGCCAGAAAAATTAGCCCCGCTGTATATCGGCCGGGCCCTGGAGATGGAAGATTATTTGAATGTGATTCCCCTTCTTCGGGTGGCTGAATTCGGTATCCGGTTAAGAAATCCCGGCGAACATCCGGTCGCGCCTATGGTCAAAGCCGGGGATGATGAGTTGGCCCTGACCGGTTTGGCTCTGTTTAAAGACGATAAAATGGTAGGTAAATTGAACCATGAAGAAATGCACTATTTTTTCCTGACGGTGGCCGGCAAGGGTCATATGTTCAAGCGGGTGGAAACCTCAGCCGGCGATACTTTCAGCTATGAAATCTCCAATGTCAAACGCCGGGTTCGTTTGCACCGAACCGGCGATCAGGTGTCGTTTTCGGTTTTATTGGCTGTGGAAGGCAATATAGTTGAGGCTGTAACTGAGCGGAGTTTGAGGGATATGGAGTTTCTCGCCTCGGTGGAACAGGTTATTACCGAAGCATTGGCAAAGGACTGCCGGGCTTTGCTGACTAAAATACAGACGGAGTTTCAGGTTGATTCGTTTGGGTTTGGAGCTATGGTACGCGGGCGGTACCCGAAGCTGTGGGCTCAACTGGACTGGGATCAGGATTTCCCCACCGTGCCGATAAAAATCACTTTGGATGCTACTATCCGCCGGCTGGGGATGGTATCCGAATAAATATTCGAATAAAAAAACAGGCGGCACTCAGCCACCGCGGTAAAACCGGTCTAGTGCGGTATCCGGGCCAGGTGCCGCCTGCTGTTACTGTTGTTGGCTTTGCTGAACCTGCTGTAGCTGCTGGACTGATTGATCCAGCACTTGGCTCATTTGGGCGTATACTTGATTGGATTGAATTGATTTTTGGGCTTCCTGCAGAGCTTGCATGGCGCTTTGGAGCGATTGTTGCACTTGCTGGTCTGTTTGCTGAGCCTGCTGCTGGGCCTGTTGTTTTAATTGGTCAAACAATTGCTGGAATTGGGCTCCGCCGCCGCTGGCTGCTTGTTGGGCCAGCTGTTGCAACTTATTGGCAGTTTGCTGATTGTTTTGGGTTTGTTGATCGGAATTTGCCGCCATAGTTTAACCTCCTCTGTATTATGAACACATAACTAAATTACCCCAGCCGATCGGGTTTTATGTGTTTGCTCTCTGTAGCTAGTGCAGGTTGTAAGAATGCCCGAATTCATTGATATTGTGAGCTAGCTGATTGAGCAGACGGTTTTTTTCCAATACTTGCTGGAGATCTTTAAGGGCTGTTTCGGCTACAGTCAGCTGGGTCAACAGCCGGGCTTCAAAGCTGTCCCTTCCTGCGGCGGTTGGATTGCCTGTAGGAGCGGGCATTGGGGCCGATGCAGCCGGTTGGGCTTGATTTGTTAAATTGCCTAGGTTGCTAAATTCGGTAGCTAAATCCTGAAGGCCGGCCCGGACCGGATCGCTGTATTGAGACAGCTTATTGAGCCCCGCGGCGGCATGATCCATCACTGCCGCCAGCTGTTGTTCGAGCTGGGTCATGCTCTCGCATCCCTGCTTAAACCCTTGCAGCAGGCTTACTCTTTTTTGGGCTACCTGTTCCTGTTTGGCCAACAGATTGGAAGGCGAGATTGAAGCAATGAAGCTGCTTTTGGCCCCTATATCCTGCTCCAGCATCTGGAGTTCTTGCTCTAGCTTGCTGTTAAAATCCTGCTGCTTTTGGGCGCAATCCTGCAGCGCGGTTTGGGCCTCGCGCAGCAAGGTTTCGGCCTGTCGGAGAAAGTGGCGCCAATTATCCTCCTGGGTTTGATGGGCGCTGTGCAATTCATTGATCTTGGCCCGGATATTGCTTAACCTTTGCTCCTGCTTGGTCATAGTCATCGCTCCCTCTACGATTTGCACTTTTAGTATGGCCAATTCAACAACGTTACATGATCTTTGTTTGACGGGGTACAATAAAAAAAGTAATTTGGAGGAGGGAAGCATGATGGCACGTATCCGTTGGGATCCGTTTGCTGAGCTGGCCCCATTTAGGGAGGATCTGGGTCGGTTGTTCGATCGCTACAGCAATCTGATCGGTATGCGCGGTTGGCAACCGGCGATAGATCTTTACGAACAGAACAATGACTTTATTCTCAAAGCCGAAATCCCGGGGGTAGATCCGGACGATGTCGACATTACCGTGATGCCCGACAGCGTGATTATCCGCGGTATTTTGGAGCGGGAGCAGGAAACAAAGCGCGAAGGGTTTATTCGCTCCGAGCGACACCGCGGGGAATTTGCCCGCCAGATAGCTATGCCGGCTGAGATAAAGCCGAATCAGGCCAAGGCCAGCTTTAAAAATGGCGTAGTGACAGTCGTTTTGCCTAAGGCGGCACCAGAACAACGTGGGGTTCGGCTTAAAATCGACCAGATGCAGTAGCTTAAATCAGCCGGGAGAACCGGCCGGCGAATGATAAAATTAACCCCGCTGCCGGCGGCAGCGGGGTTAAATGGGGGGATACATTAGAAGATAGTACTCGGCCTGAAGCTAGTTATTGTTTTCGCTGGTACTAGTATACAGGAGACAGCTTAGTTTGACAAGGGTAAATTTACATATTTTATCGGAATGATAAAGTTTGTTTCGGCTGGAGAGCTAGAACCGGAGCGAAAACTTCTTCTGTTAGACCGGATAGTAAGGGGCCGGGCCGTCTTCGGCCGCGGCTTCGGCCAGATTGTAATCGACAGCGGTTTTGGCCGCTAGACGCTCCTTGAGGAAATTGGGGGCCACCTGCGGGAACAGGGCCTGGGATAAAATGTCCTCCGGTTTTTGCATATAGGCGGCGATAGCTTTTTTGGCTTTTTCCAGCCCCGGTTCGATCAGGTCAGCCGGTCGGACGGTGATCGGTTCTTCGTCGCCGATAATTTTCTGTTGCACCTCGGGGTCGATAGGTGCCGGCGGCCGCCCATAGTAGCCCAGAACGTAGTTTTTGACTTCGGTCGGCACTACCTTGTAGCGTTCGCCCATAAGCACATTAAAGACTGCTTGGGTACCGACAATTTGGCTGGTAGGTGTGACCAGCGGCGGGTAACCCAGCTCTTGTCTGACTTTGGGCACTTCGGCCAGGCAAGCGCGGTATTTATCCAGCGCCTGCTGCTGCTCTAGCTGGGAGGAAAGATTGGAGATCATGCCGCCGGGGATTTGGTAAGAAAGTACGTTGGTATCTACTCCGGTGGACACTGTAGCAAACTGCTCATATTCTTTTTTAACTTCGCGCCAGTAATCGGCTATATCGGACAGGTGCTTTAGATCGAGGCCGGTATCATGCGGGGTTCCGGCCAAAGCTGCGACTAAAGATTCAGCCGGCGGCTGCGATGTCCCCATGGCTAAAGGCGAACTGGCGGTATCTAAAATATCCACGCCGGCTTCCACCGCTTTTAGATAGGCCATCGATGCCATGCCGCTGGTGTAGTGGCAGTGGAGGTTGATGGGGACCGGTATTTCTTCTTTCAGTTCTTTTACTAATTCGTAGGCGGTATAGGGCGAAATCAGGCCGGCCATGTCTTTGACGCAGATGGAATCGACGCCCAGAGCGACCAGCTCTTGGGCGATTTTGACGTAAAGCGGTATATCGTGCACCGGGCTGATAGTATAAACTACTGTGCCCTGTGCATGGGCGCCCGCTTCTTTGGTAACTCGGATGGCGGTCTGCATATTGCGCACATCATTTAGGGCATCGAAGATACGCACGATGTCGATGCCGCCTTTGACCATCGCCCGGACAAACTCTTCCACTACATCGTCGGGATAGTTGCGGTAACCTAGTATGTTCTGGCCCCGAAGGAGCATTTGTAATTTGGTGTTTTTAATATGTTTTCTGATCGTCCACAAGCGTTCCCACGGATCTTCGTTCAAAAAGCGCATGCAGGTATCAAAAGTAGCCCCGCCCCACATCTCGAGCGAGTAGTAACCGGCTGCATCGATTTGCTCCAGAACCGGGATCATATGTTCGATCTTCATGCGGGTGGCAAACAAACTCTGGTGGGCATCACGAAGTGAAGTATCACACAATTTGGGCACATGCTTGGCCATGGCAAATCCTCCTTATTGCTAGATGATATGGCTTAGTTTATATTTCTGCATACTGTATACAATTCCTTCTTTCTCCCCTATTTTTTTACTGGCGCGGCCGCTGGCCCAGCTGCACGGTTACTTGCCTCTGTCGACCGCCGCGGTTTAATCCGAGCCGAATTTTGGCACCTACTTTGGCTGCTGACACGGCCGTGCTAAACTCGGCCAGGGTTGTGATCCGCTTGGAACCTACTCGGGTGATGACATCCCCGGCTCTGACCCCGGCTTCTTCGGCCGGGCTAGCGCGGTACACATCTAAAACTACTACTCCTTGTTGCTGGGACAGTTGAAAGTAAGCTACTATTTCCGGGTTGATTTCGGCCGCATACAGGCCCAGCCAGGGGCGCTGCACATAGCCGTAGGCCAAAATTTCCTCGACGATGGGGCGGGCCCGGCTGATGGGAATAGCAAAACCCATGCCTTCGGCTGCTTTCGCTTTGGCCGAATTTATCCCCACTACTTCACCGCGAGCGTTTACTAAAGGGCCGCCGCTGTTGCCCGGATTGATCGGGGCATCGGTTTGGATAAGATCTTCTAAGATTTTGCCATCATCGGTTTGGATGGTGCGGCTTAAAGCGCTGATAATTCCGGCGGTGACCGTGCGCTGAAATTCTAGCCCCAGCGGGTTGCCAATAGCTACGGCCAACTCCCCCACCTGCAGCCGATCGGAATCGCCGAACAGGGCCGGGGTAAGTTCGGCCGCCGCAACTTTAACGACAGCCAGATCCATGGTCGGGTCGGTGCCGACGACCTGCCCTTCCAGCAGACGGCCATCGGCCAGGCTGACGATAATGTTTTTGGCCCCGCTGATTACATGGTCATTGGTGAGGATGTAGCCGGCCGGGTCAAAAATAATGCCCGAGCCTACTCCACCTTGCTCTACCGGCCCATGAATCCAGTCGTAGACCCGCTCTCGGGTAGCAATACCGACTACCGCCGGCCCCACCCGCTGGGCTACTGCGCTGATGGTAGCGTAAGGATGAATTGTAGCCGCGCTGTCTACAGCCGGCGGCGGCTCTGCTACCGGCGGAATACCGGCCGGTGTTTTTAACCGCTCGCCCCGGCGTCCTTGGCCCGGCCAAAAAGATGCCGCAATTGTAAACACTCCGATTAACAATACCATAAATAAGGCTGATCGCCAATACCTCTTCCATTTTCTTGGTAGCAAACAATACCCTCCTTGAGCATGATCCTGATAACAGTATCTCCGCCCAGGGAGGATAAATTACAACAGAGGACGGAAAAACCGCCCTCTGTTGATCTAATCTGCCAGTTAAATTGATTCCGGGACTAAATCCTGTCAGCCTTATACACTTTTGGCCCGGACAATGTCTTTTACTTTCATCAACCGGGTCAAGTTAGCCCGCTCGTTCTCTTCCAGCCGCATGGTTATATAGCGCACGGTGTGCTCCAAATCAGGGATCATTACGTGCTCCAGCGCATTGACGCGCCGGCGAGTGCGTTCGATTTCTTCGGCCATCCGAGTAACGGCAGTCTCGACCTCGGCCAACTCTAACAGCTGCGGCAGCAGCTCGGCTAGCGTAGCGATAGACTCGTCCAGCTCGCCTGAGGTTTCGGCAAAGCCATAGGGATAAGCCGCTTCAGTAGTCCCTTGGCCCGCCTTTTCCCAGTCGATTTTCGGTGTTCGGACGCTCATGATGTTTTGAATGGAAAGCTGCACTTTAAGCTCCAACTGAGGATACATCAGGGCTTCTTCCATTGCCTCGGCTGACATGACCGCCCGAGCCCCGGTAAATTTACGGAAAGATTGGGCTAAGCGTTCTTCGATTTGCTCGCGCAGTTCTTTGTTCTGGCGAACCATGACTAGAAACTGGCGCATCAGCTCATCGCGCTTGTCTTTTAGCAGTTTATGACCCCGGACAGCCATGGCTAGGCGTGTTTTTAAGCGGTTAAGTTCCATTCGGGTAGGATTAACCCTAAGTTCCATGGGCTATTCCTCCCTTGGTTCAGGTAAATATTTATCTAGATATTCATCCCGGATCCGCTTGAGCTCGACCCGCGGCAGCATCGATAACAGCTCCCAGCCCAGCTCGAGCGTCTCGACGATCGTGCGGTCCTCTTCCTCGCCTTGACGGAGATAGCGATCCTCGAACTCGTCGGCGAAATCGGAGAACACTTTGTCGGTTTCCGATAGGGCAGCCTCGCCCAGGATCGCCGCCAGCTCTTTGGCTTCTTTGCCCCGGGCATAAGCGGCATAAAGCTGGTTCATTGTATCGGCGTGGTCTTCTCTGGTTTTACCGGCCCCGATGCCTTCGTCTTTGAGACGTGACAACGATGGCAGTACGTCGATAGGCGGATAAATGCCGGCTCGGTGCAAGTCGCGGGCCAATATTATTTGTCCTTCGGTAATGTAGCCGGTAAGATCCGGGATCGGGTGAGTCTTGTCATCTTCGGGCATAGTCAAAATCGGCACCTGGGTCACCGAGCCTTCGGCCCCTCTTATCCGGCCGGCCCGTTCATAGATACTGGCCAAGTCGGTGTACAGGTAGCCCGGGTAGCCCCGCCGGCCCGGAACTTCTTTACGGGCAGCGGAGATCTCGCGCAGGGCTTCGGCGTAATTGGTCATATCAGTGAGGATGACCAGCACGTGCATACCCTTATCGTAAGCTAAATACTCTGCTGCGGTCAGTGCCATTCGGGGGGTGGAGATACGTTCGATCGCCGGGTCATCGGCCAGATTCAAAAACAGGACTGCCCGTTCGATGGCGCCGGTGCGTTCGAAGTCGGTGACGAAAAAGTCGGCTTCTTCGAAGGTTATACCCATAGCCGCAAATATAACCGCAAATTTGGCCTCTGTGCCCGGCACTTGGGCCTGGCGCGCGATCTGGGCCGCTAAGCGGGAATGCGGCAGGCCGGCGGCTGAAAACACCGGTAGCTTCTGGCCGCGAACCATCGTGTTGAGGCCGTCGATAGCCGAAATACCTGTTTGGATAAACTCGGACGGGTAGTCCCGGGCGGTAGGGTTGATAGGATAGCCGTTCACATCCCGACGCGCTTCGGGGATGATCCGGGGGCCATCGTCACGGGGGTTGCCCAGACCATCGAACACCCGCCCCAGAAGATCCATCGATACGCCCAGTTCCAGACCCCGGCCCAGGAATCTGATTTTGGCCGTGCCAAGATCGACTCCGGAAGTACCTTCAAATACCTGCACCAAGGCTGTGTCGCCGGAAACCTCCAGCACTTGACCCCGGCGGGTACTGCCGTCTCCCAGCTCCATCTCGACCAGTTCATCATATTTGACCCCCGCCACTTGTTCTACTAGCATCAGAGGCCCGGCA
Source organism: Bacillota bacterium (assembly GCA_012799605.1). Classification (GTDB taxonomy): domain Bacteria; phylum Bacillota; class DTU030; order DUMP01; family DUMP01; genus DUNI01. The sequence goes on along the minus strand of JAAZKX010000031.1, from coordinate 11,926 downwards.
ATATCGGAAACTGTTCTGTATTCTTTAGGCAACATCCTCACCTCCTACTGCTGTAAGTTCTGCTATCTGGGCCTGAATATCAGTCAATATTTGCTCAAATTGCCCTAGGTCTTCTTCGGTGGTGTATTTGGCCCTGGCGATGCGTTCGCGCACCGGCAGTGCCAGCAATTTATCTAGATCAGCTTCCCGCTCCAAGGCTCTGAGGGCCTCTTCGTGGAAGGTCATAATGAGTTTCATCATTAATTTTTGTTTTTCTAATGAACAATAGGTGTCGACGTCGTGGAAGGCATTTTGAAGGAGGAAGTCTTCCCGGATGGATCTGGCTGTCTCCAAGATCAGGCGCTCCCGGGCCGACAGTGAATCAACGCCTACCAGCCGTACGATCTCCTGTAGTTCTGATTCTTGCTGTAGCAGCCGCATGGATTCGACTCGCATGTCGATCCAATCGTCACCCAGCTCGCGGCGCAAATATTCATCGATGTTGTCCAAATAAAGGGAATAGCTAAGCAACCAATGGATGGCGGGGAAGTGGCGGGCATAGGCCAAGGGAGCATCCAAACTCCAAAAAACCTTGACCACCCTGAGCGTGCTTTGGGTTACCGGCTCGGATAGGTCGCCGCCCGGAGGGGAAACCGCACCGACAGCCGTCAACGCACCTACGCGCTCATCGGAGCCCAGACAGGTAACCCGCCCGGCGCGCTCGTAAAATTCGGCTACTCGGGAACCGAGATAGGCCGGATAGCCTTCTTCACCGGGCATCTCTTCCAGCCGGCCGGACATCTCCCGCAGGGCCTCGGCCCAACGCGAGGTAGAGTCGGCCATCAGGGCCACACTATAGCCCATATCACGGAAGTATTCGGCGATTGTAATTCCGGTATAAATGGAGGCTTCTCGGGCCGCCACCGGCATATTGGATGTGTTGGCTATCAGCACTGTCCGCTTCATCAGCGGTTCCCCTGTTTTGGGGTCTTCTAACTGCGGAAATTCCAGCAGTACGTCAGTCATCTCGTTGCCGCGTTCACCGCAGCCGATGTAGACGACGATTTCGGCATCGGCCCATTTGGCCAGCTGGTGCTGTACCACCGTCTTGCCGCTGCCAAACGGCCCTGGAATGCATGCCGTGCCGCCTTTGGCCACCGGGAAGAACATGTCGATAACCCGCTGACCTGTGGTCATCACTTCTTCCGGCGGCAGCTTGACTTTATAGGGGCGCCCGCGGCGGACCGGCCATTTTTGCATCATGGTAACTTCTTTTAGGCCGGTTTCGGTTTTGATCTTGGCGATGACATCGGTAACGGTAGCCGAACCGGAATAAATCTCCGCTACCTCGCCTTCCAAACCTATCGGCACCATAATCCGGTGCTCCACCGGCGTGGTCTCTTGCACGGTCCCTAAAATATCACCGGCAACAACCTGATCACCGACTTTAACTTTGGGAACAAAGTCCCATTTTTTGTCCCGATCTAAGGCATTTGCTTCCACACCACGGGTGATGTAGTTACCCACTTGGGCTTCAATTACGTCCAGCGGACGTTGAATACCGTCATAGATGGATTCGATCAGGCCCGGTCCAAGCTCTACTGAAAGGGGTGCCCCGGTAAGGTAGACCGGCTCTCCCGGGCCGATGCCGCCGGTCTCCTCATAGACTTGAATAGAAGCCTTATCACCATGCAGTTCGATAATTTCACCGATGAGTCGTTCTTCGGAGACGCGAACTACGTCATACATTTTGGCATCCTGCATGTTTTCGGCCACTACCAAGGGGCCGGAGACTTTAATTATCCTGCCAACGCCCAAACTTACCTACCCTCTTTCCCAAATAAGATATCCGCGCCGACAGCTTTTTCGACATTGCGTTTTATCTGCTCCATCCCGAACCCCATACTGCCCCGGCTGCCGGGGATTAGGGTCAGGACCGGCGTCATCCGTTTTTGGAGATTGGCCACTTGTTCTTTGGCTGCTGCCGCCGCCTCTTCGGTGATAAAAATCACCCGATACGTTTCATCGCGGGCCAAGGATCTTAACACTGCCTTGACCTCGTCCGGTTCGCTCACAGGAAAAACAGTTACACCTACGGCTTTGAAGCCCAAAACAGAATCATTATCGCCAATTACAGCTATATTAGGCATAAACATCACGCAGCCTTTTCTTGATATCCGGTGTGGACAGGCCGTTAATCTTGCCCACCATTATGATGCGGATCAGTTGAAGCTCGTTTTCTTTGGCCCAAAGGTAAGCTATCAGCGGCTCGGGGCCAAAAGAGATCAATCCGGCTTTTTTGATATAACTGCCCAAATAATCGTCAGCTAGTTTTTCATAGGTGGTCAAACTGCCCTCTTGTTCAAAAGACGCTATTCCTTCGGCCACCACCGGGCCCCAAGGATCGCGGGCAAAGCGGTCGCCAAAAGCGGGCAGCGGTTCATCTATTTGGGTTAGGAAAAAATCTAGATCTAATTTCCCGCCGGGGATAAATACTTTTTCCATCAGCTCTCCGCGGGCTCTGGGATCTTCGCCTACGGCTGCCGCCCGGACTCTGATAAAACTTTTTATATTAGTCAAATCGACTTTTAGAGTAATCAGCTCCCGCAAGAATTCTTGGCGGTGTTGGCTCAAATAGGAGCTCAAATAGCTGTAGTGGGCTTTATCTAAGATGGTGTCCACAAGCTGGGGATCGGCTGCTTCATCAGCCTCTTCCGCCGCGCGGGCAATCTCAGGCGGCAGTTCGCTGTAACGGCCTTCGGCCACCATAGCCGCCAATTTGGAGGGAGCGATGGTTCCCGCATATACGAGGATATCGTCGACTTGTTGCTGTAAACGTTTTCCTTTGATTAGGATTTTGAGATTCAATATGTCATATTTGAGGAAAAACAAGTCGGTCAGCTGGGGATGAGGCGATATTTTTTGGAACAGTTCCCGCACCGCGACCATTTCTTGGCGGAGGATATCCTCATAATCATGCACGCTGTCTAGGCGTGAAACTTCCGCTCCATAATCAGATTCACCCAGTATTTTCAGCACCGCAGCCGCATCTTCAGCTTCGGCTAGGCGGTCGATTCTAGCTTTATCAAGTAGTCTTGTTTCCAACGCTCGTACCCTGGTCACTGCATGGGCATAATCCGTTCTTTTGCCTATCACATCCTGGCCTCCTTTCCCGGCCGGCTAAATTCAGCTGGCAGGAAAAAGGACGGCAGCAACTTCCTGCTCTAGTTCATCCCTGCTCAGCTTGAGGATCAGTTCAAATGAATTGTTGTCTTCGACCCCGCCGGCGACGAGAACAAAGCCTCCTTCCAGCGGTCGAGTTTCAGGCGAAAGTTTCAGCTCTCCGGCCAATCCCTTGGCCTTGAGCTCTTGGTTGACAGCGGCAATGAAATCCGATCCCAAGCGCTCCCGGTCATGCGGAGCTATTACTACTTGTTCGGTCCCGGTTAGGGCAGCTTCGACCATGATCGGCTTCAGCAGCTGCCTGTACTTAGCCGCTGGCAGCTCACGTAGCTGCTTTAAGGCGGCCGCAAAGGCCTCATCGATGATTTCCTCTTTGGTCTTGAGTTCCTGGCGCCGGGCTTCCATAGCCGCCATGGCCAGGATTCGCCGTTTTCTTTCCTGGGCATCTTGCTTAGCCTGAGCTATGATGGCTTCTCGCTGTTGATCGGCCTCAGCCCGGGCCCGAATCAAGATGTCCTTAGCTTGATGTTCGGCTTCGGTCTCGATAGCTTTGGCTTCTTCTTCAGCCCGCTGGCGGATGCGCTCCCTAAGTGCTTCCACCCCAGCCATTAGATCGCCACCCCTCTGACCAGAAGAAGTGTCGCTAGCAGGGCCAACACAGCGTAAGTCTCGACCATAGCCGCATAAGTGACTGCTTGGCCTAAGGCTTCTTGCCGTTTCGCTACCAGGCTGATGCCGGCAGCGGCTGTTTTGCCCTGGGCGATCGCGGACAGGAACCCTACGATGGCTATTGGTAGGGCAGCCATAAACAGCTGTAGGCCTTGGGATACGGTAACAGCTATCATTTCACCGCCGAAGACATTGAGCTGAATCATAATCAAAAATCCGGACAGCAAACCATAAATCCCCTGTGTTCCCGGAATGGCCTGGAGCAGCAAGGTTTGACCGAACCGTTCGGGCTGTTCGGTTACCAATCCAGTAGATGCCTCACCAACTAAACCAACCCCGATCGCGGAACCTACACCCGGAAGTGCCACTGCTAGAGCCGCTCCTAACAGAGCTAACACAATACCTTCCATTTACCTTTAAGCCTCCCTTTCTTCCAGTTCGAGATCAATATACTTGGTAGTAATTTTAAACGGTGTAAATGTTCGGCCGCCGCTGTCATAAAACTTGGTGAAAAACTCCACGTACTGCAAACGGCTGGCATGAACATAGGCACCCAAAACGTTGATAAGCAAATTAAAGCTGTGCCCGGCTATAAACACAACCGCGGCCAGCACGATACCCAAGATTCCGCTTTGCGCCGCCATAACCACCATGTTGTTGATGACCAGGCCGATGACTGTGGTCCCTAAGCCGAGGGCGAGCAAGCGTGAATAAGATAGCACATCGGACAAATAGCCGCTGACGTCATACAGGCTCAAGATTCCGGACATAAGGCGCTTGATGATATTTTTGTTGGCCCGGCCTTGGGTCAGGACTAGACCGGCAGCGCCGATGATGGAGATGATCTTAGCCGGTTGAGCCAGAGCCGGCATCTGGGTTCCTCCGAGCACTAGAACCAGCCCGGTGATAAAGAGCAGCCATAAGCCTTGATCCATAAGTCCGTCCAGAACGTACCCTCTTTTGATTTGATCGGTCATCTTGACAATTATGCCAGTATAGATATGAATCAGCCCGATAACCATGGACACCATCAGCATTTTGAGTGGGTCGTCCAGGGGGCTGAACCAAATCGGCGGGATCGGTAGACTGCCGAAATAGCTACCGGTGATAATCCCGAATAAAACTGCTGCAAATCCGCACAAGGTGAGCAAGGTGAACAGCTTTTTGGCCATCCCCGCCATGCGGATTTTTTTCATGAGATAGCAACAAAGGCCCGCCAAAATGAGACCATAGGCAGCATCCCCGTACATGATGCCGAAGAAGATAAAGTAAAACGGGGCCAAATACGGGGTCGGATCAATGCCGCCCGGTTCGGGCAAGCCAAATAATTCGGTTATAACCTCAAACGGCCATACAGCGCGGGTGTTTTCGAGCACGATCGGCGGGTTGTCATCCGCCCCCGGTTCTTCAACAGTCAGATAGGCGCCGGGACTTACTTTTGCCAGCGCTTGTTCCAACTGCGGCAGTTCTTTTGCCGGCACCCAGCCGGTCAGAGCGAACGTCTCTTCCGTGCGGCCCAAATTAAGGGCCAGCTCCAACTGAGAGCGCTGTAGAGCCAAGGCGTCATAGGCACTTTTTAAGATCAGACGGTTTTCGACGTATTTTTCAGCCTCGGCCCGGACTTCATTTTCCTGTGTGTCTAAAAGCCTAAGTTCTTCTTTGGTGCGGGCTGTTATCTCGGCCGGAGTACCCGGCAACGAAGGCAACACAGCACGGCTGAACGAATGCCGCCTCAAGATTTCGCCCACTTGTTCCCGATCCATTTGGGCATGGATTATAAATACAAAGATCTCTTCACGTCTTTGTTCCAGCTGCTTCAGATAAAGGCCGGGGGATGCTTCTTCCAGCTCCTGTCGGACTGTGGTCAGATCATCGAGCGGAAATACCCCTACCTCCAGCGCTAAATAAGCGCCATCGCTTAGCTGTTCTAAAGGTACGTCCAGGGCCAGGTATGGTTCTAAGGTTGCCAGTAAATTATTATTCGCTGTTTTTTGGTTACGGATTTGGTTGAGCTTTTCATCGGCTGCCCGCAAGGCCCGTTGGGTTGCGGTCACTTGATCCTTATTCTTTAAATAATTATTAAACTGTTCTTCTTCCAGGAAAACTTTGGTGCCGGTAAATTGTTGAATGAACGTGGTCTTTTCCGGCGCCAGCCGCTGGATGAAATCGAGGCAGAAACGAAGCTCGGCCAACTGAGCGTCGATTTGGCTGGCTTTGGGTCCTGGCTCGTCCCGGTTGATAAAGCCAGCTGCCTGGACGTCCTCGAGGTCGAGGATATCTTCTACTTGCAGTACGCCCAGTCGCTGCAGGGCTGCGGCAACCGCATCGCGTTCATCGCGGTGGGCTACCAAAAAGACCTTTCTCATACTAGCTACGGCCATTGGCTTTCACAATCCTCTCCACTATGAGCGCTACTGCTTCCGAGAGCCGCCGCTGAGCCTCTTCCCTGATCTGGGCGCTGTTCGTTTTCGCCTCCCGGTGGATGGGTTTGGCTTCCTCAGCAGCTTCCGCCTCCGCCCGTGCCAACAACTTCGCCGCTTCCTGCCGGGCTTCGGCTATCGCTTGGCTGACGATAGCTTCCCCCTCAGATTCCGCCTGTTCTCTTATTTGGCGAGCCTTGATCTTGGCACTGCGTCTCATCTCGATAGCATCGGTCTCGGTTTGCCGCACGGCGCGCAGGGCTTCAATTGCCAAAAACATCACCACCTCTTTTGTAAATTGGCTTTTTTTATAACAAGGCAAGGTAACCTAGTTAGCATTATAACATAAAAGAAACAAAGCGATCAAACAATAATCTTTATTTGTGCTAAAAAGATAACCTTCAGAACTGATTTTACCTTAACCAGGGCGGTTTTTAGAAAGTTGGCGGTTAGCAGGGACGACAATAATGATCGTTTGCCCGTTAGCTATTGCTGTTTTGTTAACGAATCGTTTATATTTTACCAGATTTCCGGCTCACCAGTAAAGGCATTAATGTAAAAATAAGTATCGCCGCCGGTCCAAATCTGCCACACTGGGGGCGCTTCCCAATAGTCGGCGTTGTAAATCTTATTATAGTAGCCCAATGTTATTCCTTTGATGGTAAGGGGGACAGTTTCCGGGCGGGGCCGCTCCAAGGCCAGAGCCTGTAAAGCTGCTTCGGCTGATATTACGGTGCGCCGGGTCCCGCTTTCGCCAAAAACGGTAAGGCTGCGGCGCCAGCAGTTTTCGACCCCGGCCGGGGTCACCACCAGCACTGCCCCGCTAGCTCCCACCAGCGGATAGCCGGCCCAGTAGGGGGCAAACTCGACCAGATAAGTTCCTGAGCGGCGGTAAGGTGTTGTTGACATCAGCTGGAGGCCAGCGATACCGCCGTGTCGGGTCAAAAACTCCCGGGCTTTTTTTTCGGCTTCGGCTTCAGTTTGGTCGCCGCCGCCGGTTTCGGATCCTGCGCGGCGTGTATATACGGTGACACCGCTGCGGTAAATGTGTAGTTCTTCCCGGCTGCGTTTGAATGATGCCTGCAGCAATGGATCGTCGGGGCGCTCTATTTCCACTCCCTCCAAAGTACCGAAAAAGGCCGAGGCTAGCGGGTATGGATTTTGGCGCACGAGGCCGACTTTCAGCACTGCCAGCTCCGGGGTATCCCGGGGTAGATCAGTTTCGAGGCTGATATTGTTGCTGGCTAGCTGCTGCTCAATTGCCGGATCCATTCCGGTTCTGGTTACTTGGGCGCGGGCATCGGCTCTTAGGCCGGCGTACAGCCAGACCAGCATTATATCCAGCAGAAGAAAAGATACTATCAGCAGATTTTTAGCGCGCCGCCAGTTCACTGGGGGTCACCTCCGGGGGGCAAATCTAACTTTAGGTCTATCTGTTCAATCTGGCCACCGGCCCGCTCCAGCAACCAAATGGGCTGAAGCAACAAGGAGCCCGGCTCCGGGGCATAGCCCGGGTAAATATCGACCACCGGTTCGCCCTTTTTATCGGCACTGATGAGGGGCTCTATATATTCTTGTAGGCGGGCGCTGGACAACTTGGCCGGGGCTAGCTCATCTGCGGGCAGGGCCAGCTGTCGCCGGTAAGACGCTACCCCGCGGCTGCTGTGGCGCAATTCGAGTCCGAAATTGGTATTTACAACCGGTAAACCGCCGGCATAGGCCCGAAATACCAGCCGCCAGAAAACTCCGGTTTTGACAGCGGCAGCCTCTTTGATCTGGGCTAGCCGCATCTCTACCGGCCAGCCGCCGTGCTGGGTCACGAACCGGACGGCCCGGCTCAAGATTTCGGACAGCGGCAGCGATGCCCCCGCCAGTTGTTCGGGGGCATTGTATTCCAGCCGCCCGCTGGGCCAGACTCTGAGACCCTGGCGGCCGTCAGTGTAGATAGTGGCCCCGTCTCGCTCACTGATGCGCCGGGTCAAGGACAGATCTGCAAAAAAGCTTCCGGCTACTACTTCCGGATCCAGCTGTTCCCGTTCGGTTTTGAGCAGGGGAAAAGTAAGATCCGCCCTGGGGAGATAGAGGCCGAACGGGGTTTGATCCCGGTAAAGAAGGTCGTAATACGGTAGCTCGGCCGCCTCTAGCTGTTCCCACAAGGCAGGCCAGTTGTTGTCGGCGCTGCCGAGCGGCAGGCGGGCTATGGTGCCGGCGGATTCATCGGCTAACAGCAGAGCTGGTTTGGGCTCTAGTTGAAACAGCATTCGTTTAACTGGCTGGTTGAAGCCGAGCATATGGCTGTAATCCAACAGCCGGCTCCAGACCTGGCCGGGGAGTGGAAAATCGAACACATACTCCAGGCTAGGTTCGGCTTGGGTTTGTCGCCAGAGGGCCTGATCGACAGTCTCGAGGATGAAACCATCGCGCTGGCCGCCTAATTCAAGCAGGCGGTCTAAGGCTGCCTGCCAAGCGCGGGTAAATAATGGCTCGCCCGGGTATAAGGTAGAGTGCAGGTCCGGTTCAAGGTGAACGACGATGCGCGCTGGTAGGATCAGATCCAAGGGATCGACGCCGGGGCCCCAGAATGTTCCCCCGGGCTGACGGGAACCGGAGGGAGCAGCGGGAGGCAGCAATCCTTCCCAGATAAGATAGCTCAAAGCAATGCTGGCGGCAATTAACATCACCAGCAAAATCGTTTTTGCCCGCTCAAAAGTCATCTTGATCCCTGCTTTCAGGACTGACCGGGAGGGTGAAGCTGACTTCGGTCCCTTTGCCCACTGTGCTGGTCAGCCAAATATGGCCGCCGTGGGCTTCGATAATCTGTTTGGCGATAGAAAGGCCGAGGCCGGTTCCGCCCTGAGAGCGTGAGCGGGCTTTATCGACCCGGTAAAAGCGCTCAAAAATGCGCGGTTGATCCTCAGCCGGTATGCCGGAGCCGCTATCGGCCACAGTGGTCTTGATCTGGCCCCCGGCGGCGGGGCCGACGGTGATTTTAATCCGGCCCCCGGGTGCGGTAAACTTGACCGCATTGCCGATCAGATTAGCCAGCACCTGATCTAGCCGGTCTTTGTCGGCTGCAACCGGCGGTACGGACTCGTCAGCGGTTAGGGTTAAAGCCAAGCGGCTACGCTGGGCTTGTACTCGAAAGCGCTCGATGACATTCTCGACCAAGGCAGGCAGATGGATAGCCTGTTTTTTGATCTTTATCCGCCCAGCATCGAGCTGGGCGAGCTGAAGCAGATCGCGTACCAGCCTGGCCATGCGGTCGACTTCATCGTTAACAACTGTCAGGAACCGACGCCTTAGCTGGGGGGCCAAGGTTTCGTCCTGATCGAGTATCGTCTCTACGTAACTTTTGGCTGTGGTCAAAGGTGTTCGCAGTTCATGCGATACATTGGCCACAAAATCACGCCGCATCGACTCCAGCCGCTCTTCATCGGTGATGTCTTGGAAGGTAATAACAAGACCGGGCTCAGCCGGGCCGGTTTTAAAAGCGGCCATATGTACCCGCAAAACGCGTTTATGGCCGTATTTGTCCTCAAACTGAACGATAGTGTTTTCGGCCCGTGTTTGGGCTGGGGCCGGCTTTAGGTCCAGCTCGGGGAACGCTTCTGCGAACGGGCGGCCGATCAGATCATGGATCTTTTGATCGGATTCAAGCAGGCCTAGTGCGGCCGGATTGACCAACACGATGCTACCGGCAGCATCCAAGGCTACTACGCCATCGCTTAAGTTGGCCAGCACTGCCTCTACCTTTTCTTTTTCCTGTGATAAGGCGGTTAGGTTTTCCCGTAGCCGTTGACGCAAATAGTTGAACATGGCTGCCAGCTGGCCTACTTCATCTTGGGAATGGACGGTAACCGGCTCGCCGAAATCGCCGCTGGCGATAGCTTTGGCTTGATTGGTTACTTCTTGAATCGGGCGCGTAATCGTACGGGCTAGAGCAAAACCGAGCGCCGCTGTTGCCATAAGGGCAGTAAGGGTGGCTGTGAGGAAAATAGCCTTTATTTCGGTTAGGGTATGATCCACTTCGGCCAGTGAAGAGCTAAATCCGACCGCGCCCACGACTTCGTGTCCTCGCTGGACCGGGACCGCCAAATCCAGCGTCCGGGCCTTTTTATTATCTTCCCGCCGCACTTCGGTTGTGGAAACGCCGCTTAAAGCCCGAATGATATGCGGTTGCTGGAAGCGCTTTCCCAGCTGCCCGCGCTGAGCGCCGCCGGCGGCCAATAGCATACCGCCGGCATCCACAACCACGATCTCGGCCCCGGTTTGGAGGCGAAAATCGTCCACTAAATCGCCCAAATAAGCTTCGCTCTGTTCGCCGGTAAAATAGCGGGCGGCAAAACTGGCTAGCAGATTGGCCTGGGTCTCCAAGGTGGTGCGGAAGTTGTCATCGTAGTAATTTTGTAGCCGGCGGACTAATTGAACTCCGATAATCTCCATGGCTATCAAAACCAGAAGAAGGTAAAGCACTACCATTTTCCCCTGGATGCTTTTCACTCTATTGCCCTCCAAACAGGTAGCCAACACCGCGTCGGGTAAGTACGTAGGCGGGATTGCCGGGATCGTCTTCTATCTTCTCACGCAGTCGCCGGATGGTGACATCTACCGTGCGGATATCGCCGAAGAAATCATAACCCCATACTTTCTCCAGCAGAATCTCGCGGGAAAAAACCCGACCCGGCGTTCGGGCCATGAAAGCGAGCAAATCAAATTCGCGTACTGTCAGCTCTATTACCCGGCCGCGTTTGGTTACTTGATAACTGTTTAAATCAAGCACCAAGTCGTCGAAAACAATTTGATCCGCCTTCTCCTCTAGGTCACGGTAAGACTGAACCCGACGCAGTAAAGCCCGGACCCGAGCTAGCAGCTCGCGCGGGCTGAAAGGTTTGGTAACATAATCATCAGCACCTAGCTCCAGCCCCAGGACTTTATCGGTTTCTTCATCTTTAGCGGTCAGCATGATAATAGGTACTGTCGTTTCCTGCCGCAACCGCTGGCATACCTGCCAGCCATCCAATTTGGGTAGCATAATATCTAAAATAACCAAGTCCGGCTGAAAACTGTCCGCCTTGGCCAAGGCTTGTTCGCCGTCAAAAGCTAATTCTACTTGGTAGCCGTTTTGGGCCAGATTGAATTCTAAAATCTTGGCGATTGGCTCCTCATCATCGACAACAAGAATTTTTTCACTCATAGAACTCACCCCAGTAATGTTACAGTTCGGCTTCGGAGAGTTCAAATCCTGCCGCCTATTTTAGCCAATTTAATAAAGGGGAATATCTTTCGCCTCGCTCTTTTGAATGAGGGCACAAGCTGCGCTTTGGGGATGGTTGGGTAGCCGTGGGTGTTTGGGGAACACGGGCGGGGACGGAGCCCCGCCCCTACGAGATGGTACGGGGTATGTTGATGAAGGTGCGGGGAATGGGGCACGGGCCGGCGCGGAGGCCGGCCCCTACGCATGAGTGCGGTGGTTATTAATAAAGTGTGTTTATAAAAAATGGGCAGTTTGTGTAGGGGCGGCCCTCTGTGGCCGCCCGAGGGATCGGGAAGGGGTCAATGAAGGTGCTCGTTTTGGGGACACGGGCGGGGACGGAGCCCCGCCCCTACGAGATGGTACGGGGTATGTTGATGAAGGTGCGGGGAATGGGGCACGGGCCGGCGCGGAGGCCGGCCCC
>JAAZKX010000030.1 GCA_012799605.1 Bacillota bacterium | reverse complement strand
GCGTTTCGGGGAACGCGGGCCGGCGTAGCCTGCATCCGGAGCCGGTAGGCTGAAAGGATGAGGCCCTCCCCTACGAGATGGTGCTCGTTTCAGGGAACGGACCGGCGCAGAGGCCGGCCCCTACGAGATGGTGCTCGTTTCAGGGAACGGGCCGGCACAGAGGCCCTCCCCTACAAGATGGTGTGCGTTTCGGGGAACGCGGGCCGGCGTAGCCTGCATCCGGAGCCGGTAGGCTGAAAGGATGAGGCCCTCCCCTACGAGATGGTGCTCGTTTCAGGGAACGGGCCGGCGCAGAGGCCGGCCCCTACGCATGGGGACGGTGTGCTGATGGGGGTGCTCGTTTCGGGGAACGCGGGCGGGGGCTAAGCCCCGCCCCTGCGCATAGGTGCGAGGGCCACACGGACGGCCTGACGGTCCTTGTGTTGTTTCCTACCTTATTCTGATATAGAATACATATCAGGGGTGGGGAAATGCCAAGGGAAACCCAAGAAAAAAGCAGTATCGGGATCTGTCACGTTATGAAAAGGGGCATCGACCAGCAAATCATTTTCGAACATGGGGGGATTATCAAACCTACCTTGACACATTAAAAAGATTGTTAAAAAAGCGGTTACATAATCTATGCTCATTGCTTCTTGGGTAACCACCTTTAAGTTTTTGGTCGGACCTGTGGCGGTAAAATATGTTATGATTTGTTTATGAGACCCCAGCGGCGCGGCATGGGCGGGGCTGTTTATGTGATACAGATAGAGTTATATTTGGTTAATGGGAGGGAGATTTGATTAATGCACGCGCATGATCGTTTTTTACCGGAATGGTTCAATCGCATCAGGTCACGGCAAATTACGCTGCCTCGTTTCCAACGGTTTGTAGTTTGGGGACATAGTGAGGTGTCAGGCCTTTTGACTACGGTGCTACGCGGCCTTCCTTCAGGTGCAACTTTGATTTTGCAAGTGGGGGATGAAGAAAAATTTATCAGCCGAACCATGGTGGATGCGCCAAAATCAGGAGGCAAAGTAACGGAACAGCTGTTGGATGGACAGCAAAGGCTTACCGCTCTTTGGCGTAGCCTTCACGATACATATCCTGATAGGACGTATTTGGTTGGCTTCGAAGATGATCCCACTGATTCTACCCAAAGGCTGCCCTATGTTTATGGGCAGGCGCGCTGGATAAAAAATGGCAAGCGCTATCCCCGCTGGGTTGATGACCCGAAACAGTGCTGGAGCCGGGGCTTTATCCCCATTTGTTTGTTGCGGCCAGAAGATATGGAGGACAAAATCGACCAGTGGGTTGAAGAGGCTATTACTGCTGAGGGCGTGGATATGTTCGAGGCTTACAAACGCCTGAAAAAGACAATAAATGACCTGCGAATAAAAGTAAGAGAATTTAATCTTCCTTATTTATCGCTCCCGCCGGCTACGCCCAAAGAGGTAGCGCTCGATGTTTTTATAAAAATGAACACCAGTTCCGTACGCCTTAGCACCTATGATATTGTAGTGGCGTTGGTAGAAGAGGAAACGGGCAAATCGCTGCATGATCATGTTGAATCCTTGGCCGAGGAAATTCCACGGGCGGCCCAATATGCAGACCTGCCACAGTTGGTGCTGGATGTTATAGCCCTGCAGCAAAACCGGATACCTAGCCAAGCGGGATATAGGGGCCTTGATTATACCAAGATGCTACGCGAGTGGAATAAGGTGGTAGATGGCATCAAAGGAATGGTAAGTTTTCTGGAGGAAGAGTGTATTTTTGATGCCCAGCGGCTACCGAGCTATACCGCTATTCCCATTATTGCGGCCCTATGGGAGTATCTGCCGCTTCAACCCGATAATTTGGGCAATGCCAAGCATCTGCTACGTAAGTTTTTGTGGCGGGCCTGCTTAACTACGCGCTACGAGCAATCATCCACAACCAATGCTCTGCAAGATTTTCGCGCTTTGAAAAAGGTGCTGACCCATCAGGCTGATGAAAAAATTATCCCCATCTTAAATGAGGAATCGTATCCGCTGCCAACTAAGGAAATAATTATGCTGGCAGAGTGGCCGAAACGAAAGTCGATATTAGGGCGGGGGCTGTTGGCACTGCAAATAAAATCAGGGGCTGTAGATTTGGCAGATGGCACCAGAGCCTCAGTAACCAGCATCACCTCGAAAGAACACCCGCGCGAATATCACCATCTGTTTCCGGTTTCAATCCTAGAGGATGCCAAAATCCCCGCTGAAAAGATTTACTGCGCTCTAAACTGCGCCTTGATTACTTGGCGCACAAATCGAGCCTTGTCCAATAAGGATCCCATCGCCTATCTAAAGGAACGAGCAGATAACAGCGCCTTGGGCCAAGAGGAACTACAAAGACGCCTGAGTACACATCTGATTCCTTATGAAAAATTGGCTGTGGGATATCAGGGGCTATCGGACAGCGAGCGGCGAGCCCAAGTGCAAAAAGATTATGCCGAATTTCTAACCGCCCGGGCCCAGCTATTGGAGCGGGCGGCTAGATTTGCCTGCCAGGGCAGGGTTTTCGATGCTGGTCTGATATTTAGGGCATATGGGGATTAAATAAGATGATGAAAATGAATCAAAAGGGGCTGCCCTCATCGGGGGCAGCCCCTTTTGTCTTTGGTGGTATCTTACGTGGCCATGGTCCCAATAGTTAGGCCGATGTTTCATGGATGGGAGTTTTGGCTTCGGGTTCTGGGCCTAAAGCGGGCATCTTAAGTATATGGGCGAACCGCTCACTAAAGCCTTTCCCGGGCCGGGTCGGACCGGTCGCTGCACCATCTCTAAGCGCTGGTCATAGACTAATTCGGAGGTGGTGTGAATGGGAACGCCTGCTAAATGGTCGTTGCAGTGTGTCGATGCCGGGACTCAATATTGTCCTTGCTACCTGGCGGAAAGCGGGCATTGTTTTGTTTGTTCGCTTTTAGCCGGGGCTGAATTTTGTGATTGTCGCTGGAGCGGCGACTGTAGCTACATGAATTTTCGGCATAAAAATAGGGTGCCCGCCGGGCGTGAGGAGACGGTGGTCGAGGTGAAGGTGCAGCTTCTTAGGCCTGATCTTATTGATATTAGGTTTCGGGTGGGGGCGGAAGCTGCTATGCATTATTCCCAGCCGGGGGCATTTTTGTTCATTCGCCCTTTGTCGGCGCCTAGTTCGGCGGCTGTGCCATTGAGCATTGTCGATGTGATAAACGACGAGATCTGGCTGGTGGCAAAATGTGTTGGCCCTAAATCCAAGCTGTTGTCATCTTTGGCGAGAAAGGCGGTAGTTAAGGGGCCTTTTTTTAGCGCTCTTAGCAGCAGTCACTTGATTAAAATCAGCCGCAACCAGAGGGTGGTATTGGCAGCCGGTGGTGTGGGGCAGTCGGCTATAATTTTGGCGGCTAAGACGCTGCAGCGGGGCGGCAACATAATGAAAGCCTGTATAGCGCCCGGGGCAGCTGGCATGATTTATACTGCTGCCGGGCTGGAAAACTGCGGGGCAGAAGTGGTGGAGGTGGCCAGTATGCGTGAATCGGGGTTGGATTTGATCGGAGAATGGCTGATCCATTTTGAACCAACACTGGTGGTATGTGCCGGCCCCGATATATTTAAAGATGCGCTTTGGCAGCTGGCCGCGGGAAGGGGACTTGATCTTGTCCATTCCCAGAATATCAATATCTGTTGCGGGGAAGGGTTGTGCGGAAGTTGCCTCAGCGCTGATTTTGAGCAGGGCCGGGTTCCACTTTGCAAAGCCCAGTACCGGATTTATGAAGGGAGACGGTAACCGTGGCTAGGGTTGTAGTGGTGGGCGGCGGTTGGGCCGGTTGTGCTGCCGCTTTGTCGGCTCGGCAGGCTGGCAGCCAAGTGACATTGCTGGAGCGGACGGATCTTCTTTTGGGGGCCGGCCTTGTGGGCGGCATCATGCTCAACAACGGCAGGCTGACGGCGGCGCTAGAGTCCAAGGCATTGGGCGGAGGCCTGATCTTTGAGGCTTTAGAGGGCATTTATCGCCATCGCAAGATCGATTTTCCCGGGCATAAACATGCCAGTTTATATGATATTATCAAGGTGGAGCCGCTAATCCGGCGGCTGCTTCGGGAAAATGGTGTGGATATCCGCTTGCAGTCGCGGATAGTGGGGGTAGAGCAGGCGGCCGCTCGGGTTGAGGGTGTTATTTTAGCGACCGGCGATACTATAGCGGGGGATGCGTTTGTGGATGCCACCGGTACTTCTGGGCCTCCGGGTCACTGCTGGCGTTATGGCCATGGTTGTGCCCTTTGTGCTCAGCGTTGCCATGCTTTTGGCCCGCGGATGTCGGTGGTGAAAATGGCAGGCAAAAAAGAATATCCGCTCAAGAAGCCAAATGGAAGTTTTGGGGCCATGAGCGGGTCATGCAAGTTATGCCCCGAATCGCTGTCGCCGGAGATTAGGCGCCAACTGAGGACAGGCGGAGTGGCGGTGATCCCGCTGCCCAAACAGCTAGTGCGGCCGGAAAAGTTAAAGCTAAAAGTATGCCAGCAGTATGCCCTCGATGAGTATGCGGCCAATATTGTTCTTCTCGATACCGGTTCGGTGAAGATGATGGCGCCTTTTATACCTCTTAGTGCCCTTAAAAAAGTACCCGGGTTTGAACAGGCGCGTTATCTAGATCCGCTGGCGGGAGGAATCGGCAATTCAATGCGGCTGTTGGCCATGGCCTATCGCGATGATAGCCTCAAAGTAGATGGCTTGGATAATCTGTTTGTGGCCGGTGAAAAACAGGGGCCGGCTGTGGGGCATACCGAAGCTATCGTGACCGGTACCCTAGCCGGCCATAATGCGGTGCGCCACGCCGTGGGCCAAAAGCTGCTGGTGCTACCTTCTACCTTGGCTCTGGGGGCGCTGGTGCGGGCTATCAGCTCCGATCTTGAAAATAACCAGCCGGGGCGGCAAAGCTATACGTTTGCCGGGGCGGTATTTTTCCAAACGATGGTAGAACGAAACTTGTATGATACCGATCCAAAGAAAGTGGCAGCGCGGGTGGATGCTGCCGGGCTCAGCGGCATTTACCGGCGGCCGCTGCCGTCTTAGAAGGTTCAAGGGCAGTTTGTCCCTTTTTTCTTCGGTGGGAGATACAATTTAATTTTGGCTCATAGGCGGCCACAAAGGGCCGCCTGCCTGCTGTCTTTTGCGAATCTACGGGCTTGAGACAGGCTTGAAAGTGGGGGGAAAGAAGACCGCGCGAGGCAGAAAAACAAGGAAATAAAGGCTCTATTGGAGAATATTTATATGCCGTCACGGTGTTTGTATACTTACATAAATTTTATCGATGGGGAGGAAAAGCAGCAATTGCGGTCTTATGATTAATTTACGTTTAGGCCTAGATGTTGGCTCCACCACGGTAAAGTTAGTCGTCTTAAATTCTTTTTATCAAACTGTTTACAGCATCTATAAAAGACATTATTCTGATGTAAAAAGTGGTATCCGGGAGGTAATACTAGGGGCCTATAACAGATTTAAAAACGAGCTGGTCTCGGTAATAGTAACGGGGTCGGGTGGTCTTGCAGTGCATAAATGGCTTGACATCCCTTTTGTCCAGGAAGTTATGGCTTCTACCAACGGCATCCGAAAATTGTTGCCACAAACGGATGTAGCCATTGAGTTGGGCGGTGAAGATGCTAAGATTACCTATTTAACCGGTAATGTCGAGCAAAGGATGAACAGTATCTGCGCTGGCGGTACCGGTGCTTTTATCGATCAGATGGCAGCCCTGCTGGAGACGGATGCCCAGGGGCTGAATGAACTGGCGAAAAAGCATGGCACCATCTACCCCATTGCATCGCGCTGCGGGGTCTTTGGCAAAACTGATGTCCAGGCCCTGATCAACCAAGGTGTCCCCAAGGAAGATATCGCGGCCTCCGTACTGCAGGCGGTGGTAAACCAGACCATATCCAACCTGGCCTGCGGCCGGCCGATTACGGGCAAAGTTGCTTTTTTGGGTGGCCCGTTGCATTTTTTGCCGGAGCTGCGCCGAAGGTATGTCCACACCTTGGGTCTGGCTGCCGATGAGGTATTGGTACCTGCTGATGCTCAAATCTTTGTTGCCAAAGGGGCTGCTATTTCGGCACCGGGCGATCGGGGTATCAGCTTTGAGGAATTGAAACGGCGCTCTTGGGCCGGCGGTAGCCGGGTTGAAACTACGATAAAAAAATTGCCACCGCTGTTTACCGATGAAAAATCTTTGCAAGAGTTCAAAGACCGCCATGCGGCCGTAGGTACGGTCGGCTATAAGGATATTCGCTCCCATAAAGGGGCCTGTTATTTGGGGCTGGATGCGGGCTCGACCACAACTAAAGCCGTGCTGATAGACGAGGATAACAACATCTTATATTCATACTATGGCAACCATAAAGGCCAGCCGTTGGATTTGGCGGTTAAAATTTTAAGGCAGATATATGATCAGCTTCCAGCCGGGCAAACCATTACCTATGCTGCTGTAACAGGCTATGGCGAGGAATTCATCAAAGCGGCGCTGGGCGTCGATATAGGCGAAGTTGAGACTATGGTTCATTATAAGGCGGCTTTGTTTTTCCAGCCCGAGGTAGATTTTATTTTGGATGTGGGCGGCCAGGATATGAAATGCATGCGGGTAAAAGACGGGGCGATAGACAGCATATTTTTAAACGAGGCTTGTTCCTCCGGCTGCGGTTCATTTTTGGAGACTTTTGCCCATTCTCTAAATATGTCGGTGGAGGATTTTTTGGCCGAGGGGCTGCTGGCTAAAAACCCAGTCGATTTGGGCTCCAGATGTACTGTGTTTATGAATTCCAAAGTGAGGCAGGCCCAAAAAGAAGGGGCTAGTATCGGCGATATTGCTGCCGGGCTTTGCTATTCGGTGATCAAAAACGCTCTTTATAAAGTAATCAGGGTTAAAGATCCGCAGGATTTGGGCCAAAACATTGTAGTACAAGGGGGCACCTTTTATGGCGATGCTATCCTGCGGGCTTTTGAACTGATATCAGGCCGAAGGGTAACAAGACCCAGCATCCCCGGCTTGATGGGGGCTTTTGGGGCCGCCTTGCTAGCAAAAGAAAGGGCGGTACCGGGGGAAACATCCGGTCTGCTTTCCAATGAACAGCTGTCTGATTTCAGCTATGTAACTAACACTGCCCGCTGCGGCGGCTGCGGTAACAATTGTTCTTTGACTATAAATACTTTTCCTGATGGCACCAGATATATAACGGGCAACCGCTGTGAGAAAGGGGCGGGGGTCAACAAGGGCCAACAAGAGCTCCCTAATCTGTTTAAATATAAATACGACCGGGTCTTTCGTTACAAATCTCTGCCCTCAAAACAGGCCCACCGGGGTAAAGTCGGGATCCCGCGGGTGCTAAATATCTATGAAAACTATCCCTTCTGGCATACCTTTTTTACTGAACTGGGCTTTGAGGTCGTGCTTTCGACCAAATCCAGCCGGAAGGTATATGAACGGGGGATCAGCTCGATACCGAGCGAGACGGCTTGTTATCCGGCCAAGATAACCCATGGCCATATAATGGACTTGATAGATAAAGGTGTGGATTTTATATTTTATCCGGCCATATACTATGAACGGCAAGAAGATAAAGCGACTGTGAACCATGCCAATTGTCCGGTGGTAATCGGCTACTCTGAGGTGATCCGGCTAAATGTGGCCGAATTAGCGAAAAAGGGCATCCGCTTTTTGAATCCATTCATGTCTTTTCACAGTAAGTCGGGGCTGAAAAAGAGATTGTACGACAGCTTGGCCGCCTTTGATATACCCTTTAAAGACATAAGCCGAGCGGTAAATAAGGGTTTTCACGAATTGATGGCTTATAAAAAGGACATCCAACAACAAGGCGAAAAAACTCTGCGGCTAATGGAGCGCCGGGGCATCAGAGGGATCGTGCTGGCTGGGCGGCCTTATCACATAGACCCGGCCATCAACCATGGTATACCGGAGCTGATCAATAGCCTGGGCCTGGCGGTGCTGTCGGAAGACTCGGTTGCCCATTTGGCTAAACCCCCGCGGCCGCTACGGGTGCTGGATCAATGGACATACCATGCCCGGCTTTATCGGGCAGCTACATTTACTTCGACTAAAGCCAACTTGGATTTAGTTCAACTAAATTCCTTTGGCTGTGGCCTTGATGCTGTCACCACCGATCAAGTGGAAGAAATTTTGCGAGGCGGCGGCAAGATCTATACAGTCCTTAAAATTGATGAAGTGAGCAATTTGGGCGCGGCCAAGATCAGGATAAGGTCTTTGCATGCGGCCCTAACAGAAAGGGAAAAAGCAGCGACATCACCGCGCCAGCAGTATCAGCCGCCAACAAGGATCGAGTTTACCAAGGCGATGCGCAAGAACCATACTATTTTGGTGCCACAAATGGCGCCTATACATTTTCCTATTTTACAATCGGCCTTGGACTCTTGTGGGTATAATCTGGAGATTTTGCCCACATATGCTACTGGAACCATCGATGAAGGGCTAAAATACGTGAACAATGATGCCTGCTATCCAGCAATAATGGCTGTGGGCCAATATTTAGCAGCGTTAAAATCCGGAAAATATGATTTGGATAATGTGTCCGTTTTGATGACTCAAACTGGCGGCGTCTGCCGAGCCTCCAACTATGTTGGGTTTATCCGCAAGGCGCTGCGGGACGCCGGCTATGGCCAGATACCGGTCATCGCCATGTCGGCTCAAGGATTTGAAAAAAATAGCGGCTTTAGCTATTCACCGGCCATGCTGCTCAAGGCTCTGCTGGCTGTATTATATGGAGACCTGATAATGAGGCTGCTACATAGAGTAAGGCCCTATGAAAAAATCAAAGGGTCAGCCAATCTTCTGGCCCGGCAATGGATCGAGCGCTGCCGGACGTCCGTGGCCCGGGGGAGCATAAAGGAATTTAAGCACAATGTAGCGCAAATGGTGAAAGATTTTGACGG
>JAAZKX010000029.1 GCA_012799605.1 Bacillota bacterium | reverse complement strand
ATTGTGTCAGATTGCATTAGGGTGATGATTGCTGACGACAATAAAGAGTTCTGCGCTTTAGTGAAAGAATACATTGAAGAACAAGCTGATATGAAATTAGTAGAAATGGCTTATAATGGGGTGGAAGTACTCGATAAAATTGGTGAGGTTGCGCCTGATGTTTTAGTTCTGGACATCATTATGCCACACTTAGATGGACTAGGTGTTCTAGAGAGGTTAATGGAAGAACCGTTGGAAAGGTGCCCCAAAATCATCATGCTGACAGCCTTTGGCCAAGAAAGTATCACCCAACGGGTAGTAGATTTGGGAGCAGATTATTATATTCTTAAACCTTTTAATCTGGATGTACTCATCGACCGAATCCGGCAGCTTGCCCGTGGTACTCCCGTGTCTAAGCGTACGGCAGCAATCAAGCCTAGAAACTTGGATATGGAAGTGACGAACATTATCCACCAGCTTGGGGTTCCAGCCCATATCAAGGGATATCTATATTTGCGCGAGGCCATCCTAATGGTAATTCGGGATGTGGACTTGTTAGGGGCTGTTACCAAAGAACTGTACCCGTTAGTAGCGGACAGGTACAATACCACCCCTAGCCGGGTGGAACGTGCTATCCGTCATGCGATAGAAGTTGCTTGGAGTCGGGGTAATATAGATATAATAAACAGTTTTTTTGGCTATACAATAGATACCGACCGGGGCAAACCGACCAATTCGGAATTTATCGCAATTATAGCCGATAAACTCCGGGTCGAGAACAAGGCCAGTTAAAAGGGCAGTTTAATTACCTTTCCAGCTGGCCTATTTTTATGCTAACCGCCAATTTGCCGGACCGAATGTTCATCAAAAGCTAATTTCCAATAAAAAGCGGGCAAGTATTAGGGTCCCCCCCATGAAGGATTTCTGCCCTGTAATGGCGAAACTAAATAGTGAAGACGGAGGGTCACAAAGGCCAATACTTTATAGAAATTAAATAACCGGGCGAATGAGCAGTGGATTCGAAATTGCATGAAGAAGCCCTCTAGGCTCAACTATAAAAATAGGCTGAACCTGGATTAGGTTTCAGTTTAAAATATATACTCCAGGGGGGGAATTATTTGATTGGAGTCGCTGTATGTGATCTTGCCTCTCATGCCAGAGGAGTAGCAGAATGCTTAGAGGAAAGCGCGTTTCTGCAACCTCTGGCTTACGTACGTTGTGGAAACGAACTCCCCAGCAAAACCCCTCCCATCTTACAGGCCATACCAGTAGTAGATATTGAAGAACTTGTCTCGCTACCGGGGCTTGATGCGGTTATATGCGGTACTGCTTCAGCCGGCAAATGTATACAAGCGCTGGGACTAAAAGGCGTATTGGTAGTAGATCCTAAATCTTTGCCGGTGTTTTTGTTTTTAATTGGCCGTCTGCGCAATAAAATTAATGATCTGATGCAAACAAAACTCATGTTGGGTGCGATTATCGATGCTACCCAAGATGCCATTTCAGTAGTGGATGAAAAAGGAAAAGGCATTTTGGTCAACCCGGCCTACACACGCCTTACAGGATTGACCCAAAAAGATGTTTTAGGGAAGCCGGCTACGGTTGATATTGCTGAGGGTGAGAGCACTCATTTAAAAGTCCTAAGCACCGGCAAGCCAGTACAAGGGGCGAGGCTTAAGGTAGGTCCTCAAAGAAGAGACGTTATTGTAAATGTAGCCCCGATAATTGTGCAGGGCAAGCTGCGAGGAAGCGTAGGCGTTATACATGATGTATCGCAAATTAAACAACTGACGGATGAGTTAGCCCAAGCCAAGCAGAGGATCAGGCATTTGGAGGCAAAATATACATTTGAAGATATTATCGGGGATAGCCCGGAAATGAAAGCAGCCATAGACCAAGCGAAACGGGCTGCTGATCTGCCAGCTACAGTTTTGCTCCGGGGCGAAAGTGGTACCGGAAAAGAACTGTTTGCTCATGCCATTCACAATGCCAGCCGATGGCGGAAGGGGCAATTTGTCCGGGTTAACTGTACTGCAATTGCAGAATCCTTGTTAGAAAGCGAACTTTTTGGTTATGAAGAAGGCGCTTTTACCGGAGCCAGAAAACAGGGCAAAAAAGGATATTTTGAAGAAGCGGCCGGCGGGACTGTCTTTCTCGATGAAATAGGTGAAATCAGTCCAGCTTTGCAAGCAAAACTACTTCGTGTCTTGCAAGAAAAAGAAATCGTCCGGGTCGGGGGTACGCGGGCGGTTTCAGTAGATGCCCGCGTTATTGCAGCTACCAATGTTAATTTAGAGCAAGCCGTGCAAGAAGGGCATTTTCGTGAAGATTTGTATTACCGCCTAAATGTAGTTCCGATTCTTATCCCGCCGTTACGCTATCGTAAAGACGATGTACCCCCACTAGTATCCTTTTTACTGCGCAAATTCAATCAACAATTTGGCCGGGCAGTAGAAAAAGCTGCTCCGCAAGTACTTTCTTCTTTAGCAGCTTACGATTGGCCCGGTAATGTTCGTGAATTGGAGAATGTTTTGGGCCGGGCGATGATTAATATGAAATATAATGAGACCATAATGCAGCCCCATCACCTTCCCCCTATGGGCAGTTTTAATATGAGTACCAGGATTGCCCGTGGGTTTCCTCCGGCGTATTGGACGCCAGGAAAAACTCTGGCCCAAGTAACAGCACTAACTGAGCAAAAAGCTGTAGAACAGGCGTTGGATCATGCCAAGGGCAATAAAACAGTCGCAGCCAGGTTGCTCGGTATTTCTCTGCGGACGTTGTACTATAAACTGGATAAATATGGCATTCCGACCTGACTTCCTCTCTGCAGTATACTGCAGGCAGAATATTGCAGACTTGCAACCAACTGCGGCTTAAATTATATTAAAATTAGAGGTAGGAGCCGCCTTTTGGCAATTTATTGCAATTAGGCGATCTATTTAGGGGGCTAACCTCGGTTAGAAGGCCAGTACCAGCTGCGATCATGCTGGCACATTACTTGCAGTATCTTAGGTGGGCAGCAGATGGATTCTAGCCTAAAAGTTGCTGCTATCAACAAAAGTGAGGTGAAGAAAAACGCGTATCTTACTTTTGAATCCCGGTTCTACCTCGACTAAACTGGCCTTATTTGGAAATGATCAGCTGTTGTTTACAAAAAACTTGGCCCACCAGCCGGCAGATTTGGAAGCGTGCGGCTCAGTAATAAATCAACATAGTCTGCGTAAAAAAGCTATTTTAGCTATGTTAGCCGCTGAAGATATTAAGCTGGCTTCGCTGACAGCAGTAGTCGGGCGGGGGGGCCTGACCAAGCCTCTTACCGGCGGTACCTATATGGTAAATCAGCGTCTGGTAGAGGATCTGAAGTCCGCCCGGTGGGGCGAGCACGCTTCAAATCTCGGACCAATTCTCGCTTATGAGCTAGCACACGAAGCAGGGGGAATTCCCGCCTTTACTGTAGATCCGGTAGTTGTAGATGAGCTTAGCGACTTGGCCCGCATTTCAGGACTGCCGGAATTACCGCGTCAAAGTAAGTTTCATGCCCTAAATCAAAAAGCGGTTGCCCGCCGAGCGGCGAAAGCACTGGCCTGTTCGTATACAGAACTTAATTTAATTGTTGCCCATCTCGGCGGTGGCATCTCTATTGGGGCCCATCAAAAAGGATCGGTAGTAGATGTTAACAATGCTTTAGACGGAGAAGGACCGATGACGCCAGAGCGAAGCGGTACCTTGCCGGTGGGGGATCTGGTACGATTATGTTTTAGCGGCCGTTTTACTGAGCAAGAAGTAATGCGTATGGTAAAAGGCTCCGGTGGCCTCAGGGCACATTTGGGGACGACAGATGCTAGAGAAGTTGAAAATCGGGTTCGTATGGGTGATAAGAAGGCTGAATTGATATTCCGGGCCTTGGCTTATCAAGTGGCCAAAAGCATTTGTGCTTTGGCTGCCACCTTTAACGGTAAATTAGATGCTGTAGTCTTAACCGGTGGGATGGCTCATTCAGAGTTATTAACTGCTTGGATTAAAGAACGGGTAAGTTTTTTAGCACCGGTACTTGTTTATCCCGGCGAAAGCGAAATGGAAGCACTGGCTCAAGGGGCTCTTCGTGTTCTTAACGGAGAAGAAACGGCGCGCGAATACGTTTGAGGAATCAAATATTTAAAATGAGAGGTCAAACCATGGACTTTGAAAGCCGAATCATAATATTTGTGGGGGCTTTTGGCAGCGGTAAAACAGAGATCGCTGTCAACTACGTGCGTACCGTGGCCAAAACAAAAAAGGTTGCTATTGTTGACCTAGATATTGTCAGCCCTTATTTTCGATCCCGGGACGTAACCGAACAGCTGGCAGCAGAAGGGATAGAGGTGATTGTGCCACCAGGGGAATTGGCTAAGGCTGATCTCCCGATTATAGTTCCACGTATTAAGGGAGCACTAGCTGAGCCGGACCTACATGTAGTGGTAGATGTCGGCGGGGATGATGTCGGCGCCACAGCTTTAGGGCGCTTTAGCGATCAATTGAAGGGGCTGCCGCACGAATTGTTGCTAGTGGTCAATACATGCCGGCCTTTTACCAATAGCGTTGCAGGCGTTAAAAAGATGACGCGATTAATCGAAAACGCAACCCGCCTAAAAATAACCGGATTGGTGGCCAATTCCAATTTGGCGTCGGAGACTAAACCAGAGACTATTATCAATGGACTCGATATTGTTACTACGGCTGCCAAAGATCTCGATATACCAGTGGTCGGAGTCGGGGTTCGTGCAGACTTGATTTCCAGTGT
>JAAZKX010000028.1 GCA_012799605.1 Bacillota bacterium | reverse complement strand
CCCGTTCCCATCTCGAACACGGCCGTTAAGCCCTCCTGCGCCGATGGTACTTGGGGTCTCCCCTGGGAGAGTAGGTCGTTGCCGGATATTAGTTTAAGGCCCGCACATGTTTGTGCGGGCCTTTTTAGCTTAATTTAAGCGCTGTCGGCAGCCGATATCTCTTCTTCTAGGTCCATGAATCTAACTAGCATTTTCAGGCGAGTATCTGTATCATTGCTAGCCCAGTCATCGAGAAGCTGTTCCCGCTCCCGTTTAAGGGCCTGTAATCTTCTACTCACAGCCTGCTACCTCCTTCCGAAACTTTAGTATACCGTGTTGTTGTCCTTATTATCACACAAAAACAGAAATTAGTCAATGATTACGATGTTACATTTGTGTTAAATGTCCTCTACGGCCGTAAAAAGCCCCAACTTGAGCCAGTTTCAGCTATTTTTCGGCGGAAAAAGCGGTTCAAAATCGAAAAAGATTGTTAATATATTATCATAAACAGCCTATGCCAGCCGGCTATTTTAAACCAGCTAGCAAAAAGGTAATATTTCAATATAGAGCAAAAGAGTTTTAATATTGTTCCCTGATGTAGTATAATATCAATGGAACGAGCCTCAGGCCAATTTAATTCGCTTATTTCAGCTGCCGGGATATCGATAGGGGGTAAACCGGGATGAATTCCTTGTTTATGGAGTTATCCTTACGGATGTGCGTGGTTGCCACTAGCGCGTTTATATTTAGCCGGATTCCGGTCTTTAAACGTACACTGGGCAAGATAGCCAGCGGCCGCGACAAACTATTGCTGACAGTTGTTTTCGGTTTGTTCACACTTCTGGGCACTTATTGGGGGATTGAAGTTAAAGGAGCGATAGCAAATTCGCGTGCGATTGGAGCCGTGGTGGCAGGGCTTATCGGTGGCCCCTGGGTAGGGTTGGGAGCTGGGGCTATAGCGGGTTTACATAGATGGTCTTTGGGCGGATTTACTGGTTTTGCCTGTGGGTTGTCCACTACTGTCGAAGGCTTACTGGGCGGGCTGGTGGCGCGCCGGTTACAGAAGATAGATTGGGAAGTAGGTTTAGCTACTGGCATGTTAGCAGAGCTGGTGCAGATGATTATCTTGCTGTTATTTGCTAAGCCTTTTCAGGCGGCGCTGGAGCTGGTAAAAGTGATCGCTGTTCCCATGATCCTGGTTAACGGGGCTGGGGTCGGCATCTTTATCACCATGCTGGACAGTCTCCAAGCGGTTGAAAACCGCATCAGCGCTGCCCAGACCCAAAAAGTACTAGAGATAGCCAGGCTGTCGCTGCCCCATTTAAAGCAGGGCCTCAACGAAAGTTCAGCCGGTTATACGGCCCGAATCATTTTAGAGTTGACTGATGTCGATGCGGTGGCAATTACTGACCGAACGACGGTATTGGCTCATGTGGGTTTAGGCTCGGATCATCATCGGCCGGGGCATCCGTTTCTGACCGAGGCCACGGCCAGGGTTATAAAACAAGGGACGGTTGAGGTGGCCCAGTCGAGGGCCGGTATCGGCTGTAGCGATGAAGATTGCCGGCTAGGGGCCGGAGTGGTGGTGCCGCTTTTTTGCCAAAACCAGGTCGAGGGCTCACTTAAATTGTACCGAGCCCAAACAGATGCTATAACGCCGGTCGATATTGAAATGGCCTCGGGCTTATCTCAGCTCTTTTCCACCCAGCTTGAATTGGCGGAAGCGTCACGGCAAGCGGAACTGGTAACTCAGGCTGAATTAACAGCTTTACAGGCCCAGATAAACCCCCATTTTCTGTTTAATGCTATCAATACTATCGTGTCTTATTGCCGGACCGAGCCGGGAACGGCCCGGGCGTTATTGCTCGATTTGGCCGCTTATTTTCGCCGCAATCTGGCTCAAGCCGGCGATTTTTGTACCTTAAAGGAAGAACTGCAGCACGTCCGGGCCTATCTAGCCTTAGAGCAGGCCCGCTTTGGTTCCAAACTGCAGCTGGTGGAAGATATTCCGGAACAGTTTTTACAAACTAAACTTCCGCGGCTGACTTTGGAGCCGTTGGTGGAAAACGCAGTCAAACATGGTATCGCCCCCAAATCCGAAGGCGGGCGGGTGTCCATTTCGGCTCGCCGGTCGGGAGCGACTCTTTGTTTGGTCATCAGCGACACAGGTATCGGCATGGAGGCTGACACGCTGGATCAAGTCCGACGGGGTACAATTTCCAACGGCGTGGGCCTGACTAACGTCAGCGAAAGATTAAGAAACATGTACGGCCCGGAGTATGCCCCGGTTATTACCAGTGTTTTAGGTCAAGGCACTACGGTTCGCTTTGCTGTACCTTTGGAGGTGGCAGGCCATGGACAATTATCTGCCGTCTAAACTTAAGGTATTGGTAGTGGATGACGAAGCACCGGCCCGGTCGGAATTAAGATACCTGCTAGAAAGAACGGGTAAAGTTAAGGTGATCGGGGATGCGGCCAGCGGATCGGAGGCAATAGATCTAATTTTGGCCCTCGACCCTGAAGCGGTGTTTTTGGATATTAAGATGCCGGAACAAGATGGTTTTGATGTGGCTGAAGCTGTTTTAGCTGCCGCAGAACATCCGCCCCTGTTTGTGTTTGCCACTGCTTTTGATACCTATGCTCTGCAAGCGTTTGAAATAAGTGCGGTCGATTATATTTTAAAACCGTTTCAAGAAGAACGGGTGGCCCAAACAGTGGAGCGGTTATTGTCTTTACGGGCCAATTATAATCAAATAGAGCTGGCTCGCAATCTGCAAGTTCTCCTCGATAAGGTTAAGATGGAGCAGGAGCCAGATAAGGTACCGGTGGATATTAATGACCGCATCGTTTTGATCCCAACCGCGTCTATCTATGCGGCCTATTGCCGCGATAAAGAAGTGCATATCAAAACTAAAACAAAAGAGTATCAGGTAAGGAGCACGCTGGCGGAGCTGGAGGAACGGCTCGGTCCCCGGTTTTTTCGGGTGCACAAAGGCTATGTAGTCAACACAGACCATATCGCAGAGATCATCCCCTGGTTCCACGGCAGCTACTTGCTGGTTATGGCTGACCAGGAACAAACGGAAATACCGGTCAGCCGGCGTCAATCACCGCTGCTGCGCCAGAAACTGGGGCTGGTGCTTTGATTTAAATTTACCGTTCAAGCCCCGTTTACAACCGTTTAGCCGCCAGTTTATACCGCTGATCCCTATTTAATAGCTAGGGTTCGGCGGTTTTGTTATTATTATAACCAGGGGGAATGTGATCTGATGAGCTCTTGGAAATATTATCTTGAAGCTATCAGCGACCGGTTAGCACCAAATTATGATTTGTCTGCTAATGAAACTGTGGCCGGCCAAATGGTTGACTTGGTAGCCCGGTTCAAGATGCGGAGCGAAAAGTACTTTCTGCTAAAAAAAATCACCCTGTATGCCTATGAAAACCATGAAACCGTATTAATTCAAGGCCGGGAGCGGATTACGCCCTATTTGGCCAGACAGTATTGCGGCTTCTTGCAGCAAGCTGTATTAGAGCTAGTAAACCCTGATGATGAACATATGTATTCTTTGGTCACCGGCGTTCTGGTGGCTAGGCGAGGGATTGCCTCCGAAGCGCGGTCAATTATCGAACGCTTCAGTTACAGCCGAAATTTCAAATTCCTACTGCAGGGATGGTGTGAGGTGCGGCTTCTGGCGGTGGATCTTGCCGCTAATGAAGTATACAGCAACAAAGCCGGGCGCGCGGTCTGTGAGGCTTACCGAGTGCCGGAAAAAAAAGGGGGCAAGGAAACAGTATCCAAGCCTCAGATGGTTTCTCAAAACCGTCCTTGAACCAGTTGGGAAAAGACCATAAGCTGATAAGGAGGGCTTATTAGATGAGTACCACCTTAATGGTCCTGGCGGGAGCAATCCTGCTGTTTATCGGTTACGTTTATTATGGGAAGTATGTGGCGGAAAAGGTATTGGTTTTAAATCCGGACGCCAAAACACCGGCGGAAACCATGTATGATGGAGTGGACTATGTTCCTACCCAAGCGCCGGTGCTCCTTGGTCACCATTTTGCCAGCATTGCCGGCGCCGGGCCTATTACCGGGCCTATTGCCGCAGCAGCGTTCGGCTGGGTGCCAGTGTTTTTATGGGTGGTAATCGGTAGTATATTTGTCGGTGGAGTCCATGATTTTGTTGCCCTGGTAGCGTCGATCCGCCATGATGCTAAATCGATTGGCGAAGTGGTGCGGGCGCATATCGGCGAAAAGGGACAATTTTTCTTCCTTTGTTTTTCTTACTTAACTTTAGTTTTAGTGGTAGCGGTATTTACCATTTTGGTCGTGGGCACCTTTGTGTCGGTGCCGGCGGTAGCTACGACCTCGCTACTGTTTATTGTTCTAGCGATAGCATTTGGATTAGCGATTACCCGTTATAAAGTACCGCTTGGCATCGCTACCGTAATCGGCGTTATTTTACTCTTCCTTTGTGTTTGGCTTGGAGTTCAATTTCCCATAGTAGCCTCAGGTACGTTTTGGACTTACTTCTGCCTGGTTTATATTTTCATCGCCTCGATCGTACCAGTGTGGATCTTGCTACAGCCACGCGATTATCTGAACTCATTTTTGCTTTATGCTAGTTTGCTTGGGGCTTTGGTTGGTATTATCATCGGCGGGCCGGCCTTGAAGTTCCCTGCCTTTATTTCCTTTAATGCCGCTGGGCCTTTGTTCCCGATGCTGTTTGTAACTGTGGCTTGCGGCGCTATCTCCGGCTTCCATTCACTGGTATCCTCTGGCACCACGGCCAAGCAACTGGCCAATGAAAAAGACGCCCGCTTAATCGGTTACGGGGCAATGCTGATCGAAGGATTGCTGGCTTTGGTTGCTTTGGCTACAGTAGCGTATCTCAGCCAAGAAGGCTATGCTACTGCTTTGGCCGAGCTAGGCGGACCTACCGGTGTTTTTGCAGCTGGCGTGGGCCATTTTATGAGCTTTTTTGGTATCCCGGTGGCCTTCGGCACTACCTTCGGTGCTCTCGCTGTCAATGCATTTTGCTTAACTTCCCTAGATACTGCCACGCGGCTGGGCCGCTACGCTTGGGAAGAGTTTTTCTCCACCCGGGTACCGGCTTTAGCTGACCGCTATATCGGTACCGCTGCCACTGTAGTTCTGGCCGGAGCCTTGGCTCTTTCCGGTAACTGGGCTGCCATCTGGCCTATCTTCGGCAGTGCCAACCAGCTGCTAGCGGCTTTGACGCTGTTGACAGCTTCAGTTTGGCTCACATCACTCAACCGTGACCGCCGTCCCACCATGTATCCGATGTTCTTCATGTTTGCCGCCACCTTGACGGCTCTAGTCTTTCTCATCCGAGATAACTTAGCCACAGGCAACATGGTCCTTGGCATCCCGGGCATTCTGCTGTTTGTGTTGGCCATCTTCCTGGTGGTGGAAGCAAATAAAGTGCTGACCAAGATGAAAGAAGAAAAACCAAGTATCGGCGCCTAACAGGTAAAATCTTTTCGCTTTATTACAATTGATTAATTTCTAAACTTAAGCTGGGCGCAAAGCGGCCGGTACCAAAAAAGTACCGGCCGCTTTTTTTCTGACACGGTTTGGCAGCAAAAACTCGGCCTCTCGGGACAGTTGGCCTTTTCGCTTTAACTTACAAGGCTTTATAGAGCTCGTCTCTTTCCGGAATTACCAGCGGCAGGCGTTGGGATCCGCGTTTAAGCCACTTTCCGTCCTCAGGTGGCAGCAGGCGGCCGATGGCAGCAGCCGGGATAGCGAGGGCTGAAAGAGTAGCTAGCAGCTGATCTGGGCTTCCGGTGGCAACAAGAAGCGAACCGCTGCCGATGAGGCCTAAAGGATCCAGTTCTAGCTGGCGACAGATGGCTGCTGTTTCGGTAGCAACAGGTATTTGGTCAGACCACAGCTCCAGTCCGCAAGTGGAAGCATGGGCTAATTCAAAGGTGGCAGCCAAAATTCCACCTTCGGTAACATCGTGCATAGCAGTTGCCAGCCCGATCGCTGCTTTAGCTTCAGGTACTATGCTGATACCGTAGATAAAATCCTGGGCCCGTTCCAGTAAAACGGATCCTAACTGAGGCTCTAACTGGGCAAAAAAATCAGCAGCCAATATAGCCGTACCTTCGTAGGCGGCGCTTTTGGTTAAGATAAGAACATTTCCCGGTTTTCCGCCGCCGGAGGTGACATAGTGGCCCCGGCGAGCCTTACCGATCGCGGTCATAACGGCCACCGGCTGGGTTACCGCGGCGGTAAATTCGGTATGACCGCCCAATAGTGCCATACCGAGGCTGGCGGCGGTATCGTGCACTTGTTGCATAATTTCTTGGACAAGATCCAGCGCTGTCCCCGGCGGGAGCAGCAAAGTTAAAAGCAGCCCCGCCGGCTCGGCCCCGGTGGCAGCCACATCATTAGCGGCAATGTGGACGGCTAGATAACCCAAATTATGTCCGGTTGTGGTGATGGGGTCGCTGGACAAAACGGCCAGCTGGCCTTCTAGGTCTATAATACCGCAGTCGAGTCCGATCCCGGGCCCCACCAAGACATCGGGGCGCTTATGGCCGGAGTAAGGAAAAACGATCTGTTTGAGAAGATCGGCAGAAAGTTTACCCGTGTGCAATGCTAAACTGCCCCCTTTTTATTGGTTTTATTATACTATAGTCTTTCGGGGCAGCCAAGCAGAGCGGCAAAGATAATTTCCCGGGTATCAGGCCTAATCGACGCTGATATTAAGCTGTTCCTCGACGTTTTGGATCCGGTTGGCGATAGTGACCAAATGGGAGCCGGCGAACAGCAGGCCCACGGCTTTGTTATCATCATTTAACACCAACGATCCACTGTCTCCCCCTTGGCTGGGTAATGTCGCCACGATTTGATCGCTAAACACAGCGTAAGTCCCTCCGTGGGTCCCAATACGCAAGGTGGCAGCTATCGCAATTACTGAACCGGAACTAAGTTCGCTGGTCCGTCCGCTTTTGTGTACTTTTTGCCCCAGCCGGACATCACTTCGTCCCCGCACTGGCCCCAATCCCAGAATTTCGGACGTTACCACCGCTGCCGAAATTGGCTTGGCTACAGCACAGTCTACCAGGTTGAAGGTGGCCGACTGCTTGAGAAACTGTAATTGGTAGTCTGGTTTGACCGCTGTTAAGACGAAGTTTCCAATATGGCTTACTTGTTTGCTGATCGGGCAATCTGAAATAAAAAACTCAGTCGTTACCGGAACAAAGCGCTCTAAATGAGCAATAGTATCATCGCTGCTACCCCCGTCATAAACCCCCGGCTGGTAAATAGGATCCCCTATTTGGGAGCGCCCATCACGCCCGTTAGTCAGATTGGCCAGTACATGATTATTAGATAAAATAAGTAGTTCCCCGGTATCGTTGTCTTTGACTAAAGCGCCGAAGGTGCCGGCGGTGATCTTAGGATGACCAATGCTTACCCCCGGCGGCGCCGGACGCAGCCGGCTTGTTCTTGACAGTAAGCGCACATCTCCAATTTCGACCACATCGGTTTCAAGTCCATCTATTTGCCGGGGAATGAGGTCCTGCATCGTCAGATCCTCCTGGGGGACTTTTTTTCTTACAAATACTACTGCTGTCGGTTGGTCTGTGCGCTGCAGCGATTTTTTCTTGGAACCCCAGCCTACCCCGACTACGTTACGCAGGCTACAGCAGCGCGACCAAACCCGGCGGACAGCAGCCAAATATTTATTCATCAGTTCCACCTCCCGCTGATTATGAGCAGATCAGGAAAAACCTTAACTACTCCACTATATTCAGATCAAGCCGAAGGTGAAACCACTGCAACGCATAAGGCCGAGAGCAGACGAACATGCTAACCTTAACAGGCCAAAAGCCCATTTTGAAGTACAGGAGGAAGATGTAGGGTGCCCAAAGAGCGGCTGAAAGTCACGCTGGTTGTCCTTGTGCTCGTCCTTGTAATTGTAGCTGCTGGGACAAAATTAAAAGCAGCCCGGGTAAGGCGGCTTTATGTTGACAGCAGGACAGCTTATGCTGCCCAGATAGGCTCTCCAGCCTATGATGATTTGTGGTTACTGTCCCGGGTAGTATCCGGAGAGGCTCACAATGAACCGCATGTGGGGCAGGTGGCTGTCGCAGCTGTAATTCTTAATCGGGTAAAAAGCCCCAAATTCCCGGCTACTGTATCCGGGGTCATTTATGAACCTGATGCGTTTGAATGTGTTTCCAATGGTGTTATGTGGAGCCTGCCGCCGGATGAGAACCATCGTGCGGCTGCCCAAGCGGCTCTGGACGGTTGGGATCCTACCTATGGGTCACTTTATTTTTGGAATCCGGCTAAAGCAGTGAGCCCTTGGATTTGGACCCGCAAGGTTATTACCACCATTGGACGTCATGTATTTGGGCTTTAGGGGGGATCTGGGTGCAAAACCGGCACTGGTGGATGATAGCAGCAGTGCTGCTAATAATCGGAGTTTTATTTTGGCACTACAATCAAGAGAACGTCCGGGCCAAAAACTCGTTAGAGGCTGGATACCAGCGGGCTTTATTCGCTTTAGTAAACCATGTGCAAAATTTGGACAGCTTACTGGCTAAAGGGCAAGTAAGCCAAGATTCCAGCCAGGGGGTGCTTACTTTGGCCAGTGCTTGGCATGAGGCAGAAAGTGCCCGAGCCTCTTTGAGCCAACTGCCGCTCGGACAGTTTAATTTTACCGCGGTGCAAAAATATCTGGCTCAAACAGGGGACTATTCCTACAGCTTAGCCCAAAAACTAGCCCGGGGGGCCAAGCTCGACCAACACGAACAAGAAACGCTGGCGCAGCTATCTCGGGAGACAGCAAACCTAAACCGTGACCTTCAGGCTCTGGTCAGCAGCATCCAGCTTCAGCCCAGCTGGGGGACTAAAAAAATAACCGTGGGGGCTAAAGGAGAAATCACGGTTCCTGCGGGAAGCATTGCTGCTGGTCTGAAGAAAATGGATTCTTATTTGGCGGACGAGGTTCCGGCTATCGTTTATGATGGGCCGTTTTCAGAACATATTAAGCAGATCAAACCGCGGGCTGTCACCGGTGGCCTGATCAGCCTTGACCGCGCTAGGCAACTGGCTGAGGACTTTATCAATAGCCATGTTGCCAAAAACAATCTGCATTACCAGGTGGTCTCCTCCCGGCGGGTAGACGGCAATATCCCGGCCTATTCGCTGACGCTGCGAGCCGAAGAAAACCAGGCCGGAGCGGAAATCATGGTGGATATCAGCCAACATGGTGGCCACATAATCCAGCTGTTTAATTCGCATGTGCCGGGGGAGCCAAGCCTGGCTACCGGGTCAGCCATCCGTATCGCAGAGGATTTTATCCAAGCTATAGGTTATGATGACATGATTACCACCGGTTCGCTCCGTCATCCCCAGACCTTAATGGTGACCCAAGTTTGGCAGCAGGAAGAGGTTGTAGCTTATCCTGATTTTGTCAAAGTTACCGTAGCGTTGGATAATGGGGAAATACTGGCTTTTGATGCCCGTGGCTACCTTACAGCTCACCGTAAACGAGATTTGCCCCAGGTCGAGTTTAACGGCGATGAGGCCCATGATAAAGCAGCGCGGCGCCTGATCGTCGACCGGATCCGCCCGGCTATTATTCCCCTGGGCGATGCCAGTGAACGCTATGTTTGGGAAGTAAAAGGAAGGGTTGGCGATCAGACTTTCCTTATTTATTACAACACCAGCAGCGGGGCTGAAGAAAAAATTCTTCGCATTATCGAAACCCCCGACGGAACCTATACCATGTAAAAGACCGGATAAGCTACGGCGAGCCAGCAATTGACTTTTAGCAGCCGGCCGGATTCTTGCCTTTTATCGCCATGTTCTGTATAATATAAACACAAATCGAGGCGAGGAAAGGGATAGTATCCCGGGATGCTGCTAAAGAGAGCCGGCGGGAGGTGTAAGCCGGTGCTGCTAACGGGGGAATCCACCCTGGAGCCGGCGGCGATAAGTCGCACCGGTGGTGCCGTTATCACCAGAGAGCGAGCCTTCCGGCTAATTGGGGTGGTATCGCGGGTATTCCCGTCCCTAGGTGGGGCGGTTTTATTTTGCGAATTTAAAAATGGAGGGACTAATGTGTTAGATGCTAGATTTGTGCGTGCTAACCCTGAGGTAGTACGCGAAGCATTGAGAAAACGCCATTTGGCTGCTGATTTGGATCAGTTTTTGCAATTAGATGAAACAAGGCGCCAATTGTTGGCTGAAGTAGAGCAGATGAAAGCGAAGCGCAACCGGGAGTCGGAAGAAATAGCCCGGCTAAAAAGAGCCGGCGAACCGGCTGCTGATCACATCTCTTCTTTACGGGAACTTTCAGACCAAATCAAGGCTATGGATGAACGGGTGCGCTGTCTGGAAGAGGATTTGAACCAGATACTGATGTTTATCCCCAATATCCCCCATGACAGTGTTCCCGAAGGTAAAACTGACGCTGACAACATAGTGGTAAAAACATGGGGGACGCCGCGGGCATTTGATTTTGAGCCTAAGGCCCATTGGGAAGTGGGAACAGATTTAGACATCTTGGATTTTGAGCGTGCTGGCCGAGTGACAGGAACCCGGTTTGCTTTTTACAAAGGCTTAGGGGCGCGGTTGGAGCGGGCCTGCATTAATTTTATGATCGACCTGCATCTTGAACAAGGGTACATAGAAATATTCCCGCCTTTCATCTGTAACGCCAACAGCATGACCGGTACCGGCCAGCTGCCCAAGTTTGCCCAGGATATGTTTAAGCTTGAGGGTCTAGATTATTATTTAATCCCCACCGCCGAGGTGCCAGTGACTAATTTCCACCGGGAAGAGATCATCGCTGGCGATAAGCTGCCGCTCAGCTATGTGGCCTACAGCGCGTGTTTCAGATCGGAAGCCGGTTCGGCCGGCCGCGACACCAGGGGCCTTATCCGGCAGCATCAGTTCAATAAAGTGGAATTGGTAAAGTTCACCACCCCGGAAACTTCCTGGGAACAGCTGGAGCAACTGACCAGCGATGCCGAAGAGGTGCTTCAGCAATTGGAATTGCCTTATCGCAAGGTGGTTCTTTCCAGCGGCGATCTGGGCTTTAGCTCGGCTAAGACTTACGATCTTGAAGTATGGCTGCCCAGCTACAATACCTACCGCGAAATCTCATCCTGCAGTAACTTTGTCGATTTTCAAGCCCGGCGGGCTGGTATCCGTTACCGGCCGGCACCGCGGGCCAAGGCCGAATTTGCCCATACCTTAAACGGTTCCGGCGTGGCTGTGGGCCGCACAGTAGCGGCTATTTTAGAAAACTATCAGCAACCAGACGGCCAAGTAGTTATTCCAACAGTACTCAGGCCGTACATGGGCGGGGCCACAGTGATAAAATAGAGCGGGAAAAGCTGTCAGCGGCTAAAGCCCGGTTGCAGTTGACAGCCCAAAGGGGCCTATGTTATATTATACGTGCACCTTCTGGTGTATCTATGCTTTTAATATCTGGATGCCAATTCGATTTGGAAGGGTGTCCGAGTGGCTTAAGGAGCTGGTCTTGAAAACCAGTG
>JAAZKX010000027.1 GCA_012799605.1 Bacillota bacterium | reverse complement strand
GACCCCCGGTTTTTGCTGGGCCGGTTTAGGGACGGTTCTCTCTTGCCCATTAGCACTTCTGTTTAGCGGCATTGACCTGGGCAACGATAAGGAGTATAATACAAATAACTCAGACTAGTCCATGGTCTAGACTATTACGAGTTGACTAGTCTAGACCGCGAAGGATGATCCCCTTTCCTGCTCATTTTGCTGGGCAAGTTAGACGGTGCGCTACCTGCATAGTCCGGATGTGAACCGGGTCAGCGGCATTATTTAGCTGCCATTTAGAGCAGGTTAGCAATAAAGGGTTTCATGTCATTTCTACAAGATGAAAGGAGGTGGCGACCGAGGAGGCAGCATGGGGATCGGGCTGGCCGGGGCTAGTTGTTATGCTCGTGGGGCTGGCAAAGGCATACCCAATTTAAATTTGATTAGGGGGACGAACAAGCATGACACAGGAATACCTTAGCGTTGCTAACAGTCCGGTACTTTGGTTAGCGAGTGCACCGCTCGTGATCATGGTATTTGTTCAAGCTGCGCTGTTTTCCAAACGAGCGATTGATACTGCGCAAAAGATGGGCATCTCGGGAAGTTCGTGCCTGAAGGCTATGCGTGCCGGTATGGTAACAGCAATTGGACCTGCTGTTGCTGCTCTGATTATGATGGTAGGAATGATGTCGGTTTTAGGTGCGCCTATTAGTTGGCAGCGCCTGTCGGTGGTTTGTGCAGCGGCGGGAGAGCTGATACACGCTGGTCTTGGTGCCCAAGCGATGGGGACTGCCCTGGGCGCTCCGGATTTTGGGCTAAAGGCCTATTCTGCGGCTGTGTGGGCTATGGCATTTTTCTCAGTAGCATGGATTCCGGTACTTGTATTCACACCATATATGAAACAGGCTCAATCGAGAATCGAAAAGTATGATCCGAATATTATGGCCCTTATAACCACCGCTGCTATGTTGGGCATAACATCATTTATGACCGTGCAAAATTCTCTCCAAGGTTCACCCTACATTGTAGCAGCTGTATCAGCTGGTTTAGCCTCCCTTGGCTTTGCAAGACTGGTTCAGACCGGGCCTCAATGGGCCTGGCTTAAAGAATATAATATGGGCTTGGCGATGATAGTCGGCATGGTGTGTGCGGCAATTTGGACTTCGTTGAGCTAAAGTTGAGCTAATAGGAGGGAAATTAAGGTGGAAAACAACACATTGGCGACAGGCGGGGAACTGATGACGGACGAACAATATGCGAAAGAGTTTACTAAGCCCATCATTAGGATAGGAACGCTTTCACTTATAGTGGCCTTTATACTAGCCTTTGTTCCGGCTATTACTATTTGGCTAGTATACGGGATCATACCCACCCGGGGTGAACTGGCACTGATATTTACTCTTGTACTGTCTGCTGGTATAGGTTTTATTATTGTGGAACCGATATCTTATTACGGTGTACTGGGTGCTGCCGGAACTTATATGGGATTTCTGGCCGGAAATATAATGAACATGCGCGTGCCCAGCGCCATAGCTGCGCAAGGGGCCGTCGGCGTAAAAGCGGGCACAAAAGAAGGCGAAGTCATTGCGACCATCGGCATTGCTGGATCTATGATTACCAACTTGCTATTTGTGACCTTGGGGGCACTGGGGGGTGCAGTGTTGTTAGATGCCCTGCCGCCCGGGGTAAAAAACACTTTTGCTTTTGTTCCAGTTGCCATTTTTGCAATTATGTTTGCCACTTTCTTTATCAGGCGTCCTGATCTCGGTTCAACCAGCGTTATAACTGCTTTGTTGATTATCACCGTTGGCGCTTCTTTTATACCGGCTCCAATTCGTATGTTGCTCAACGTCATCCTGATTGCTGCTATAGCCATAGTGCTTTACCGGCGGGGTAATATAAACAAGGCCGAAGCAAACTAAAGAATGATTCCAGCTGATACCGGTAACCTGTTCTTATGGATTTGGGCTAGGGCTGGGCGGCGGAAGACCACTTTATTTCTTAAACCCAGCCCCTGATAAAAAGGAGGAATACAGCGTGATACTTAAAAACTGCCGCTTGATCCCGGAGCTAACAGAGGGCTGTGCCTTTTATGAAGCTGATATTGTAATAGAAGGCGAGTATATTAAAGACATAGTGCCGTCAGGCCAAGTAGACTGGGAAGGCAGGAAAATCA
This sequence comes from Bacillota bacterium, assembly GCA_012799605.1. Taxonomy (GTDB): domain Bacteria; phylum Bacillota; class DTU030; order DUMP01; family DUMP01; genus DUNI01. The sequence continues at coordinate 16,131 of JAAZKX010000027.1, read as the reverse complement.
TTGATGTGCAAGGTATGACGGTTATCCCCGGGCTGTTCGATCTTCATACCCATTTGCATTCGCTGTCCGGTAACCTGATCGAAAACCAGGCGAAAAACTTTGGCACCTCCTGCTTTGATACGTGCGAATATGGAAACACCTATCTAAAACTGGGCTATACCACCGTACGTGATATGGGTACCAATAGCAGATGCGCTATTTATGTGCGTGATGCTGTGAACAAAGGCCAAATTACTGGGCCGCGTATTTATAGTCCCGGCCTCATGATATCCCCCACAGATGCTGGCAATGAAGATTTTATCTTGATGTATAATGAAGCCGACGGGCCGGCCGATGTGCTTCGTGCAGCCCGGGAGGAAATCGCTCATGGCTGCGATTTTTTTAAATACATGGTTTCCGGTGCGTTTCTTGACCCTGGTAGTGTACCCGGGGAAACGATTACTACAGAGGAAGAACTGCAGACCTTGGTCAATGTAGCTCGGGCCCGGGGTAAATATGTGGCTGCCCACTGTCATGGGACGGAGGGGGTTAAGCTATGTATTCGGACCGGGGTGCGTACTATCGAACACGGAACGCTCATCGATGAAGAGGGCATTGAAATGCTTGCCAACTCCAAGGACAGTTACCTCGTTCTGACCCTGTCCATATTCCAATTCCTTATCGATCTGGCTGAAAGCGATGCCAATGATTGGCGCGCAGTTAAAGCCAAGCAGTACTTGCCGCTAATGCAAGAAAGCCTGGGGAACGCCTACAAGGCGGGCCTTACAATAGGTTGGGGTACTGATATTGATATGGCCTCCTTGAAAGAAAACCCTGCTATGGAATTTTTAGTTCGGAAGGAATTTTTAGGCATCTCCAATATCGACTTGCTTAAGCAAGCCACCATCAACAGTGCTAAGATTATCGGTACGGATGACTTGACAGGTAGCATTAAGGTGGGCAAGTATGCTGATCTGGTTGTAATTGACGGGAAACCGGATGAAGATATCAAAGTAATGGCCAAACCACGCGCATACGTATTTAAAGGCGGATCGCAAGTGGTTATTTAACCGCTGCGATAAAGCATTTATGGGGCCTCCATTTTTAGTGGGAGGCCCCAGCCTATTTTTGCACCCCAGTCCCGGGTGCTGACGACGGATCGTGGTAGGGTTTAGTCCATGCGGTAGGAACTTAGGTAGGTTGTAAATATTTTTTCACACAGCGCCTCTAAGCTATAAGCGCCGCTACGCAGGCACCAGTCGTAAATTAAACCTCGTAGCAAAATATCGAGTATTTGCGACAGTTCCGTACATGCGATCTCGTCTGAAATCTCTCCCTGCTCCTGCCCCTCGGCTATGTATTGATTTAGGAGCTCGAAATACTTTCTGTTTTCAGCAATTAGAAATTTCTGGCCCCGGGTTATGAGCTGGGTAGAGTAGATTAAAGTTATAACTTGACGGCTTAATTTTAATTCCATGTTTTTACAGACAAACCGGGCCAGGGCGATGATCTTATCAGCGCTATGCATAGATGGATCGACTAGTGTCGCCCACTCATCGTAGTCGGCGTCAAATTTTTCCGGCAAGGCCGAGAGCAGTTCGTCTTTGGAGGCAAAATAATGATAGAAGGCACCCTTGGATGAGCCGGCTTTGCTGATGATCTCGTCGACAGAAACATTATCATAGCCTTTTTCATCAAATAAGGCCCAGGCGACTTCCACAATGCGCTCTTTAACGCTGGGCTTGACCAAATTACTTCACCATCTTTCTTGATTCTGTAGTCTATAAAGCAACAAAAAGATACGATCCGAGATTAGACCCGATACAGGCTGACAAAGGAGGCCATGCTTTCTTAGGACTAGCCGATAATAGAAGTATATCACAGATAAACCTATCGATCGACAGTAGTATTGCGGCCCCGGCTAATTTTGCGGCCAACCCTTTGACAGTAGGCACAATATAGAGTATAATACATTAAGCAGGCTGTAGTCTAGACCAAGTACGTAATAGATGTCAATATTGGGAAGGAGGGGTAAACGCCGGTGGGCCAGGTCGCACGGTTGTAGCCGGTCGATAAACCGCCTTGAAATGGCCAAACGATACAGTAAGGTGAAGTAGGTACCAAGCATCTGAAAATGACTGATAATATAGCCGGCCTATCTATGGGCACGAATCGTTAAGGGGGTAGACGATAAAATGACGATTAAGGTATTTTACTACTTAAACCAGTTTTTTGGCGGTGTCGGTGCGGAGACAGAAGCCGATGCACCGCTGCAATTTATTCCCAAGGCAGTCGGCCCTGGCGTAGCGTTGTCGGCTTTGCTGGGCGACAACTTTGAAATAGTGTTGACGGCTGTCTGCGGCGATAATTATTTTAATGATAACCGGCACCAAGTAGAACAAGAGATCTATAATCAGCTGCGTCAAAAAGATATCGATCTTGTTATAGCCGGACCAGCTTTCAACGCCGGAAGATACGGCATGGCTTGCGGAGCGGTATGCCAATATCTGACCCGAAAAATGGGCTTAAATGCTGTTACGGCGATGTATGCTGACAATCCTGCGGTCGATATCTTTAAAAAGAACCAACATTTGTATATTATCCCTACCGGCCCAACTGCCAAAGACATGAAAACCAGCCTGAAAAAAGTTGCCCTGTTAAGCCAGAGGTTATTTAGTGGGCAGCCTATTGGGCCTGCGAGAGTGGAAGGGTATATTCCAAGAGGTTTTCGAGGCTTGACCTTCAAGGCCAAAAGCGGAGCCGAACGAGCACTGGATATGCTGGAGGCAAAATTAAGCGGGATGGAATATTTTAGCGAAGTGGTTATACCAGTTATTGAACAGGTCAAAGCACCGAAGGCTATTTCTGATCTAAAATCAGCCAAAATTGCCTTTGGCACAACGGGTGGCCTAGTACCTAAAGGCAATCCCGATCATATTAGAAGCGAAAATGCTTCTAATTGGGAAACATATCCTTTGGAGCTACTTGAACAGCCGGGCGCATATGAATGCATCCATGGCGGCATTAACCCTAATTATATTAATGAAGATGCCAATTTTGCTATACCTTACCGGGCGGCTGTAGAGCTTGAGCGGCAAGGACTAATTGGAACTATATATGACCGCTTTATTACCACTGCCGGGTGCGGGGGTATTGTGCAGACTTTCCAACAGTTTGGCCGCCAGATAGCGGAACAATTAGCAGCCGAAGGCGTGTCCGGATTTATCTTGTCGACCACGTGAGGGACCTGCACACGCGCAGGTTCTGCGCTAGCAAAAGAGGTCGAGAAAGCTGGTATTCCTACGGTTGTGGTGGCGGCCATGACTCCGATAGTAAAACAAGTGGGGGCAAACCGCATCGTCAGAGGCGTTAAAATACCTAATCCTTGGGGTGTGCCAACCCTGCCCGAGGATGAGAATATGAGGATTACCACACGTATTCTCACCGAGGCGTTGACTTTACTCCAAACCGATGTTAGCGAGCCCACGATCGTATCACCACGAATATAACTTGGTAAGGAGTGGCCAGTAACAATGAGACTTAATATGGGCAGCTTTAAAATTAAAAATATTAAATTTGGGACCAATACAGCGCTCGATGGTGCTACCCTCATTATTAATAAAGATGAATTGATAGCTGAAATCTTAGCTGAGGAAAAAGTAATAAAGAACGTGGATATTGAATTAACTCATCCGGGGGAAAACTGCCGAATTATACACGTGATGGATGCCGTAGAACCCCGGGTGAAAATTGAAGGCGGGGACAGTACGTATCCGGGGATCAAAACGCCGGTATACCGTTGCGGCGGCGGAACCACCTATAGGATGGATGGTGTCGCTGTAATAACAACTAGCCTGCTACCGCTTAGGAAAGCTGGCGGGCTTTACATTGCCCGCGAGGGAATCCTGGATTTGGCAGGGCCTAATTCAGGGCATACTCCGTTTAGTAAAACTTCTAATGTGGTCGTCAATATTTCTGTCGATCCTAATTACACGGAAGAAGAATATGAAGTGGCCATTCGCAACGCCGGAATCCTAGCCGCCAGATATTTGGCCCAGGCGTTGGTAGATAAACAACCGGATTATTTTACCGAATACTCCATTAGTGAAAAGAAACCAGGCTTAAAAAACGTTGTTTATATCAACCAGATCGAATCCTGTGGCTTATTTGGAAGAAATTATTTGTATGGGATGCCGTATGATTTCTTACTGCCAACTTTAATACACCCCAATGAATTTCTTGACGGAGCCTTGGTTAATTCGCTGCACTCCCATACAGCTGTCCAGATACCGACTTATTACCAGACTAATAATCCTGTGATCGAGGGCTTGTTTAAGCGCCATGGCAAGACCTTGAATTTCCTCGGCGTCATTTTGCTGCGGGCCCAATTCGAAGAAATTGACGGAAAACATCGCTGCGCCAACCTCGTAGCTGGTATGGCCCAGCTTCTTGGCGCGGATGGAGTCGTTGCTACCTGGGAATGTGCCGGAAACTCCTTTGTAGAAACGATGTTTTATCTCAAAGCCTGCGAAAACATGGGCATCAAGACGGTGCTAATAACTTATGAAAACGAAATAACCGAAAAAGCGGAGGATGCGCTATTTTATTTCGAACCGGAAGTGGATGCGATTGTAAGTACAGGCGTGTTACAGGCACCGATAACTTATCCGAAGGTAGACAGGGTTATCGGCGGGGACGAGTTCAGGTTCCATCCCGAACGAGGGGGCGTACTATTGCCTGCTGATCAAGAATTAGAACGCGATGGCCGCCTTGAATCATGGTGTGCCTGCAATAACGTTGGCCTGACCAACCTCAGCCTGGACGATTTTTAGCTAAAGTCAAGTTACGATTTAGCTAAGACAAAAACATGGCTAGGCGCCGGGGAGGGATTTAGGGCGTGCTCATCCCTTTCCCCGGCCAAAGCCGTGTTTCCTTTTTGAGCAAAAGTTTTTAAGACTGGGTATGGTATTTAGAGAAAAAAGGGGAATGCAATTTGAAGACCAACAAATGGCTGATGTTCGCCGTTGTATATATCTGCAGCGCTACTGTGGCCGTATCTCAACTTAAGATTCCGCCCATAGTACCGCTGATTGCAGCCAGCCTTAATATTACTGTAAGCCGGGTCGGTTGGCTGATGGCCTTGTTTACGATCGCTGGTATTGTTCTGGCAATTCCCGGGGGGTCGATCATGAGCAAGTTGGGCCCGAAGCGGTTGTTGATCTTCTTAATGGGCTGTGTTACTATTGGCAATTTTCTGGGGGCCAAGGCCAACAATTTTAATCTGCTGCTGGTTAGCCGCTCGATTGAGGGCATAGCCTTTTCGATGATAATGACGGTCAGCATTTATATTATTCAGGCAATATTCTCCGACGGCGGCGCCGGTTTAGCGGTGGGGATTTATAATACCTTCTTTCCGGCCAGTTCCTTCCTTACTTTAAATACATGCCGGCCTATTGCCGCGGCCCTGGGCTATAGCAGCCTCTGGGTCATCACGGGCCTGCTGGGCTGTGTCTGTTTAATCCTAGTTGGCTTAATGCCGGCGGTGCCGGGGACTGCCTCTGAGACGGCGACAGGGGCTATGGGTTTTAAGCTGGTGGCTAAAAATGGACGGATATGGTTATTGGCCGCATCCATGGGTGTTGTGGCTTTTATGATGTTGGTTTGTCTTTCCACTTATCCATTCTGGTTTGAAAATCTGTACCGGCTCGATGCCGATACAGCGAATTTTTACGCCAGCCTCAATGGCCTGGCGGGAATTCCTTGTTCAATTTTCGCTGGCATGTTGGTCGACAAGACCAAAAAACCTTATCTGTTATACATACTTGGTCTGGCGGGGCTGGTCATTACCGCGCTGACATTCGATCTGCTCGGGCCTAAAACTTATCCTATCCACCCTCTATTCAGCTCCTTATGCGGCAGCGTTTCTATGACTACTATTTTTTATCTTGCACCCCAACTGGCTGTCAAGCCGGAGTATGCCGGGTATTGTATAGCTTTTGTCAACCAAGTGTATTTTATGGGTGATTTTGCCAGCGCACCTGTGATTTTGCGGGTGATTGAACAGTGGGGGTTTACCGCTGCCAAATATCTGATGACAGTTATAACCATTATAGGTGTTGTCCTAGCCGTTTCACAGCTTGTATTGGCTAAAATCAGCCCAGCCCAAAGCATGGACCAGCCTTGCTAAGCCTTGTTTGTCCAGCTTATTGTTCGGATATGATTACAAATAACTTTTGCCCGGGGATATTTTTATCTTTAGGCTCAAGCAAGATTATAGCGCGGCCACTTTGAGCAGCATAAAATTGAGGCGAGTGTTTTCGAGTGGGAAGCGGTTTTAAGGCAGCAGCGTCCAGAATAATTTCCACTTGGTCTTGATCGCCGACAAAAGATAGGTATTGGCCTCGTTTGAGCTGCAGATGTGTAGCCGGCACGATTAGCCGGTCGGGATTTATTTGATAAGGGATAATGATATGAACCACCGCTAGCAATTTTCCTTGTTGCCAATCGGGTTGGGTAAGATGAAAAAAGCTCAACCAATATTCGTCGTTGTTTTGGGGGCTGCTGGGGTATTGAACTGGAGGCTCTTGGGGACTCCTATCCAGGGCTAAAGGCTGGTGACTGCTTTGTTGGTATACCACAAGGGTCACAAACAGAAGCAGGGCTGCTGCGGCCCAGGGCCAAAGCTTTAACCTCAGCCCGGGCCGTTGCTGCCAGTGGGAATGAACTTTAGCCTGCACCTTTTCCCGCAGTGGGGCGAAGGACCAACCGGCAAAAAAATCTTCAGCTTCTACTCGTGCTTGTTTTAGTTTTGCATTCAGCTTTTTGTCCCGCATTTTTCTGTACTCCTTGTTGTACTAAGTTGTCCTTGAGCCGCTTACGGGCCCGGCTTAAATTTACCCGTACCGTGCCTTCTTTCATGTTGGTAATGCGGGCGATTTCTTTAACCGGCAAATCGTGAAAGTAAAACAAGGCCAGCACTACGCGATAATTCACTGGCAGGTTCATGACCTGGCGCCAAACCTCCCCGCCGTCGGTGAGTTCCGGCAGCTGGTCTGGTTCGCTTTCCAGTTTTTCCAGAGCGTGGGTATCACCCCAGGGAATCAGGCGGCGAAACGCTGCCGAACGTAAATGATCCCGGCATAAATTGACCGTAATGCGGTAGATCCAAGTGAAGTAGGAAGATTCCTGCCGAAACCGGTCCAGGTTTGTATAGACGCGGAAAAAAACTTCTTGGGAAATATCTTCGGCCAGTTGCTGGTCTTGGACATAGTAATAGGCCAATTTTAGTACTTGATCGCCAAAGCGGCGCATCAGATATTCAAGCTGCTGTGAACGTTTATCTTGGGGCGCTGTAGATAAACTGGGCATTTTATCATGCACAGGCCTCACCTTCAGCCGGATTAATCGTCGCAGAAAAATCGTTTGCTCAAATTATAGCAAAGAATCAGTTCTGGCATCAATCGGCTCTGATTTCTTGGCGCATAAAAAGCACGTAGGAGCCGGCAAAACAAAGTAAGGCACCGGCTATCAGGCCGGTAAAGTGGGGCCAAATCAGAAGCAGGCTTTGACCCAGCGGTAAGGGGCCAGCTATGGCTCCTTCGATTTGTTCCATCATCACCGGGCCTAAAATTCTAATACTGGGATTTAAAATAGCGATTACAGCCTCGCTGTATAAAGTGGTAGGAGACAGCCAGCCTAAAAACTGCCGCAGCTGCTGATTGCGAAAGACGATCTGGGCTGCGGCTTGATCTGTTAGCGGAAAGATGGCATCGGCAACCAAACCTACCAGCAACTGGGCGAAAACGGAGAAAAAGAGCCATACGGCCATGCCAGCCAAAGCCGATGTCGCAGCTTGGCGGAAGCAGACCGAAAAAAAGATGGCTAAAGCCGACCACAGGGCCATATAAACTGTGGTAAGGAACAGAAAGGCCAAAATGCGGACAAGTTCTTCGGCTGAAGGCGGAATACCGGTCAACAGCAAGCCCAGGCCTCCTACCAAAGCTCCTAATGACACCAACATCAGGGCTGATACGATGACGACAGCCAAAAATTTGCCATTTATAACTGCATCGCGGTAAATAGGCTGGGCCAGCAGTTTACTTAAAGTCCGGCGCGACCGTTCACCACAGATGGCGTCAAAACTGAGCGCCAAGCTGACTAAGGGGCCCAGCAGGGCAATAAAGGAAATGAACGGGGGGACAGACTTGCCGCCGGCGGTAAACAGATACAAAAAGACAAAATCTGTTTTTTGATCTTGGGTAGCAGCTCTGATGCCGTTGGCGGCAGCGTAAATACTGGCCAATCCGGTCAAAGCGACTAAAATAACTATAATTACAAAGCGTTTGCTGTTAAGATGGTCAGCCAGCTCTTTGCGGCACAAGACCAACAGGCCGGTATTTTGCTCAGCCAAATCAGTCAGCTTGTGCCGAACAGATTTGAGCTTCGATTTGGCTTCGGTTAGGATTCGCTGCTTTGGTAACATCAGCTCACCTCCTGCCGGGCAAAATAGCGCCGGTAAATATCATCCAGTTCTCGACCCCGCTGGCGAAGATGGACCAGGCTATAATTGGCCTCAATCAGGGTTTTGCTCAGCTCGGCCCTGACATCCCGGCTTGCGGTCACGATGAGACCGTCCTGGTCGCGCTCCACCGTTTCGACTCCTGCTATAGCAGCAATAAGTTCAACCTGCCGGCGGTCGACCGGCTGGGCCCGGATTTCTATCTGCTGGGGCTCATGGGCCAGCACCTGATCTCCTAATGTATCGATGGCCCCACAGGCCAGCAACTTACCGCGGACGAAAATGCCTACCCGATCACATATTTCCTGCATTTGGTGTAGCAGGTGCGATGACAGCAGCACGGTGCGCCCATCTTGCTGAGCTAACTGCCTGATTACAGCTAATACTTCCCGAGTTCCTTCCGGATCAATTCCCAGCGTAGGTTCATCTAAAATAACTATGGTTGGATCTTTTACTAGCGCATCGGCGATACCCAGGCGCTGGCGCATACCGCGGGAGTATGTTCCCACTGGCTGATCCTGGACTTTGGTTAAACCCACCCGTTGGAGCAGATAATCTATCCGCTGCTCTCCTTTTGCTGGGGGTAAATTGTTTAGACGGGCCGTATAGCGAAGGTTTTCCCGTCCGGTTAAATCCTCGTAAAACCCTACGCTGTCCGGCAGGTAGCCCACGATCCGTTTAACTTCTAACGGCTCGGTGGTAGGATTGTAACCGGCTATAGTTGCCGACCCCTCGGAAGGTTCCGTCAACCCGAGCAGCATGAGAATAGTAGTCGTCTTTCCGGCCCCGTTAGGTCCCAGCAAGCCGAAAATTTCCCCAGCCCTAATTTCGAGGTTGAGGTTATTAACGGCTGCCTGGGTGTCATAACGTTTAGTAAGGTTGCTCGTTTTGATAATCATAGTTAACGTCTCCCGTACTGTTTAAATAAACGATAGACGGCCCCGATGACGGCGGCGATGATTAAGATGCCCACCAAGCCCCAAAGGGTCGATGTTTTAACCAAAACCCGCATCTCTACAGTGCTTCTGGCTTCAGCGGCCGAGGCGGTCAAACCGACTACGTAGTCGCCAGCGATGGAGCGACGGTCGGGCTTGATCAAGGCTTTGACTTCCCTAGTTTCGCCGGCTGCTAGCAAGTCTATTTCCTCGGGCTCAAAGCGGACGGACCAATTGGTAGGTTCCCGCGCAGAGAAGCGAACCCCGGTCAGGTCAGCGCTGCCAGCATTTTCGATGGTAAGGGTCACCTCTCGTTCTTGACCGGGATAGGCATTGGCATTCAAGCGGCCGCTGGGGGTAGAGAGGATCAGGTCATAAGTACCGGTAATGGTAACAACAAGCTCAGTTTGCAAAGCGCCGCCGGCATAAGCGGCCCGGATAGGAATTTTGTATTTGTCGGCGGTAACATTTTTGGCCGGCAAAACCTCAACTTCCAGCCCTTGACTTTCCCCGGGATTGACGCTCAAACTGGCGATTTTTTTGCTGTCGAAGGCAGGGCTAAAAGATACTTGCCAGCCCGGCGGTGCCTGAGCGCTAAGGCTGTAAGACTGCTCTTTGGCCGTATCGTTAGTGAGGTCAACCCGGAACTTAAATGTAGCCCCAGCCGGCCCTTCCAGCTGTGGGTATTGGGTTTGCAGCTGCCCCTCCTGCTTGGATTCGGCGCTCACCTTGAGATTCAAAGTCAGGTTGGAGGCGGCACCGGCGGCAGAGGCCCGGATGATAGTTTGATAGCTGCCCTCTTTAGTTTCGGCCGGTACTTCAAGTTTAAAATCTACCTGCTGGGGTGTGCCTTGGCGAGCAAAAATCTGGTGGACAGCTTTACCTTGTCCCAACAAGGACCAGTTCCACCCTTCTGGGACTGACACGACCTGCAGGCTCACCGGCTGGGAGGCGATGCTTTGGTTCAAAACTTCTAACGGAAAGTGTACTGTCTCTCCCGGCCGAACCTCAAGCCCTGGGTAAGGGGTGCTCAAAATCAGCCCGCTCTGGGCTCGGGCAGTGTCAGCAACCACAAGGCCCGCCGACAGCATAATGATCATACTGATTATAAAGATTTGTTTGCCCTTAGGGGGGATAATTTTCACTCTAACTAAACCTCCTCAATAGTTAATAATCGCCCATCCATATATTTTAGACGAAACAAAGCCGCAAAAGGTTACAAAGGCAGGAAGTTGGGCCTCTGAAGGCGAATGAGGAGGCCAGGGCTTCATGTACATTACAGCCCAGGGACGGTATAATGAAAAGGCAAGGTTGTAGTTTTAAACTAGGCTGTCGTGGGGGAAAAGCAGTGTTTATAACTTTTGAGGGTATTGACGGTTCCGGAAAGACAACGCAGCTTAAATTGCTTGCCGCCTGGCTGCGGGAACAGGGCTGCGATCCGGTGACTGTTCGCGAGCCCGGAGGAACGGCCCTGGGTGAAAACATACGGTCGTTATTACTATCTCTTCAGGAGGGGCCTACCACAGCGACGGCTGAGTTGTTGCTTTATGCTGCGGCTCGGGCCGAACTGGTGTCTACAGTGATTCGGCCTGCCCTAGAAGCCGGCCGCATTGTCCTGGCTGACCGCTTTAGCGATTCTACCTGGGCTTATCAAGTCTGCGGGCGGGGATTGGAGCCAAAATGGGCTAAACAGGTATTAGCTGGGGCCGCACCGGGATTAAAACCGGCCTTGACTTTACTGTTTGACCTTGAGCCGGCTATGGCCTTGGCCCGCTCGGGCCGGGGTGATCGCTTGGAACGCGAGAGTATTGATTTTTTTACCCGAGTCCGGGAGGGATATTTAACCCTGGCGGCGAAAGAGGCGCAACGGATTCGGGTAATCGCAGTAAACAACAAAGATATTCGGGCCGTCCAAACTTTGATCCGGCGCGAAGTCGCTGATTTATTATTTGACTAAAGGGGGCCTGGTGATGAAACTCATTGTAGCGGTGGTGCAAGATCAGGATGCGCCGCGCTTGTTGGAGAAACTGTTGGCCCAGGGTTACCGGGCGACTAGATTGGCTTCCACCGGCGGGTTTTTACGCCAGGGCAATACCACCTTGCTGGTGGGGGCCAACGACGGGAAGGTAGAGGAAGTACTCCAACTGATCGAAGATACCTGCCGTTCAAGGGAACAGGCAGTGACGCCTTGGGTTCCACTAGGTGGTACGGTAGACACGTATGTTCCTTATCCCCTCGAAGTGACTGTCGGTGGGGCCACGGTGTTCGTACTGGCGGTAGAAGATTTTCGTAAGCTGTAGGAGGATAATATGGGCTGGGAAAAGCTTGAAAATCAGCCGGCAGTTTCAAAATTGCTACAAAACTCATTGGCCCAGGGGCGAGTGGCCCATGCCTACCTTTTTTCCGGGCCCGACCTAAACGGAAAAAAAGTAGCAGCCCGGCTTTTGGCTCAAGCCGTTAATTGTGATCGGGGTAGGCCCTGCGGTAGCTGCCCCAGCTGCAATCTCATTACTGCCGGCTCCCATCCGGATGTGGAGCTGATCGAACCTGAAGGGCGCTTTTTGCGCCTGCACCAAATAAAGGCCTTATGCCACCGGGCCGGCACGACTACCTTGGTGGGGCGCACCAAGGTATACATTCTGCAGGAGACGGAGAAACTTTTGCCGGAGGGAGCTAACCATTTGTTGAAAACATTGGAAGAGCCGCCGGCGGACACCATATTTATACTGTTCGTGCAGCATAAACAGGTACTGCTGCCGACGATTGTCTCCCGCTGCCAACAAATCGATTTTCAGCCCTTGCCACCGGCAGTCATAGTAAAACGTCTTCAAGCAGCCGGCTGCAACCCCGAGCGAGCTCATTTGGCAGCCTATCTGGCCGCGGGGGATTTGGCCACGGCCCAAAAATGGACGGAAGCCGAGGCTGTAACCAGAAAGGAGCAGTTCCTGCAGCTGGTACGGAAACTGCCCCAGGGGAAAAACATACCTTTTGAGGCAGCTGAATGCTTTGCCGAGTCGCCGGAATATTTTTTACCGCTGCTGCAGGCTTGGTATCGTGATCTTCTCGTTTGGCATGCTGGTGGCCGGCAGGAAGTCTATCACCGGGGCCAGGAAAAAGCCATTGCCGACCAGGCGTCTTTATATAGTTACCGCAAATTGGTAAGCTGCAACCGAATCATAGATGAGACCAGCCGACTAATTTTGGGCCCGCATAATGTTAATGTACGCTTGGCTTTAGAAGCGCTGCTTGTCCAGCTCATCCCAGCTGCGAAGTAGTTGTAAAAAAGAGGAGAGATAGTCATGCGCGTAGTAGGGATTCGCTTCAAAAAAGCGGGTAAAATATATTATTTCGACCCCCAGGATTTGAATCCACAGGTCGGACAACACGTTATCGTGGAGACAGCACGCGGGGTGGAGTTTGGTGAAGTGGTGCTCGGCCCGCGCGATGTGGATGAGAAGGAAGTTGTGGCCCCGCTGAAACAGGTAATAAGGATAGCCACTGCTGCCGATCAGGACCAGATCAAGCAGAACCGGGCCCAGGAAAAAAAAGCTTTTACTATCTGTCAGAAAAAAATAGCTGCCCATGGGCTGCCGATGAATCTGGTGGAAGTTGAATATACGTTTGACCGCGGTAAAATAATTTTCTACTTTACTGCCGACGGGCGGGTAGACTTTCGGGAGCTAGTCCGCGATTTGGCCGCAGTATTTAGAACCAGAATTGAGCTCAGACAGATTGGTGTCCGTGATGAAGCCAAACTTATCGGCGGTCTCGGGCCTTGCGGCCGTGTTTGCTGCTGTACTACCTTTTTGAGTGAATTTGAACCTGTATCGATCCGGGTGGCCAAAAAACAAAATCTATCGCTAAACCCGACCAAAATCTCGGGCTTGTGCGGCCGGCTGATGTGTTGCTTAAAATATGAATCCCCGCCCGCTGACAAAAATAAAAAAAGCACCAACCCAGCCGCTGCTGAGGAAAAATAACAAAGACGACGAGCTGCAGCTCAGATCCGGACATAAGCGGGGATTGACCGCACTGGCAGGAATGGAGATTGTTGTGTAGAATATAAGTAGTGTTAATCTTAGCCGATGCTGCGGAGAATCCGGGGCAGTAGGAGGAGTGTGAATATGCAAAGTCCTGTACGCCTGGGCCTGATATTGATGACTATATGCATAGTAGCCGCCGGGCTGCTGGCGTTTACCAATGCTAAGACGGGGCCTATCATCGCCCAGAACGAACAACAACAACTGGAAACAGCTTTACGGGAACTGCTCCCTGAGGCTGAAACTTTTGAGCCGGACGAAGAAGAAGACAAGGTATTTTATCGGGGCCGACGCGGTGAGGCTGAGGTCGGGATAGTGGCGGTGTTTTCGCAAACCGGCTTTGGTGGCCTGATGAAGCTGGCTCTAGGGGTTAATAAAGACGGTGAAGTTACCGGTTTTCAAATTTTGCAGCATGCGGAGACGCCAGGGTTGGGGGCAAAGATAACCGAGGAAGAGTTCATCTGTCAGTTCGTCGGAAAAAGTGCTAACGATGACTTTATCCTCGGGCAGGATATACAAGGCATTAGCGGGGCTACCATTTCTTCCGAATCGGTAACCGATTGTGTGAAAACGTTAGCAGCGGAAATTCGGGATAAGTATGATCTCGGATCCAACGGCTAACCCGGCCCTAAGCTATGATGCCCGGCAAGCCAAAGACAGAAGCTGACAAGAACAGACCGGTTCAAACGGACGAACTTGATCAAGGGGGCACGGCTCCCTTTTTTTATAAACATTCGATTTCGTTACCTCAAGCCGCCCAAATAGCCAAAACTTGACCCAATTTTCACCAGGAGGCGTGTAGGTGTGTCGGATATGGAAGTGAAACTAAACTGGCTTGAAGATCAGTTGGAGATGTTGTTAGCGGCCGTGCGCGAAATGAAAGCTGAGGCACGGGCCAGTGTTCCAAGTCCGCAGATGCCACGACGGCAGCAAACGCTAGGCGAGGGCTACACTAATTTGGCCCGGTTATACCAAGAAGGCTACCATATTTGCCCGATGCATTTTGGCAGCCTCCGCCAAGGCAAAGAATGCTTATTTTGTGCCGCCCTTCTTCACCGGGGAAAAGGCGATCCTGCTAAGACGCAAAAATGATGGGCCCCGGCGGCGCCAACTGCATTGCCTATGACATACAAAGGATGATTTTATGTCTGGGAAACTTCATTTGGTCGGTACCCCGATCGGCAATCTAGAGGATATGTCCTTTAGGGCCGTGCGGGTGCTTAAAGAGGCTGATCTTATCCTAGCTGAAGATACCCGCCGGACACGGGGCTTGCTGACTCATTTCGGCCTCAAGACGCCCCTTGCCAGCTGCCATGAACATAACGAGCGCGAGATGGCTGCCAAGGCCATAGCCTGGCTGTTGGAGGGCCAGGAGCTCGCTTTAGTCACTGATGCTGGCTTACCGGGCATTTCCGATCCGGGACAGCATTTGCTCCGGGAGGCGGTAAAAAACAAAATACCAGTAGAGGTCATCCCCGGGCCTACAGCCTTTGTCTTAGCCCTGATAATTTCCGGCTTGCCCACTGAACGGTTTACGTTTTGGGGTTTTCCTCCGCGCAAGGGAGGAAAACGACTGGAATTGTTCCAAACCGCTCTGTCGCGCCCGGAAACGGGGATCTTTTATGAAGCACCCACCCGGCTGGCCTCTACCCTCAAGGAGTTAGCTGAGCTGGCTCCGGCCCGGCCAGCTGCAGTTGCCCGGGAGCTGACTAAAGTTTATGAAGAGGTGCAAAGAGGATCGCTGGCCGAGCTGGCCGGCTCCTTTCGGCGGCGACCGCTGAAAGGGGAGTTTTGTCTGGTTATCCAAGGGCAGCAGGCGGAAGAAAAATCGCTGGCGGATGCCGTCTCCCCGGCCCCGGACCCGGTAATGCTGGTAAGCCGGCTGGAGGCAGAAGGCCTGGAGCGCAAGGAGGCCATGCGGGCTGTTGCCCGGCAGCTGGGGGTATCACGGCGGGAAATATACCGGCAGGTTCTAGCTGTCCGGCCAGAAAAAAAGAAGGATCCCCACACTAAGTAACGCTGTCTGGGATCCTGTCAGTGTCTAAGTTTTAAATGCCCGGAAGGGCTTAATCGATAATCGAGCTCTAGGCTGAGACGGCTTTGGAATGTAGAGCCATTAAACAATTTTGGCAAACATTTTTGCCTTGAAAAGTTACTATATGATCAGCGCTGCCACAAAATACGCAGTCAGGCTGATATTTTTTTAAAACAATTTTATCAGCATCTACATAAATTTCTAAAGCGTCCCGCTCGGCTATATCCAACGTACGGCGCAGTTCAATAGGAATAACGACCCTCCCTAACTCATCGACCTTTCGTACTATTCCGGTAGATTTCATCATATTATCGCCTCTCTCCCTTCATTTCGACAACGTGATTCGTCTAAAGTATACCAGCAATGCCAATTAAAGTCAATGATTTTTACAAAAATTGGGCGATTGCTGCTCGATTTGTGCTGCTACGGTCAGGGCCGGGTCCCTTGCCGGTCCTAGATCAAACCGGGACAAAATCCCCAGCTTCTAGCTGAGGCCGGGTGTGAGTAAATAGTTATCGGGTATAGATCCAGGAAAGCAGGAAAAAGAGACCCTGCTCCCTAAATGTTAAGTACCACCAAACAAAAAGGAGCTGGGTCTCAAAATGAAGACAGAGTTATTGAATG
>JAAZKX010000026.1 GCA_012799605.1 Bacillota bacterium | reverse complement strand
TTCCACGTTGGCATCTGGTCCTAGCGCGGGTAGATGCAAAAACAAAGATAAATCTTCTGGTGGATTAGAAACTATAACCGTGAAACAGGGCGGTTCAGCCGCGTTAGCGTAAACAGTTGCCGGAAACCACCAAGAAAATAATATAACTAAGAGCAAGGCTATCGTAGTATAGCTATACTTGTTAATAAAACCATCTCCTTTATAGTGGCCGTCTCCACCCACACTAAATCCCGAACCATCAATAAAGCAGGTTATTTTTCCCGTCTCCTTTCCTTATCCATTGAACTTAACCTTTTCGTCACGGCTTACCTTCCCTATCTATTCCCTTATATTCCCTTCTCATTTCACTTAGGGTTTTTCCGGTTTCTTTATGTATAGAAAAACCACAAGTCTCAACGCTGGGCCAGCCATAAACCCCCTGGCAAACCGAGCCCTCGAGATAAGTGTATTTCTTTATTCGCCTCCAGCTTTGCAAATCCTGCCGCTGTTTTAAGCAAGTAGCTGTAAGGTTGGGCACACAGCCATATTTCTGTTCCCGGTGCTTTGTTTGGGCTACGATATCCTTGCCACAAATGATTAGGGCACAATTATTGACCCATTCCGTTAAACTATTATAATTAGGATAGGGTGCGTATATTTTTCCATATTTGCTATGCTCAAGGCTTTTCGCACAATATCGTCATTAAATGTAATTAGGGTGTGTTTTAATGCAATCTAATCTATACCAGCTTGGTTTTGTTTTTGAACCTGCTGCTATCCATAATAAACGAACTATTTCCATACCCGATGTTGAACTACTATTTCAATTGACAACCCCGGCCCTCACCTACGGAAAAATCCGGGAGTTGGTGGTTGAAGATAATATATTAGCTAAACACACGCATTCAGCCCGCCAAGGTATCTTGCGTAGCCTCCGAGAGTTTTATGGACTCGATCCTAATCTAGTTCTTTATAGCAGCCTAAGGTTTTTTTGGCAATACGCTGACTACGATCGACCGCTTTTGGCCCTACTGTGCGCTGCAGCACGGGATCCAATTTTGCAGCAGTCGTCTAATATTATTTTACCTTGGCCCAAGAACACACCTTTGCCCAAAACAACCTTAGAAAAATACTTGCAAGGTAAACACCTACAGATCTACAGCCCCAACGTTCAAGCCCGGATGGTTCGCAACATTATGGCATCTTGGAAACAAGCCGGCCATTTGACCGGGTACAGGTCCAAAATTCGTACCCAAGCTATGCCTGGCCCCGCTAGCACTGCTTATGCTTTTTATTTGGGCTACCTGAGCGGCCTACGGGGAAATCGCCTGTTTGAATCCCAGTGGATCCAATTTCTCGATGCTTCCACCGCCCAAATACATAATTATGCTTTCGCCGCTGCTAAACGCGGCTGGCTCAAGTACAAACATGCCGGCGGTATCGTAGATATAAGCTTTCCCATATCCTTACAACCGGGAATAAGGTGAGGTGTTATTATGTCCCAAATCAAATCGCTTCTCAGCTCCTATGCCAGTTATGTAAATCTTCCCTGGCAAAAAGGGCTTTCTAGTTTAGAAAAAGTGTGGTTCTGTCTCTATGACCCAGGCAATGAGCGGCGATTGCGGGCTCATCTAGATAATTTTAGACTTGTTACCCAAGAAGCTAACCATAACTGGCTCCCACTGGACGTCACCCATTCTTTTGAAACCTGGCTTTCCCAACATGAATACCGCGAACAGTTTTTTGTGAATCCCAAAGGCGCTGCCCCGGCTTACGATATATTTGGAGAAGAATTGGCACAAAATTTGATCAGTGATTTGCAAGCAAGTGACGATAATACCATAGCCGCTCTCATCGGAGTCGGATCCTTGTTCAGTTTTATTCGTGTCTCCAGTTTAATAGAAACTATCGCCCCTAGCATCAAGGGGCGACTGCTGGTGTTCTTTCCCGGCACTTACCATAATTCTGTCTATCGTTTGTTGGATGCTCGCGATGGTTGGAACTATTTGGCCGTACCGATAGAAGCTAAAGGGGGATTGGAATGGTCTTAAATAAAGAAATCTTTTATCGCGATCCCACCGTCTATTCGATCCCAAACAATGGTGTAACCAAAATTGGTGAACCGCAGTCTGATCAAGAATGGGAAGTAGCCCGTTATGAACTGGAACAATTCGTCTGCGATGGGTCTTATAGGGAAGGGTTAAGAACAATCCTCGAATCTTATCTAGCCGATTTAAGCCAACCTACCCAACGTGCGGTATGGGTCCACGGGTTTTACGGTTGTGGCAAGTCCCATTTAGTGCGAGTTTTAGACTTTCTTTGGCGTGATTTGCGCTTTCCCGATGGCGCTAGTGCCCGAAATTTAGCCCAACTCCCACCGGAAATAACCGCAGCCCTAATCGAACTTAGCACCGCCGGGCGCCAGCGGGGCGGGCTTTGGTCTGCAGCCGGCACCATCGGTGCCGGTAGCCAAAATCCCCGGGAAGCCATTTTAAGTCTAGTGTTGCGTGCGGCTGGCTTGGCAGAACGCATTGACTTGGCTCAATTTGACCTTTGGGTGCGACAGCAAGGCTATTATCATGACCTGGTTGAGGCACTTAAAAAACGGGGGAAAAACTATCACCAAGAATTGAATTATTTATACATCTCCACCCCCCTAAGCCAAGAACTGCTCAACATAGATCCTGATTTGGCCAAATCGCCGACGGAGCTCCAAAACCGGCTTGCAATTCAATTCCAAGACCAACATGAAGTCACCACCGAGCTTATGGTTGACATGATGCGACAGGTATTCGAACTTAAAAGTTCTACCCCAGGTAAGCTCCCCTGCGTACTGATCGTAATCGATGAGCTACAGCAATATTTAGGTGACAGCAATAAGAAGGCAGATATGCTCCAAGACGCAGTTCAGGCTGCGGTAAGCCGGTTTCAAAGCTCCCTCCTTTTTGTCGCTACCGGACAGTCGGCGCTTCAAGCTACAGCCACCTTGCAAAAACTGCAAGACCGCTTTACTGTTCACATCCCACTAGAAGACAAGGATACCGAGAGTGTTCTTAGGCAAACAGTCCTGCGCAAAAAGACTTCTTCAATCCCCCTGCTAGAACAAGCCTTAAATTCTGCCCGCGGAGAAATAGATCGCCATTTAGGCGGGACTAAAATAGAGCCGGTTCATACCGATGAAGATTATCTCGCTGCTGATTACCCCCTCCTCCCCACCCGGCTTCGGTTTTGGCAAATTGTCTTACGGGCCTTGGACAAAAGCGGGAAAACAGGGCAACTCCGCACCCAACTCCGCCTCGCCTACGAAGCCGCTCGTAGCGTTGCTGCTGAGCCAGTGGGTTTTGTACCCGGGGCCGATCTCATTTTTGACCAACAGCGTCATTCCCTGATCCAAGGCCCCTTGCTGCTACGGGATGTAGATGAGGCCATCAGCCGCCAGGATGACGGAACACCAGAGGGCAAGCTTAAAGCCCGCATCTTGGCCCTCTTGTTCCTGATCGAACAAGTGGATGACAGCGTCGGCATTAAAGCCACGGCTTCTGTTCTGGCTGATTTGTTAGTGACAAATCTTCCAAGCGGTAGTGCAGCCCTACGACAACAAGTTCCCCTCCTTCTACAAGAGTTAGAAGACCAGGGCCTTATTATGCTACTAGATGATGAGTACCGGATCCAAACTAAAGAAGGGGCCGACTGGGACCGAGCTTTTCGCACCCAACTCGCCGCTATTCAAGACAACGAATTGTTATTGGCCCAAAATCGCCAGCAGCTTTTTCAGGGCGCTGTCGAAAAGAACTTACCTGCCGGGCTGACAATAAATCAAGGAAAAAGCCGGGAGCCGCGTAAATTGGAGCTACACTTCGGTCCTGAACCTCCGCCGATAGAAAACCGAGTGTCAATTTGGGTGGCTTCAGAATGGGATTTTACTTTAGCCTCATTTCTTAAAGAAGCCCAGGCAGCGGGCGCTGATAGCCCGGTTGTCTTTGTGTTTTTAAAGCGAACCAAAGCTACTGAGCTCAAAACCAATCTAGCCAGTTACCTGGCTGCTCGGGCTGTCCTTACCACTCGCCAACCTCCCACCACTGATGAAGGCCGCCAAGCCCGAACTAGCCTGGAAGCGAGGCAAGACAGATTTATGCATGAATCCCAACGGATAGCGGAAACCATCGTCATCAATGCCCGCGTTTTTCAAGGTGGCGGTACCGAAATACAGGCTGATAGTATTGATGATGCTCTAAAACAAGCCTGCCATGCTGCTTTGATGCGTCTTTACCCCCGCTTTCCCGAAGCCGATTACAAGTCCTGGCATCGGGTCTTTCACCAAGCTCAGCACATGAACCAAGGTGCACTGGAGGCTATTGGGCACCGTGGAAGCGTAGCCAACCATCCCGTGGCCCGAGAAATATTAAATCATATTGGAGCCCAGACCAAAACAGGTACTGAGATCAGAAAGTATTTTCAAAATCCTCCTTACGGTTGGCCTCGGGATGCCATTAACGGGACATTGGCAATCCTGGTTCTAGATGGCCAACTGCGGGCCAGTTACAATAATGCCCCCATCAGTGCTCAAAGCCTAACCGTCACTAAGATCCAACAAACCGAATTTAAAGTGGAACAGCGGGTTCTCACCACTCAGGAAAGACTTGCGATCAGGACCCTGCTTAAAGATACGGACATCAATTATAAAATCGGAGCCGAAAATTTGGCCGTGCCCCGGCTCCTGGGCACTATGAAAAAACTAGCCGCTGCCAGCAGCGGCCCGGCGCCATTACCCCAGCCACCCGACATTCATTACATAACCCGGCTTGAAGCTCTGGTAGGAAACGAACAGTTAGCCGGTATTTATGATCAGCGAGAACAAATCCTTGGCGACTATCGCGCTTGGTCTGCGGCTCGCGAGAAAATCAGGGTCCGATTGCCGCAGTGGGAATTGCTATTAAAATTACTGCCTTATGCTTCTGATTTACCTGTTTTCGGTCAGGTGCAACCCGAAATAGAAGCCATAGAAAAACAGCGTAAACTTCTAGCCGAGCCCGATCCAGTACCGCCCCTGCTTAGCAAAATTACCACTGCCCTCCGAGAAGCCATCCTTGCGGCCCGCAATAAGCACCTAAAGGCCTACCAGAATCAGCTTACCCAGCTCAATGAAGACCACAATTGGCGTCGCCTTACCTCGGCCAGACAGCAAGCCATCCGCAAACAACGGGGTTTAGCCCCTTTAAAGGAAATCAATTTAGAAACCGATGAGCATCTACTTCAGGCCCTACAAGATACCTCTTTATCCGGCTGGGAAGACAAAACCAACGCCATGCGGGAACGGGTATCGCAAGCTATTCATGATGCTGCTCGGGAGCTAGTACCTACAGCAGAACGGCTGTTTTTACCCCGCACCACCATCAATACCGAAGATGAATTGAATAATTATCTTCAACAGATAAAAAAAGAAGCCCTAGCAGTTATAAAAACTGGAAAGCCGGTGGTGCTATCATGATCCTTACCGAAGAACAGCGTAGATTATTAGCTAAAATCACCGGAGATGCTCGGCAACTGGCTGAACAAGCGGCTCACAAAACGCTGCAGCTTCTTGGCGTCCAAGCCGATCGGCCACCTTCCCATTTAACCTCAAAGCAGCATGAACTAAGATCAAGGCTGCAAGCGCTAGGCCGCTGCTTGCCAAATTACGAAGCCTTAAAGCTAGCCCTGGCTTACAAACAATGGCATCGGATGTTGTTTGCCCGCTTTCTAGCCGAAAATGAGCTCCTACTGCACCCGGACTACGGCGTGCCGATAACATTGAGCGATTGCGAACAGTTGGCAGGCCAACAAGGGGAATCTTCTCTTTGGACCTTGGCCTCTAAATATGCTGCCCATATGCTGCCAGGCATTTTCCCCCAAGACGACCCCTTGCTCCAGGTCTCCTTGGCCACCGAGGATAGAATTGGCCTTGAGCAGCTTCTTACCCAAATACCATCGCCAGTATTTTCCTCCGACGATGGCTTGGGCTGGACCTATCAGTTTTGGCAAGCAGAAACTAAAAATCGGGTAACAGCCTCCGGACTGCCGGTTGCCGGTTCTGATATCCCGGCTGTAACCCAACTTTTCACCGAACCTTACATGGTACAGTATTTGCTACAAAATACTCTTGGTGCTTGGTGGCTCCACCTTTATCCTGCCAGCCCCTTGAAAGAGCAGTGGAAATATCTACGGTCCGAGATCGAACATGATTTCTCTGCCTGGCCCAGGGATATAGCTGATCTACGCCTTATTGACCCTTGCTGCGGTAGCGGCCACTTTCTGGTCGAAGCATTCAAGATGCTATTTCAGATGCGACAAGAACTTGGAGAATCGGCCACTGCGGCTGCTGCCGGAGTATTAGAAGATAATATTTACGGCCTGGAATTAGACAGCCGCTGCGTACAGATCGCCGCCTTCGCCCTAGCCCTAACCGCCTGGAAATCCGGCTACCCACCGGAAAAACCTTTGCCCATCCCCCATATCGCTTGCTCCGGCCTGCCTTTGGGTGCTGATGCCCGCGAATGGCAACAGTTGGCCAACGGCGACAGCTACCTGGCCGAAGCCTTGCTTAACCTTCATTCAGTCTTTCAACAAGCGCCAGAATTGGGTAGCCTAATTGACCCCCGCCGCAACGGGTTTGAAAATCTGCCTCTTCTTGAGCATAAACAAGACCAGCTCCTGTCCCATTTGGAAACTGCCCTGGCCAAAGAAAAGCACCAAGCCGACCCCGTAGCCCAAGTATTCGGCAGCTTTGCCAAAGGAACCTTACGATTGCTAAGTATATTGAAGGAAAAATACCATTTGGTAGTAACCAATCCGCC
>JAAZKX010000025.1 GCA_012799605.1 Bacillota bacterium | reverse complement strand
TTAATACCGCTCGCAGTGTAAAAACAGGACCATACCTTCTGCTGCTTGGGCTCTGGTAAGTACACCCCCGGGCCGGAAACTCGTCTGCTGGTCGGGATCCAGGTTTTGCCCCAAATACAAGGCTACATGGCCCGGATAACCGATGCTGCTCCTATCTTCGGCCGGTACGTTCCAAATATTCTGTAGCGTAGCTATCCGATCTTGGCCTAGAGCCCGCACGGTCCACACAGCAGCTTCTTCGCGGGTAATTGTAGCAGCTGGATCGAGTTTATCTTCGTCGGTCAAAATTCGCTGACGTCGGGCTTCTTTTTCGTACTTTTTATACCATGGGCCTTCCTCGACCTCACCCCGCGGTTGAAAGCCAGTGGTCCGAAGCAGCATTACCAGATACGCTGGCTGGGTAATAGCCTCGTCAGGATGGAACAAACCATCCGGGGCTCCTTGGACAATGTTTTTTGACGCTAACAGAGCTACCGCTCCTGCGGCCGGGTGATCCTCCAGATCAGTAAATAACGGCTGGTCGCGGTCAGGTAGTAGATCGCCCTGATTATCTAAATAATCTCCGCTTTTGGCATCCATCATCATGCCAAGCAAATTTTGTAACCGAATATGATAATACAAACCTAATTTAATTTCAGGCTCGATAGTATAATCTTTTTCCCATTGGGGCACTGATAAATATTCCAGTGTCAGGGGGCTGTCGCCTAGTACCTTTTGATCGGCATCTTCTTGCGCCATGGCACCTTCCGGATCGGGGAAATCATGGTCAGACCAGATCATATTGTAAGATGTAATAGCACCAGTTTCAGCACTAACCACTAGACGAAAACCTTGCTGAGGAAACGGAATGCCATTAACATAGCGTACCCAAGCAAAAGAATAAGAGCGTTGCTCATTTTCCGGCAGCGGAACTGCGGGCTGGTCGATCTCTTCCAACTTACAGGCTGCAAAGCGATCTGGTTGGTATTTAAAAATAAAATCACGGGCTATTTTTTCCGCTTCCTCTTTGTTATATTTAACTGCAGGCTTTTTATCACCGTCTGCTGACCAACGGTAATAATTGTACTGCAGTACATCACCGGTGCGAGCATCTACGCCTGCACTTACACTTTCGCCACCTATATTCTTCTCGGTAAAACCCCAGGAAAAATTCCACTGCCGCTGAAGGGGGTATTCCCAGCTTTTGCTCAGGTGGGCGTGTTCCAGTTTTGTTTTGCTGGAGATCTTGAACATTTGTTTTACTTTGGCCATGGCTTGCTCTTGGGTTAGGAGTTCGGCCAGTTTGTCAACTTCTGCTTGTTCGGCCGGGGATAGCTCGGGCAGGGCCATACCCCGAGCTTCCTGCTCCTTGGCCAAAGCCCCCATGTCGGCTGGGCCATACCAATTGTCATGCAGTTTTATCTCACCGGTTTGGGCATCCACTATATAGCCTGTTGTACGGCTAAGATCGTATACCAGCTTTATGGGGCGTTCTTTGTTCCCCTCAGGATTTGGCCGAAAATAAATCAGGCGCGGGGCTGCCTTGGTAAGAAATAGTTCCTCTGCCTGTTGGTGGTCGATGATGTTATCCGGTAGTGGAAAATCAAGATTTCGGTCCCAGGTAAAACGGTAGGATACAACCTCGAATTTATTAGCATCGACCCGAATACTAATGCTATTGTCAGGGTAAGGGTAGCCATTTACCATCCGTTCAAACTGGAAGCTGTACTCCGATATCGGGCCGCCCCAAAATTGTTCATCGATCCTTTCTACCAAACGAGTTTCCGAAAATAAAGGCTGGATTTTAGCCGCTACCTCCCGAGCTAATTTTTCAGCCTCGGTCCGGCTGTACTTGGGTAAAACCGCCTTGGGAGCAGAATCATCGCGCCAAATATTCATACTCAAAATATCACCGTGGTCAGCATCTACGCTTATGTTGAGCCGGCCACCTACAGTACTTCCGGAAGGAGCCCTCCAGGAAAGATCCCACCGGGGCTCATCGCCATAAAAACTATAATTGGACTCAAATTCCGTCAATTCTTCTGGCACCGGGAAGGCTTTCTTAGCTATCTTGACCGCCTGTTCCAAGCTGACTTTAGGCCTCGGCGCTGCTAGCGCCGGCAAAGCCCCAGCTGCCAACAATAACACAGACAACAGTATACATAATGCTCGTTTCAATTTTACTCCCCCTTAAGTTTAAGCTGCGGTGTAGCTGTCCACCCATGCGGTTGTTCCATCCCAGCCGGCTTCTTACAAAAGCTCGGCCAGCCACCGCTTTCTAAGTTAGACGAACTTCCCGCAAAAAAGTTCCCAAAAAAATCCCGGCCGCACAGGGCCGGGATTTATTGCCTTAGAAAGTAACTTCTCTGTTAGTTTCAGCTTTATTTGCTTTACTGTCCTTTTTAGGCTGCCGGGATTCTAACTCCCGAAGTACGCTGATCCCCAAAACAAGAGCGACAACGAATGAACATATGTCAGCCACAGGCTG
>JAAZKX010000024.1 GCA_012799605.1 Bacillota bacterium | reverse complement strand
GTTTCCGGCAACTGTTTACGCTAACGCGGCTGAACCGCCCTGTTTCACGGTTATAGTTTCTAATCCACCAGAAGATTTATCTTTGTTTTTGCATCTACCCGCGCTAGGACCAGATGCCAACGTGGAATTAATAAAAGAAAAAAAGGCCTGGGAGACCTATTATCGATTTTTTTATCACACGGTTCCATCCTCGAGGGATAGCCTAGAAAATGCCCTGCTGCTGGTAGCAAGTAGCGACCAGACCTTCCGGCTTACTGTCCCGATCGCTACTTTCCGTATGTATAACAATGTGCTAACTTTGGATCTTAAACAGCAGGATCTGATCCTGGGCCAACGGGCCCATCGAGTTCCTCTTTTGGTTGCCTTACGGGTTATACTGACACTCTTAATCGAAGGGGTTATTTTTTATTTGTTCGGTTACCGGGAAAAAAGAAGTTGGCTAGTTTTCCTTACCATTAATATTCTTACCCAAGGCAGCCTCAACGCCCTCATCACCGGGCCTAGGGTGGCTCCCTATTGGTTTTTAGGCTATGTTTTAGGTGAGCTGGTGATCCTGGCCGCTGAGATGGCAGCTTTCGTTATTTTACTGAAAGAACATAGCAGGCGCCGCGCAGTTTTGTATACCTTTTGTGCTAATGCCACCAGCTTGATTGTGGGCGGAATTGCCATATCTAATCTCCCGATATAGAAAATAGAAAACGAGCTAGTCTGGGCTTATCCCAATAAAAAAATGATTTTACTACCTAGATTTTATAACAATGGCTATGCAAGCAGCCCAGCGGCGGCTATAATATACTAAACAAAAAGATTGGATCCTATCAACAAACCTACCGTGGGGCATCTCCACGGTAGGTTTGTTATGTGCCTTTTAAATCCACGTACAGCGATCCGTCTGGGGCTAACGAGGCTAAAAAGACTTGGGAGATATCATTTACTCCCAGGCCTTTTAATCTTTCGGCTAACCAATTGCGGCTCAGATTATTTTTGCGCAAGTTTTCCAGCAGTATCTTTCCTTCTTGAACAATTATGGAGGGGAGGCCTTTGTATTGGGTGGGGATGTCCATGTCCTTTGGCGTGAGCGGGGTGCTTTGAGGTTTTTTTAGTACGCTTATGGTTCCATCAACTTCCAATACGGCAAACTCCACTTCATTGAGGTCATAGACGCCTTTATATCTTAACGCTGCTAACACTTCGGCTATATTATAGTGCATTTTAGCGATGTTTTTCTCTATGATCTTACCGTCTTTGACGAAAATCACAGGTTTCCCCTCTAGCATTCTGCGCGCCGTGCTGCTTTTGATAGCCAATCTGCTGGCCAGGACATCAGCAGCCACGATGGCCGCTGGAGCCAGAAAGATCTTTCTCCCTTGGTTCGGATCGGTGATGTACTTGGCAAACAGATTGGCTACTATGCCAACGGTAAAAAAGTCAAAGTAGTTTAATTGAGACAACGACTTGCGCCCGGAAACGCGCAAAAGAACTAATGCGAATACGAAAGATTCTAGAGAACGCTCTAGCATGGACAAGATCAAGCCCCCATTTGGTTTATTGAGTTCACTTTCTAGGAGGGAACGGTCAACTACGTCCCCGCGGCTGTTACTTTTAGACAATGGGTGAGGGAAAAAAAGGGCGGTAAGCCATAAACAAGTAAAGTTTCGGCTAGCTGGGGCCGGCCCTGGCCCGAATTAAGCCTTTAAAAGGTGCTGCCGCTAAACTGAGGTGAATACTGGGGCTTGACTAAAAATTATAGGATGGAAGTCTAAATGCTAGCAAGGTGGAACAAAATGCCCAATAGTACCTAATTTTGCCGAAATTTGTCGGTTGTTGACAGTAATTGTAGCTGGATGATATAATCCCAGAGGTACTATGAGGGGGGTGGTTTAGCGTCAGGGATAGGATGTGGTTTCCAGGCGGGCTTTGAGGTTTTCGTTAACACTAATTTTATACGAGGTGAAAAAATGTTTAAACGTTTCTTCGTACCTGTCATTCTATTTCTTATCGTTGCTATGGCTCTATCAGGTTGTTCGGGCTCAGAAGAAGCAGATGATGGTCAAAAGAAAGTTGCAGTGCTTTTTCCTTTTCTAATCGACGATGGAGCCTGGAATGAAGAGGGTTACAAAGGCCTGCTTGAGGCTGAAAAAGAAGGTATTAAAATTGCGTATACTGAGCAAGTTCGGCAGGCCGAACAGATCGAGGTATTTCGTAATTACGCCCAAGAAGGTTATGACGTTATTATAGGTCACGGCGGCGAGTACATGCAGGCTGCTTTAACAGTCGCTAAAGAATTCCCCGAAACCCTGTTTGTGGTCACCAATGGAACCGAAGTTGCTGATAATGTTTCGTGTGTTACTTTTAACTTTGAGCACAGAGGATTCGTAGCCGGTGCTTTCGCTGGCCTTATGACTGAAACCGGCAAGGTAGCTGAAATAACCGGTGAAGAAATTCCGGTAATCTCGGATCAAAAGAGAGGCTTTGAGGCTGGACTGAAATACGTCAATCCCGAGGCGGAGTTTAGGTTTATCATTACAGGTAGCTGGGACGACGTTGAGATTGGCCGGGAAGCAACTATTGCTTTTATTGAATCGGGTGGAGACGTTATTTTGAACAACCTAGATTCGGGGGAAATCGGCCTATTTTCTGCTGCTGAAGACTATGGGGCGATGGTTATCGGACAATATATTGACCAGACCCATTTGGGTCCGAATTGCCACATAGGTAGTGGGGCTGCCAGCCCTGGAATTTTGGTTTATCACGCAGCTACTATGGAGCAAGAGGGCGGAAAGATTATTGCCCTCGGCGCTGCTGAAGGTGGCGTCAACATGAGTGCTTTTTCCGACAAAGTACCGGAAGAGGTAAGGGAAAAAGTTCTGCAGATCCAACAGGACCTCGGAGAAGGAAAAATCCAATTCTAGCTCTGATTTGAATAGTAAGTCATTCTATTTTGGGAGGGGCGGCATACATGTCTGATATCATTCTCCGTATGGAAGGGATAACGAAGCAATTTGGCTCCAACGTGGCTAACAACTCGGTTAATTTTGATGTATATAAGGGCGAAGTTCATACCTTGCTTGGGGAAAACGGGGCTGGGAAGAGTACCTTGATGAAGGTGTTATACGGTATACACCAACCTGACGAAGGCAAAATATATGTTGATGGTGCTGAGGTTACAATCAATTCTCCACGCGAAGCAGTTAATTATGGTATCGGCATGGTGCACCAACACTTCATGCTTGCGTCTAATCTTACCGCCCTTGAGAATATTGTCCTGGGTATGCCAACCTCCCGTCCCCCTTTTCTTGAATTGAACGAGGCAAAGGTTGAGCTAGGAAAAATTGCGGCCGAGTATGACCTCCATGTGGATTTGACGATACCCGTCTGGCAGCTGCCAGTTGGGGCTCAACAGCGCGTTGAAATCCTCAAAGTGCTATTCCGGAAGGCGAATATACTAATTTTGGATGAACCGACTGCGGTTTTGACGCCCCCGGAAGTCGAGCAATTATATAAGGTAATTGACCAGCTAAAGGCTCAGGGCAAATCTGTTATTTTCATCAGCCACAAACTAAATGAGGTTAAAAAAGTAAGTGACCGCATAACTGTATTGCGCCATGGTCAGGTGACCGGGACCATATCATCTAAAGAAGCTAATCCTAACAATCTTGCTAAAATGATGGTCGGTAGAGCCATATCGCTCGCCCGCAAGCAGCCGGCGGTTACGGATGCCAGCAGTGATAAGGTGTTGGAAATTAAAGATGTTACCTGCCTCGGCGATAAGGGTGTTACTGCTTTAAATAACATTTCGCTTGAAGTACGCCGGGGGGAGATCTTGGGTGTAGCCGGGGTAGATGGAAATGGGCAGCGTGAGCTGGCCGAATGTATTGCTGGTATCCGTCCGGTTACTGAAGGCAGCATTTCGATCAATGGGCAAACAGTTACAGGTGTGGTTAAAGACCCGCGGATTATGGGTTATATTCCTGAAGACAGACGCCGTACTGGCTTGGTACTTGACTTTAGTATAGCTGAAAACCTGGTCTTAAAAACTATCTCTGAACCACAGTACAAAAAGTTCGGGTATTTTATTAACTGGGGAACTGTTTATAAACATGCCAGGCAAGCTATCAAGGAGTTTGATATACGCACTTCCGGCCCCGAGGCGCCTGCCCGTCATTTATCGGGCGGTAACCAGCAGCGAGTGGTTCTTTCACGTGAGTTAGAAAAGAAACCGGCGTTTATTCTGGCTTCTCAAGCCACACGCGGACTGGATGTAGGTGCGATTGAAAATGTGCAAGACCTACTGCGCGAACAACGCAATCAAGGCGCCGCTATACTATATATATCTACTGAACTTACAGAAGTTATGTCGATAAGTGATCGTATTATTGTTATGTCTAAAGGAGAAATAATGGGCGAAGTTACTCCTGATCCATCCAATCTACCACAAATAGGAGAGATGATGATGGGTTTGCGAACTTCGGAGCAGGAAGGACGGGCTAATAATGAACAGTTGGAGTCTTAAAGGCGCTCTTCAAAAGGCGAAAGACATTATAGTAGGCCCTATTATCGCCATCGCATTGGCTCTCTTACTTGCTGGCATTTTGATCTATTTCAGCGGATACGAACCTTTGGCTGCCTATGGAGCTTTGTTTAAAGGCTCTGTCGGCAATATCAACAGCTTGGCTGTTACCGGCGTGCGCATGACTCCCTTGCTATTGGGAGGATTAGCTGTCGCTATGAGTTTCAGCTGCGGTGTTTCCAATATTGGTATCGAGGGCCAACTGTATCTGGGGGCTGTAGGTGCCACCATAGTCGGTTTAATGCCTTTACCGGTACCACAATGGCTTCATCTATTGCTCGTATTGGCAGCAGGCTTTGTTTTCGGCGCCCTGTGGGCGACTGTGCCCGGGTACCTGTATGCTTATAAAGGTGTAAACGAAGTTGTTTTGACCCTGATGTTAAATTACGTAGCCATCTACTTGGTGAGCTACCTGACAAACACAGTGTATGGGCCCCTGGGAGAAAAGGGAGCTTCATATTCGCAATCACCTGAACTTGTAAGTACGGCCCGGCTACCGATTCTACTCAAGGGGTCAAGTCTTCATGTCGGATTGCTGGTTGGCATAGTTTTAGCCATCGCCCTTTATATATTTATGAACCACACTTCAAGTGGGTTCCGTCTTAGAATGGTAGGCTTTAACCCTCATGCGGCAGAATATGCTGGCATCCCGATGGAAAGAACCAGGATGCAGATCATGCTGCTTAGCGGGGGTCTGGCTGGCATCGCTGGAGCGAGTGAAGTGGCAGGGTTGTTCCACCGGCTATATGCAAACTTTTCGCCCGGATATGGGTTTGACGCGATTGCGGTGTCGCTATTGGCTGGCAATAATCCGCTGGCGGTAATATTATCATCAGCATTTTACGGTGCTTTAAGGGCTGGGGCTACCCGCATGCAGCAGGTAATCGGTATTGAAGTTTCGATCGTATTTATTATTCAAGCCTTTACTATTCTCTTTGTTACTGCAGGGACTGTTCTATCACACAGGCCATCTGTTATTAAAAAACTGTTTCGTTTTAGCAAAAAATCTCCAGCGGAAGGGCGGGGTTAAGTGTGCATGGTAATTTGATATTTATCTTAGACTGGCTTGCTGCCAGCATACGCTATGCCGCCCCTGTAGCCTTGGCAAGCGTAGGAAGTGTTTATTCTGAACGAAGTGGAATATTTAATATCGGCATCGAAGGTATGATGTTAATTGGGGCCTTTTTTGGAATCCTCGGCAGCTATTATACTGACAGCGTTTTAGTCGGAGTTATGGCTGCTATGCTGGCAGGGTTATTATGCTCATTAATCCATGCTTATATGAGCGTTACTCTGTCCGCAAACCAAATCATCTCCGGACAAGCGATAAACCTGCTGGCGGTTGGAATAACCAACTTCCTTAACCGGGCCCTGCTTGGGCACTTGTCAGGGGTACGCGTTCCTGGTTTTGCTGTAATCAAGATCCCACTGCTACACAAAATACCGATTGTCGGACAGCTCTTTTTCCAACAAACTGCCCATGTTTATTTGGCTTATCTTATTCCGATCATCGGGGCCTGGATTTTATACCGTACTACCTGGGGCCTAAATGTACGCGCTGCCGGCGAGCATCCTCAGGCTGTGCGTTCAGCTGGCCTATCAGTTGAGCGGATAAGGTACGCCACGATCGCTTTGAGCGGCTTGATGGCTGGTCTGGGGGGAGCAGCTGTTTCTTTGGGTGAGGTGCGGATCTTTACTCAGGAAATGACCGGTGGCCGAGGCTTTGTTGTGCTGGCGGCGATTGTGGTCGGTAAATGGAATCCAGCTCTAACCGGCTTGGCCTGCTTATTGTTTGGCGGTGCAAGCGCCCTGCAGACACGAGCACAAACCCTAGGTGCTTTGGATATCATACCCCACCAGTTCTATAATATGCTCCCTTATCTTCTGACTTGTGCTGCCTTGGCCGGGTTTGTCGGCCGTACGGTACAGCCGGAGAAACTTGGGGAACCATACGACCCCGAACAGGATTAAAAGCTACCTTGACCCGGATCCCGTTAACTTAATCGGTGCGGTTGTAAGTTGTTTATGTTAGGGGGAATCTTTCAGTGAAGTCATTGTGGAAGATAGACGCAGAAGTTGCAGCTAGCATTGAAAAAGAGATGCTGCGCCAACAGGGTAATTTAGAACTCATTGCTTCGGAAAACTTTGTCAGCAGGGCTGTCCTTGAAGCCCAAGGATCTGTTTTGACTAACAAATATGCTGAGGGCTATCCGGGTCGGCGCTACTATGGCGGCTGTGAGTTTGTCGATGTGGTTGAGGATTTAGCACGGCAGAGATTGTGCCAGCTGTTCGCCGCCGAGCACGCTAATGTCCAGCCCCATTCGGGTGCTCAGGCTAATACTGCGGTGTTCTTTAGCGCCTTAGAGCCAGGCGATACTATTTTGGGCATGCGGCTATCCCATGGGGGTCATCTTACCCATGGTCATGCCATTAATATGTCCGGCAAATGGTTTCGAGTGGTAGATTATGGTGTTAATGAGCAAACAGGGCTGATCGATTATGATGAAGTCCGATCAATTGCCAAACGAGAACGTCCACGGATGATCATTGCCGGGGCCAGTGCTTATCCGCGTACTATTGATTTTGAAGCTTTTGCTTCGATCGCCCGTGAAGTTGACGCTTATTTGATGGTCGACATGGCTCATATTGCTGGCTTGGTAGCTGCCGGGCTTCATCCTAATCCGGTGCCGGTGGCAGATTTTGTTACCAGCACCACCCATAAAACCTTAAGAGGCCCACGGGGCGGGATCATCCTCTGCCATAAGGATCAAGCCTCTAATATCGACCGGGCTGTATTTCCCGGAATTCAAGGCGGGCCCCTCATGCATGTAATTGCTGGTAAGGCGGTGGCTTTTTTGGAAGCCCTTTCGCCCGAGTTTAAACAATACCAGCAGAATGTGGTCGATAATGCGAAAGCTTTGGCCCAGGGACTTAAGGATCGTGGCTTTACGCTGGTATCAGGTGGTACTGACAACCACTTGCTTTTAATTGACTTGAGACCGCAAAAATTAACGGGGAAAGATGCTGAGAGCATGCTCGATGAGATTAATATTACTGTAAATAAAAACACTATCCCCTTTGATCCGGAAAGTCCTTTTGTAACCAGCGGACTTAGAATGGGAACGCCGGCTTTGACCACCCGTGGTTTTACTACTGCTGATATGGATGAAGTGGCTGACATAATTGCCCAAGCATTAACCAGATTTAACGAAAAAGGTGTTAAGGCTGAGTTAAAGTCGCGGGTGAAGGAGCTGTGCCAGTCCCATCCTTTATATGAGTAATTCAGACCTTTTGTTTAATCCTGTTTCCTTTTTACAAACACAACGAAGGTTTTGTTGGTTGGGAGCACGCGAGGGCATATTAAATATTAACTTAAATGTTGCTATCATAATAAAGGAGGCAGTTAAAAAATGGCTCGTAGTCGGTACCATGTATGTGTAGAGGAACAAGAAAAGGCTAAACTGGATCTTCCTTTCGTTGGGATTCGCTCCTTTGGTAAGTACCCTGTTTGTTCGGATCTAGACAAGCTAGATGCTGATGTGGCGATCGTGGGTATGCCCTACGAGGCTACGCAATATCGTCCCGGAGCCAAAATGGGCCCAGAAGGCCTCAGAAATGCATCCATGCTGTACAGTTTTGGCTTAAATGGCGTATACGATCAAGTTAATGACGAGATGATACTAACACCACCGACCCGGATCGTTGACTGCGGCGATGTGGATATGGTGCACGGGGATCTTGTTCAGTGCTTCGAGAATATTGAAGCCATGGTCAGCAAAATTGTAGCCCAAGGGGCAGTACCTATCGGCTTAGGCGGGGACCATGCAGTGTCCATACCGTTCGGTTATGGCCTGGAAAAAGCCGGGCCGTTTAATGTGGTTCAAGTTGACGCTCACCTGGATTGGTGTGATCACCGCTCGGGACAAAGGTTCGGAAACGGAAGCCCCATGCGCCGTCTGGCTGAAATGGATCATGTAGATAAGATGTGGCAAATTGGCATCCGCGGTATCGGAAGCAGCAGAAAGCACGATTTTGAAGATGCCAGAAACTACGGCAGCCAGATTGTATCGCCTGAGGATATGAGGTCTATGGGTGGGGTAGAAGCTCTGATCGAACAGTTCCCGAAAAATGAGCGCTATTACATTACCTTTGATATTGACGGATTGGATATTACGTATGCTAGCGGAACCGGTACTCCTTCACCCGGTGGCCTGACTTATGACGAAGTCCGCAAACTGTTTGTCGGTTTGGCCGAACGGGGCGATGTTATCGGTATGGATCTGGTGGAGGTAGCTCCGTGCTACGATCCAAACGGCGCGACTGCAATGGTAGGGGCTCGGCTGATCATGGATCTTCTGGGTGCTATGCTCAAAAAGAAAGAGAAACTGGGGCTTTTAAAAGGGCAAATGAAATAGGTGACCGGGCCTTTTGATTTGCCACATCAGAGCTTACTTCAATAACAGGAGGAAAATATTAGTATGGGTTCTGGGAAAAAAATAATGATGGCCGACATACCGTGGCCTGAGTATCAAAAACGTGTTGCCGAGGAAGTTGTACTTCTTCCGGTAGGCACTACCGAGCAACATGGTTATCACATGCCCTTGGGTGTTGATGCCTATCAGGTCGAATTTCTAGCCCAGGAAGTAGCGAAAAAAATTGATGCGATTGTAGCACCGACTGTATGGTACGGATACAAATCGCAACCTCATTCCGGCGGGGGCCAGCTATTCCCCACCACCGGGCTCAATGCCCAAACGCTTATTTTACTAGTTAGGGATATTCTGACTGAGTTTATCCGGCACGGGGCCAGAAAGATTGTCATACTAGATGGTCATTATGAGAACGCAATGATGTTAACGGAAGCTGTGGATCTGGCTTTAAGAGCAAGTGGCCGCGATGATGTGCGAATTATAAAATCCTCCTTTGTTAATATGATCGATCAGGAGCTTACTGAAACCCTGTGGCCGGACGGGTTCCCGGGCTGGGACTTGGAACATGCCGGTCTGTTAGAGACGTCCTTGATGCTTTATATCAAGCCTGGAGTTGTGGATATGAACAAAGCCCTAAAAGTAGAGGCTAATTTGCCGCGTTATGAAGTTTTCCCCCAATATGAGGGCCTGGTTCCCGCCTCAGGTGCTCTTGCAGACCCGACCCGCGCAACGGCGGAATATGGGAAAATGCTGGTCGAAAACATCGTAATGAACTATGTAAAATCGATCGAAGAGGCGTTCCAACTCGGGTAATCAATATTAGGCACCCGACTAGCTTTGGCTTGGATCACTGGCGGAGTTGTTGCCCGCCGCTGATCCAAGCCGGGATCTTTTCTTGGTTGTGCGGCCTCTTAACTTGTATCTATAAGGGGCCAAATCCTGGTAAAATTTCTATACTTACAACCAGTAAAGCGCTATCTTGAAGGCGTTTTTTACTGGGATAAAGGCTCTCCCATGCCCAGAGGTTTAGGCTGCGATTCTAAAATAAATGCGTTGTACCCAGATAACATAGGATAAAATAAAGAAAGAGTTCGATCATGATGAGAAGAGGGATATCAATGAGTAACGTTCATGAACTGGGTTTTTTGCGGGAGAAGATCGAGGCTTTAAAAGAACAGGGCGTATACCGGAAGCTGCCGGTTTTACAGGGTGCTAATGAAGCTAAAATACTGCTGGATGGGAAAGAAGTTATCAATTTATCTTCCAATAATTATCTTGGCTTTGCTAACCACCCCCGGCTCAAGCAAGGTGCCATTTCAGCGGTCGAGAAGTATGGGGCCGGTGCTGGAGCAGTAAGGACGATAGTGGGCAACATGGCGATCCACGAAGAGCTAGAAAAGCTACTGGCTGAATTCAAACGGGAAGAGGCTGTTTTTATTTACCAGTCGGGCTTTAACTGCAACGCCGGCACAATCCAAGCTATTACCGACAAGGGTGATCTGATCATATCCGATGAACTCAATCATGCTTCTATTATAGATGGAGTTAGACTAAGCCGGGCCGATAGGGCAGTATTTCGCCATTCTGATATGGATCATCTCGAACAAATATTGGCCGAGAAACGGCAAGAGTACAATAATGTTTTGATCATCACCGATGGTGTTTTTAGCATGGATGGGGATATTGCCAAATTGCCGGAGATCGTCGAGCTGGCGGAAAAGTATGAAGCCCTTACTTATGTAGACGATGCCCACGGATCAGGGGTATTGGGTGAAAGCGGACGCGGAACAGTAGACCATTTTGGTTTACAAGGCCGGGTCGATTTTACAATAGGTACTTTATCTAAAGCTATTGGAGTTGTCGGCGGTTACGTGGCCGGATCAAAGACCATGTACGAATGGCTTAACCACCGTTCAAGGCCAGTGCTTTTTAGCACTACTTTGCCACCGGCGGCTGCGGGGGCTATTATCGAAGCGATTAAAATGCTCATGGAGACGACCGAATATACTGACCGGTTGTGGGAAAACGCTAACTATTTTAAGCAGGGCTTGGGCCAGCTGGGATTCAATACCGGGCAGAGTGAAACCCCCATTACCCCGGTTATAATCGGGGATGAGGCCAAAACCATGGAATTTAGCCAACAACTGCTAGAAAAAGGCGTCTTTGTCTCCGGGATTGTGTTTCCGACTGTCCCTAGGGGAACCGGCCGTGTAAGATGTATGGTTACGGCCGCGCATAGCAAGGAACAACTGGATCAAGCAGTAGAGATATTCGAGCAGGTAGGCCAAAAGATGGGTATTTTGGCCGGCGGCCATTGAAAATAAATGGGGGGGATCTTTGTGCGAAAGATTTTAGTCACAGGCGCTTTGGGCCAAATCGGCTCCGAATTAACCAGAGGCCTCCGCGAGCGCTATGGTGCTGCGAATGTTATCGCCAGCAGTAGACGGATTAAACCGGGCCACGAAGATTTAATTGAATCCGGCGTGTTTGAAGTGGTCAATGTTACTGATGCCCAGCAACTGGCCGAGACGGTCAGAAAATATAAAATTAATACCATCGTCAATTTAGCGGCAGTTTTATCGGCGGTAGGAGAGGAAAACCCACAGCGAGCTTGGAATGTCAATATGAATGGTCTTTATAATGTGCTCGAGGTAGCCCGGGAAGAAAACTGCGCTGTCTTTACTCCCAGTTCGATTGCGGTATTCGGGCTTTTGACCCCTAAAGACAATACCCCTCAGGATACCATACAGCGGCCCAATACTATCTACGGTGTGACTAAAGTAGCCGGAGAGCTGCTGTGCGATTATTATTTCCATAAATATGGAGTCGACACCAGAGGGCTGCGGTTGCCAGGTTTAATCTCTTATCAAACCTTGCCCGGGGGTGGCACCACCGATTATGCCGTCCATATCTATTACGAAGCCTTAAAACACAAAAAATATACCAGCTTTATAGCTCAGGGTACCAAAATGGATATGATGTATATGCCTGATGCTATCGATGCTTTCATTCAACTGCTTGAAGCTGACCCCAACAAACTTATCCATAGAAACGCTTTTAATGTTACAGCTATGAGCTTTGCTCCTGAAGATATAGCGGCTTCTATCAAAAAAATAATCCCCGAATTTGAATTGGATTATGCAGTCGATCCGGTGCGGCAGGCTATCGCTGATTCTTGGCCCAATTCCATGGACGATTCTGCGGCCAGAGAGCAATGGGGCTGGGAACCAAAGTATGATTTGGATGCTATGACGAAAGATATGCTGGCCAAGTTGAAAGCCCGGCTGTAAGCCGGAATTAAAGATCAGGACAAAAAATGGGCCTAAAAGGCCCGTTTTTTATGGTTCCAAATCACCTTGGTAAAATAATATTTCTTCTATCTTTTGGGCAAACTTGTCTAAATCAAGGCCGGCTTCCTTTTTAATGCTTTTTCGTAGCATGGGGCCTATCTGGTTTATATCATCCAAAAGGTCTTGGAGCAGCTCCAGGGCGGCGGTGGCCTCTAGCACTTCCTGTGGGGTTTGGACAATACTTTTTAAGATTGTGTGCTCCGATCGCGAAGCGATAATGGGACGGGGAAGCTGTTCTACATAAACAGAAGTTCGGCGGCCGGGACCGCGGTCATCTTCGATCGGCTCCAAGGCGATAACCTTATCAGACCTTACGTATTTGCCGTAGCCCAGAGGGACGATTACCTGTTCTCTGATTTCCATCCAGACCACTTCCTTGGTTTTTATTATCATACCCAGGGGAAAGGAATTAAATCTTGCCAGAAATCGAACTTACACAATCTTGACCCTTAGGTATCATTATGTAGTTATTGGACAGAAAAAATATAATTCCTTCTTTGGGCGGTGGCAGGTTTAATAGCTAAGATCGTCCGCCTAAAGCGGGGCTGATACCCCGGTTTATTTTTAAGCAATCAAATACTTCTTGCCTGAACAGAAAACGAGTACTATAATAAAAACGAGCAGAAAATTAAATAAGCGTGGATGTCTTCGGGGCAAGGTGCGGGGATCCTAGTTTGTCCCCAATTCCTTACCGCTGGTGATGCCTCCTTGAGAGGACGAGCCCGACAGCCTCAGCAGTTGATCCGGTGAGAATCCGGAGCCGGCCGTATAGTCGGAGTGGGCGAAGACTGAACTGCGGTAGCTCAATTGGTATCTAATAAGCCAAAATGCTAGCCGGTTCTCTTCTCGCCGCCTCGAAAACAGCCCTGGATCGCCGGGGCCTTTAGTTTTCTAACTACAATACAAATAGGAGGAGAGACTTGTGTCTAACATGAATCTGCGTCGATTAGTTCTCACAGCGATGTTTGCTGCCTTGGTGGCGGTGGCGACAATGGTGATCAATGTTCCCACGATTGCTACTCGGGGGTTTATCAATGTCGGTGATACAATGATCTTTGTGACCGGAGTGTTCATGGGGCCGGCAGTTGCTTTGCTGGCGGGAGGAATTGGTTCAGCTTTAGCTGATCTTTTGCTCGCCTATACTCACTGGGCTCCGTGGACGCTGGTGATCAAAGGGCTGGAAGGGTTTATTGTCGGCTCTTTGGCTCAAGCCCATTTTAAGAAATATCAGCGTATCAGCTGGCGGACTGTAGCCGCTATGGTGCTGGCGGCAGCGTGGATGGTATTAGGCTACTATATTGCCGGGGGGATTATGCGTGGCTTTCGTGTAGCTTTGGCCAGCGTACCGGGCAATATTATCCAAGGTATGGGCAGTGTTATTTTAGCGCTCCCGTTGATACATGCTTTTCGTAAAATTGATTTTGAGGGCAAGAATAGGTAACTAATACTGGTCGGCATATTGCCACCAGAGGATTGTACCTACTAATCCTAAGGTAGAGGTTAAAAGAACTATGGTAAGGCTGGTTTGATCAAAAACAGGGTGGCTGCCACCGGTAATGCCGCTGACCAGGGCAGGAATGGACCAAGGGAAATAGTGACCATAGCCGATGGCAGCCATAATTTGAGCTAATACCAAGGCCAGGGTGGTAAAAGCAAGCGGTGGTAAATATCCCCGGCCAATACTGGCCACAAGGCCTACTGGAGTGGAAAGTGATATGGTCAGCAAAGAACAGGCAAGGAATTTATAGGCTCCTTGGCTGGTGACAGGAAAGGACCAGGCGGGGATATTTACGAGCTTACCCACGATATATCCAAGAATTAATACATATAAGGACAAAGCGAAGCACCACAGCGTTGCTACGATAAACTTTGCCAGCACAATAATACTTCGTGGTGTAGGCACAGCCAAAAGATCGACTACAGTTCGGTCAGAATATTCCCGCCCGAAAATCCAGCTGGTAACAAAGCCAAAAACTAAAATCCCGCCGATAGCGATAGCCTGGGTCAGGAGGTTAAAATAGGAGGGCCAATCGGCGCTCCCCAACAATTGGGCCTTGGTGGAAATAAAGCCTAGCTTAAGGGCTAGGGCAGGGTCTTTGAGAACAAACATGAAAAAGCCGCCCATAAAGGGGATCATTGTTAGGGCTAGAGTAGTTACAACAGGAGTCCGGGAACGAAGGAGTTTTTTTCCTTCTATATAAATGCAGGTTATGAGCCTAGACATCAGCGATCTCCCTTTCTTGTTCAGCTTTTTGAATAGACCTGAGAAAAAACGTTTCCAGATCCTCCTGCTGGACTTTAAGTAACGTCGGGGGATGGCCGGCATTTACCAGCAAGGTAGCGATCTTCTCTGGAGCGGCTACAGCATTTTTATCTCGGATTTGCAGGGGGCCTGATTTAGTGGTTGGGCTATAAATCTCATATCCGGCCCGGGTGAGAATGGATTTTAATGCTTTCCGATCGCGTCCCTCGACCAGAAGGGATTTTTTTAGTTGTTTTTTTAGATCCGTGCGGCCGATTGTTTTAATGAGCCTGCCGTGGTGAATAATACCGATATTGGTTGCTATTTTAGCGATTTCAGCCAGTTTATGGCTAGATATTAAAATTGTAACTCTATGTTTATCAGCCAAGCTGATCAATAGCCGGCGGATTTCAATAATCCCGGCCGGGTCAAGCCCAGTGGTAGGTTCGTCCAGTAGCAAGATGTTGGGCTGATGAAGAAGGGCTTTGGCCAGGCCCAACCGTTGGATATTTCCTCGCGAAAGCTGGCCCGCCTTTTTAGCAGCATATTGCTCCAGCCTAAGCACTTTGCTAATCTGGTTTATTCGGTTTTTATCCTTGATCCCTCTCAGCCGGCGGATTAGGTCGAGGTTTTCAAATACTGTCAACTCCGGATATGAATAAGGCGTTTCCACCACAAAACCCACCTGATGCCAGATATCAGTGCTGCTGTTGGTACTTATTTTTTTCCCTCGCAAATAGGAGGCCCCAAAACTAGGCTTTACCAACCCTAGTAACATGCGGATAGTGGTAGTTTTACCAGCGCCGTTTAAGCCCAAAAAACCGAAAATCTCCCCTTCTTTTATAGATAGATTGAGATTATCCACCGCCCGTAGGGTTCCATATATTTTAGTTAAAGCGGTGGTGCTGATAACTTCCTTCATGGCAGCACATCTCCGCTGATAATTTGTTGGGCCAGGCCCTGGGTAAGAAGCTGCAGGACCTGGTCCATATATTCTTCCCCGACTTCCTCGGCATGGATCAAGATCATAAACAGGGCCCTTAAAGCGGCAGCGATAACGTCAGTACTTATATTTTTGGGGGGTCGAAGGTAAGAGAAAACTTGTTCCAGCAGCAGTTCATCCAATGAATGGTGATCGGCAATAAGTTCCGGCGGAAGTTTTCTCATAAGGTAGTCAAGTTCCCGGTTTTTGATGATGGTGATGACAAAAGATTCTTTAAGGGATCGGTAAAGTTTGAAGATAGCAGCGGAAAAGATGTCAGAATCTATCCTAGGTGCAACTTCAAGCTCTTTGCTAAGGCGCTCGATAAGGCTTTTTTGATATTCTTCCAGTACCACAAAAAAAAGGATTTCTTTTCCGGGATAAAAATTATAGAAAGATCCTTTTGATATACCAACTTCACGTACAATTTGATCCACGGTTGTTTTTTTAATGCCGTATTGTTGCAGACATTCTTGGGCCACCCGATGCAGTTTTTCCCTGATCAATACTTTTTCGTTGTCAGTAAATGCAGTTCCCATAAGGAGATAGCACCCCATGACTGGTTTGGTATATTTGGTCACATGATACCTTCCGGGTGAAGTTTTGTCAAGGCCACGACCATATTCCGGGGTGGTTTTTATTAATCCACTCTTTACCTAAATAAACCTATTGCCTTTTGCAGCAAACCCTGATATACATTACATGGTGTCTACCGACAGCGGACTAGTGCTAAAGGGCTTAGCTTCTGTTTGCCATATTTTTGCTGCTATATTTTCTGATACCCATCCGCGTATTGGCATATTTATACTATCGACAAAGAAGGAGGCAAGGATCATTTTGGAACTTAATGAAAGGCATCATGCTTTTATTTCAGCATCCTTTTACCAAGAGTTAAAAGAAAAATGTCCTCGGGTCGGGAATGATATTTTTGTAATGGCTACCCAAAGATATGGTGAACAAAGGGGCAATCGTATGGCTCAACGGGTTTTGCGCGATGGGAAAAAACTAGATTTTGCCGCTTATCTTGCTTACGGGGAGTGGTCTCATACCGAAAAATATTTTGCCGCTCAAAACCATACGAAAATTGTATCAAAAAGCCCTGACTACCGCTTTGTTATTTACGAGTGCCCTTGGCAGCAGCAGTATAAAAAGATGGGCCTTATTGACGGGGCTTGTCTGTATTGCCAACATATTGATTTGGCGATCGCACGTGGTTTTAATCCTTACTTAACCTTTCAAGTGAAAAGCACAATGCATAAACAAGGCAAATGCGAATTTGTTATGAAAGATGCTTACATTGAAGAGAAAGGGTACGCGGTAGATGAGAGCCGGGCCAAGCTTCCTTTTGATTATCATTGCGGGCATGTCTACTGGACTTTCTCGGCCCTTGTCAAAAGCATACTTGGGGAAACGGGAGAAAAGATTTGTGCCAATGTGAACGAAAGATTTGCCCGTGAGTATGGCGAGGATATGTTGCAGCTACTGTTGTCTTATCAAGATACGGATTTTAATTTAATTCCACCTCTGACCGACCGCTAGATGGTAAAAACAGCCAATTGAAGGTAGTGTGCTATTTTTGCCCCTATGCGCGGCCTAAAATGGCTGTCCATAGGGGCATTTTGGGCCAAACAGGGGTTAGGGAAGGGCGCGTTTTTATTGCTTGCTTATGAATATGTGTGTTACTATTGCTTTGATAACCTCTTTAATATATGATAAATAATTTTTAAGAAGGTGCACTTGATATGGGTAAGGCTAGATTTTGTGCCCCGGTGGTTTTGGTGATTGGGTTAGCGCTGGTGGTATCGGGGACGTCAGCGGCGGCAGCGTCAGTCCCGGTCCCGGCGGTGGAAATTGATGGAGAGCCGGCGTTGTTATCCTCACCGCTTCGATGGGCTGATGGATCGTTATTGATAACGATCGAGGATTTGGCCCGTTGCCTTGATGCCAATTTTGACTGGAATGATGATCAAACTGTTTGGATGACTAAATATGGTAACACCTTCTTATTTCACCTAGCTAGATCTGGGGAGGTGCTGAAAAATAGTGAACCAATTGCTTTGCCAGTAAAAGCCCGATCAACAGGCGGCAAACTTTACCTACCGCTTCGGTTCGTAGCTGAAAATTTGGGGGCTACAGTAATTTGGGATGCCAGCGCTTATAAAGTACGTATTATCACGGGCAAGCGCCGGATACCGCCGGAACGCATCGGGGAGCGGGCGTTTGAGGCCGTGATCGCATTTACTGATCAAGAAAAACTATGGCTGCTGGATGGACGCAAACCCAAGGCTGAGCCGAAACAGGTTACCGATTCGGGCTCGGTTCAAATCTGTGGTTGGTCCCAAGATGGCAATTGGCTAGCTTATAAACAGTCAGTCAAAGGTGAGGACGAATGGTATTTGTGGGTGATCGCGGCCCAAGGTAGCGAAGCCCGGTTAGTGGATACAGATCCGGTTCATGGGGATATTTTATGGTCTCCGCAGGGAAATTGTTTAATTTATACTGTACGCTCCGAAAAAGATGCGGCGAATACAATAAAACATGCTGAGATCCGGCCTGATGAAATTTATCCTAACACGATAGCTACTACTGAGGCGGCAGTTCTTTCCTGGGCGTGGCATCCGGACGGGGATAGCATCGCGATATCGTATCCGCGGACTGAAACACAGCCACCTAGAATTGAGCGGCTGGATCTGAACGGAAATAGTAGGAATCTTTATACATATTATGACAGTGAACCGGTTGATCCGGAGTTTAACACCTGGGCTATTATCAGTTTAAAGTGGTCATCCGATGGGCAGCATTTGGCTTATCACCTACGAAAAAACTCAGGATCTTTAACCGCTGATGCTGTGGAAACCGAAGTGCTCGACTTAAGGTCAGGACAAGCGATCAGCTTGAGGGCCGGGCTTAAATATCCAAACTGGATGGCCTTTTCACCATC
The DNA here is from genome assembly GCA_012799605.1 of Bacillota bacterium. Classification (GTDB taxonomy): domain Bacteria; phylum Bacillota; class DTU030; order DUMP01; family DUMP01; genus DUNI01. The sequence continues at coordinate 2,995 of JAAZKX010000024.1, read as the reverse complement.
CGGCGATAAATTTGCTTACATTGCCGGCACAGGGCGTGATGTAGTAGTGAACAAAAAGTTGGAATTGCTCGATTTGGCCACTCAAGTTAGTAGTGATTGCGGCCAGGATGGTTATGTGGATTCCCAACCGGTATGGCTATCCACCGGCGAGCTGATATATTGCCGCGGAACCGAAGCAAAAGTGGCTGCTGATTTCAATACCTTGCCCAAAGTAATGGTTCCCAAGCAGCGGGTCCAGATATTAAACGCAAAGGGCCAAACCCGACCCCTTACCGCCGGACCTTCGGCTACAGCTGATTATTACCCTACTCCATCACCTGCCGGCGATGAAATGATCTTTTTAAGATTGGAACGGTTTGACCAAGGCTCTCTTTATATCCAATCATTGGCGCGACCGGAACCGGCTGTAGAAATCGTGCGCGGCTTAAGAGGCAGCCCCGGTTACTACGGCAACTATTACCCCCAGTGGATTAGCGTGCACTGGTTTTAACTGGAAAATCAATGCCCCCGGTTATGTGCCGGGGGCTTCTTTATTATCTTTGTCGATATTAGCAAAAACATGGTAAAATGGGGTTAGGCAATCGGGCAACAATAGCGAAGGCCTGTTTCAGGCTGTAGGGCAATTTAAAGCAAGTTGGGAGGCTAACCATGACTAAGAATATATTTCTGACCGGGGAGCGTGGGGTGGGAAAAAGCACTTTGCTTAGGCGGTTGTTGGCGGATTATCGGCTGTCAAGCGCAGGTTTTAGAACATTGCCCTTTGTTGGTCAAGATGGCGGTCATGGTTTTTACCTACTGGGCAGCAATGAACCGCCTATATCTACCCCCGGGCCGGACCGGATCATAGCTATTCGTGGGCTGGGCGGGCGCATTGAGAAAATTTTTACCGAGGTTTTCGAGACCCTGGGCGTAAGCTTGCTTAAGCGCTGTTTGAAAGGACAGCCGGATATTATTATTATGGACGAGCTAGGGTTTATGGAGCGGGTAGCCTGGAACTTCCAGCGGGCGGTGATGGATTGTCTAGAGAGTGAAGTTCCTGTTAGGGGGGTTATTAAGCCTTTATCCGTACCCTTTTTAAATAAAATCCGAGCCCGAAAAGATGTAACGATAATTACCGTTACAACAGACAACCGCGAGCTGCTATACCCCGAGCTATTCGAAAGTGGGCAATTTTTACCATGAAAAGGATGAAGAAGCTGCTTTAATCCCTGTAGCTAAGGAACTGCCTTGGCCCATCATGGAGTGGGGGTTATAGGCAATTTTTATTGGTAAGTGGGCCAAGGCAGCTTCCACACGGGCATACACCCCATCTTTGGCTAAATAGTAAGTAGCGGAAACAGTATGTCTCGATTGTTCACAAGACTTAGTCTATATATACTTTAACTTTGGTTAGGCCCTCTTTGTCGTCTATTGCTTCGGCGTCGATTAAATCGCCATCGCTGAGCCCTTGCTCTAGCAAAGTTACAAGCTCGGCGCAATCGATATCGCTGATATTAATTCCTTGTTGTTCTAATTCCCGGCGGGCTTGATCCGGGATAAGATAAGTAGCAAATTCGCATAGCTTAGATGCTACCCTGACTAAGCCTAACGGCACCTTTAGTTTAACTTTTGTCCCTTTCTCTGAATCGATGCGGACTCGCAAAAACCGTCCACTCGCTGCACTACCAGCTGGTATCTCGGCTGATTGATCCAGGGCCTCGAGCAAATCTTTACCCTCTTCGGCTGTAATTTTGCCTTCTTCTATCATTTGTAGGATCCTAATCTTGCTTACGGACATGATTAACCCACCTCCTCTTATTTAGTTAGACTTTTTCTTAACCGGCGGGCAGCCTCGGCAGCGGAAATTTCTCCTTTATCGAGTGCATCTAATACCTCGGCGGACACATCTTGGCGGTCCCCGGCTAAAGCGTCATTATTTACCACATAACCCAAAGCCCTTATTACCGCATCGAGACGGCCCCGAACGGTGGGGTAGGAAATTCCCAGTTCTTTTTCAACTTCTTTAATACTGCCCCGGCATTTGATAAATACTTCGATGAACTCTCTTTGTTCAGCTGGCAGGCGGCAGAATTTGCAACTGGTAAATTCTCCGTCCAATTTAGTGGAACAAAAAGCACAGGACAATCTGTTCACCCGGAGTTCATGACCGCAGATGGGGCATTTTCCCGGTGCGACGTGGGCCATGATTATAACCCCTCCTTTATGTTCGGTAATAATAATATCATTTTATATTAATTTTGTCAATCAACTACTTAAAATTAATTAGCATGATGCTTAGATAGTTTAATGCCAGCGCAAAACGAATTTAAGGGGCGCTGATAATTTTTACTAGTGTTATTGACATATGCTCATAACCGAGATATAATATAGGTGGACATAAGATTATAAAGCCTCGAACTGAAAGGAGGTATATATGATGCCATTTGGTGATGGAACAGGTCCAGGTGCAAGGGGGCCGCTGACTGGCAGGCGGATGGGCTTTTGTGCTGGCTATGATACTCCGGGGTTTGCAAACCCGATGAACTTTAGAGGCCGGGGTCTAGGTTTTAGCCGCGGCCGTGGTCGCGGGTATGCACACTACCTGAGAGCGAGAATGCTACCCGGTTATGGTGCCAGCCCTTTTCCCGCCGCTCAACCACCGTTTTACCCCGGCAGCGCAGCTGATGAGAAGAAAACGTTAGCTGCCCAAGCCAAACTGCTCGAGGAGAACCTGGCGGCAATCCAAAAGCGGCTGCAAGCGTTGGAAGAACAACAAGATAAATAGATGGGATAAGTAATTATAGCCCGGGTGTGTTCACGCCCGGGCTATAATTTTGGTTCTCTCATCTGTAAGGGCTCAAACGCTTCGCACTACATTAAGCCCTTATTTGGGAGTGTAATATTTAAGTAGGCAAAGCAACAAGGAAGGACTTACAGGGGCGACATGAGAAAGGAGATCTCATGAAAAAGGCCCTGGATGTCATGCAAGGACACCCAGGGCAAAGGAGTGTTATAT
>JAAZKX010000023.1 GCA_012799605.1 Bacillota bacterium | reverse complement strand
TGCCTGCGGCCTCCAGAGTCCCTTTATGAAATTGCCGATTTTCTTGCTAGCCAAGATATACCCTTTATGGTGGCTTTAATCCCGGCCTACTATGATAGCGAAAATGATCATACTCACTATCTCCATAACCAGGAAGAGTTTGCCCAAGCGATCAGATACATGCAAGATGCAGGTGGCTCGATCCTGCTGCATGGCTACACCCATCAAATACATAAAGATATGCCCGGGGAAGGATTTGAATTTTGGGACGGCGAAAAAGACCGCCCCTTAGATGTGGATATGGCCCAATGGATCCATGAACGTATCAATGCCGGTATCGACGATTGTGTCGCCGCTGGCATACACCCCTTGGCCTTCGAGCCCCCTCATTATGCCGTTTCACAGGACGCTTATCCGCATTTGAAGGCCCGCTTTTCGACTATAATTGGCCATCTTCAGACTTCGGACGAAGGTTTTACGACCACAGTCTATCCCTTCCGCCTGCATAACTCCCCTTTATATAACCAACTGCTACCGGAAAACTTGGGCTATGTAGATCCGGACAACCCCTTATCGACCGAGCAAATTTTAGAAAAATTCACTTGGGTTTCTCTGGTGAGGGATTTTACGGCCGGCTTTTATTTTCACCCCTTTTGTGACATCGCCCACCTTAAGGAAATAATCGCTGCCTTAAAGCAACATGATGTCCGGTTTCTGGACTTGAAACAGGAGGACAATTGGGTTAAAGGAGATAAACATACCATTAGGTCCACCGGCGGCACTATAACGGTCAGTAGTTTGAAAGCAAAGGAATCGCCGCTGCTGTTTTTACATTTAATCAAAGGGGCAATGACCCTGCTAGTCTTTGTGTCAGCACTTCTTTGCCTGCGGTTGTTGGTTATATTCATCCGGGCCCGAAGGCAAGGCCGGGAAAATTTATTTAGGTGAAGTGGGTAAGATGTTAAACTTTGTGGATTACCTTTTTTTATATTCCCTTTTTGCCATCTGGGCTTTGCTTCTTTTCAATGTCCGCTTGGCCTTCGCCGGCTATAGTTTTCAAGCGGAAGTTATGAAAAAGAAGGTTGGCTGGACCCGTTCCAGCTCCGAATATCCCCTAGTGTCAATTCTAGTTCCAGCTCATAATGAAGAAAAAGTTATTGAACGCTCCATATTAGCCATGCTTAAATTGAGTTATCCTCCTGATAAAATCGAAATCATTGTAGTCAACGATAATTCCAGCGACAAAACGGGGGAAATTTTACAACGGCTCAAAGCCCAGCACCCCCAGCGACGGATAAAAATGATTACCACCGATGCCGAAACTGGCGGCAGGGGAAAAGCCAATGCCTTAAATATAGGTCTAAAGCAGGTAGAGGGAGAGTACATAGCCGTTTACGATGCTGACAACACACCGGAACCTGTTTCCTTGCGTTATCTAGTAGCCGAAATTATGAGCAATAAACGGTATGGGGCCGTAATCGGTAAGTTCCGCACCCGCAATAAAAAAGCTAATTTGTTGACCCGTTTTATAAACATTGAAACATTGAGTTTCCAATGGATGGTCCAGGGGGGCAAATGGAAATTATACCGGCTCTGCCTCCTGCCGGGCACTAACTTTATCATCAGAAAGAGCCTGCTCAACGAAATCGGCGGCTGGGATAATAAAGCCATTGCTGAAGATACCGAACTTAGTATTCGGATCTATTTACACGGATACCAAATCGCCTTTATGCCCCACGCCGTCTCGTGGGAGCAGGAGCCAGAAACCTTAAGGGTCTGGCTGCGCCAAAGAACCCGCTGGGTTAAGGGTAACATCTATGTTTTGAACAAATACCTTTTTACCTCCTTAAAAAATTTTAAACCTATACTCATAGACCTCGGCTATAGGTTTGTCGAATCATTCTTGTTCTTATCAGCCGTAATTGTCTCAGACATTATTTTTATTGCCGGTCTGCTTAAGA